>CAZLSD010000202.1:0-6238 GCA_964561775.1 uncultured Desulfarculus sp. | reverse complement strand
AAGACAGCCTGCTCCTGCCCGGGGCGCGGGTGGAAAGCGGGGCGCAAGTGGAAGAAGCGGTGCTGGGAGATGGATTCGTGGCCCAAGGCCACATCCGGGGAGGGGCCCATGCCTGATGAGAGTCAACGCGATTTGGCCCAGTGGGCGCGCGGGCATTGGCCCGGCGGCGACCCAGGGGAGGCGGCAATCGCGCCCCTTCCCGTGGACGGCTCGCCCCGGCGCTTCTATCGCCTGGAGGCCGGGGGGCTCTCCCTGGTGCTCATGGAGAGCCCGGACAACCCGCCCGAACTGGCGGCCTGGCTCTATCTGGCCGGCCACCTGGGGGCCCACGGCCTGCCCGTGCCCCGGGTCTTGGCCGCGGACAGGGAGGCCGGCCGGGTGCTCATGGAGGACCTGGGCCGGCGTTGCTTGCAGGAGATGGCCTTGGAACGCATCGGGGACGAAGAGGCGCTCTTTGCCATCTACGACCCGGTGCTGGCGGTGCTGGCCCGCTTGCAGGTCCAGGGCGGCCTGGGCCTGGACACGGCTTTCTGCTTTGACGGCGCGGCCCTGGACCCGGCTTTCCTGCGCCAGCGCGAGGCTGGTTACTTCCTGGCCGAATTCGTGGCCGGGGCCTGCGGGATCGCGCCGGAGAAGGCCGCGCCGGGGGTGGGGGCCGAACTGGACGATATCTGCCGCCGGGCCGGGCAGGCAGAGCCCTGGGGCTTTGTCCACCGCGACTTCAACAGCCGCAACATCATGGCGCGCCCGGCGGGGCAGGGTCCGGGGCTGGTGGATTTCCAGGGCGGCCGCCTGGGTCCGGCCCAATACGACCTGGCCGCGCTCCTGCACGACCCTTACCTGGACCTGCCCTGGGGCCTGCGCGCCCGCCTGCTGGACCGCTACATCGAGCGCCGCGCCCACATCGCCCCCCTGGACGTGGGGGCGCTCTTGGAGGGCTGGCCCTATGTCAGCTTGAGCCGGGTCATGCAGGCCCTGGGGGCCTATGCCTTTTTGACCCGTAAACGGGGCCGCGCCCATTTCGCGGCCTATGCGCGCCCAGCGCTCATGACCTTGCGCCGGCTCCTGGCCGCCCCGCCCCTGAACGGCTACGCGGCCCTGACGGCCCTGGCGGCGGCCCTGCCCGCCCAGCCGGGCCCTGAACTTTTCTCGCCCCAGGAAGGAGCTCCGGCATGAGGCCCATCGTGGCCATCGTGGGCCGCCCCAACGTGGGCAAGTCCACCCTGTTCAACCGCCTGACCAAGACCCGCCAGGCCCTGGTCCACGACCTCCCCGGCGTGACCCGCGACCGGCTCTATGGCGAGGCCCTGCTGGAGGGGCGGCCCATATTGCTGGTGGACACCGGGGGGTTCGACCCGCCGGCCGACCAGGCCTTTGCCAGCGAGGTGCACGCCCAGATCAAGCTGGCCCTGGAGGAGGCCGACGCGGTGCTCTTCTTGGCCGACGGCCGGGCGGGTTTGAACCCCGCCGACCAGGAGGTGGTGCGGGCCTTGCGCCGCACGGCCAAGCCGGTGCTCTTCGCGGTCAACAAGGTGGACGGCCCGGAGCAGGAGAACTCGGCCCAGGAGTTCCAGGCCCTGGGCGTGGAGGAACTGCACTTCATCAGCTCGGCCCACGGCCTGGGCATCGGCGACATGGTGGAGCACCTGCTCAAGGTGCTGCCCCCGCCCCAGCCCGAGGATGAAGAACCCGCCGAGGGCCAAGAGAGCCAGTTTCCCGTGCGGGTGGCCTTGATCGGCCGGCCCAACGTGGGCAAGTCCTCGCTTTTAAACGCCCTGGTGGGCGCGCCCCGGGTGGTGGTCTCGCCGGTGCCCGGCACCACCCGCGACGCCATCGACACCCCCCTGGAGCGGGAGGGCCGCCAATACGTGCTGGTGGACACCGCCGGCATCCGCCGCCAGGGGCGGGTGGAGCAGGGCCTGGAAAAGGCCGGGGTGTTCCGCTCCCTGCGCGCCCTGGAGCGCTGCCACTTGGCCCTGGCCCTGGTGGACGCCGCCCAGGGGCTGGCCGACCAGGACCTGAACCTGATGGGGCAGGTGCTGCAAGCCCAGCGCGGCCTGATCGTGATCTTCAACAAGTGGGATTTGCTAAAGAACGACCCCGAGACCCAGAAGCGGGCCAAGGACCAGGCCGAGCGGGTGAGCGCCTTCGCGCCCTGGGCTCCCATCCTGAACCTGAGCGCGCTGACCAAGAAGGGCCTGGGCCGCATCTTGCCCACCGTGGACCAGGTCTGGGCCGACCTGAACCGGCGCATGGCCACCGGCCCCTTGAACCAGGCCCTGGAGGGCATCCTGGCCCGCCACGCCCCGCCCATGGCCAAAGGCCGCCGGCTGAAGTTCTACTATGGAGCCCAGGTGGCGGTGCGCCCGCCCACGGTGGCCCTGGTGGTCAGCGACCCCCAGGCGGTGCACTTTTCCTATCAGCGCTACCTGACCAACGAGCTGCGCCAGGCCCTGGGCATAACCCATGCGCCCTTGCGCCTGCTGTTGCGCGCCCGCTCGGGCCGCCGCCCCAAGGGAGGGCGCTCTTGACATATGCCAGGCCCGAAGTTAGGTTAAGCCTTCCAACCGGCCACACTTAGCGGAGAAATCGCTATGTTCGACCTGGCCAGCGCCAGCCTGCGCCGCTCCATCGCCGCCAAGGAAGAGTTCGCCTCCAGCGGACTGCCCCAGGTGGTGGAGGCGGCCCAAGCCATCGCCGCCGCTCTAAGCGCCGGCAAGAAGCTGTTGGTTTTTGGCAACGGGGGCTCGGCCGCCGATGCCCAGCATCTGGCGGGGGAGTTCGTGAACCGCTTCCTGCTGGAACGCCCGGGCCTGCCCGCCCTGGCGCTTTCCACCGACACCAGCGTCATCACCGCCATCGGCAACGACTACAGCTTTGACGAGGTGTTCTCCAAGCAGGTCAAGGCCCTGGGCCAGATGGGCGACGTGGCCCTGGGCATCAGCACCTCTGGCCGCTCCCCCAACGTGATCCGCGCCCTGGCCGTCGCCCGCTCCCAGGGGCTGGTCACCATCGGGCTCACCGGCCGCCAGGGCGGGGAGATGGCCTCTCTGTGCGACGTGCTGATCTGCGCGCCCAGCGAGGAGACCCCGCGCATCCAGGAGGTGCACGGCCTGGCCATCCACATCCTCTGCGAACTGGTGGACCTAAAACTCTTTGGACGTTCTCAATGACCATACCTCCCGCGGACCTGGGCAAGCTCAAGCTTTGCGACCTGGAAATACGCCCCTCCAAGGTCGAGACCAACATGCTGGGACGCCCCTGGCGCCCCGGCGGCAGCCTGGCCGACTTCGTCTCCGGCCTGCCCCGGGTGCTGGCCGCCGACGACCTGCGCGCCGCCGCCGGAGCCATGGTCCAGGCCCGCCAGACCGGCCGGCCGGTGATCCTGGGCATGGGCGCCCACGTCATCAAGGTGGGCTTGAGCCCCATTCTCATCGACGCCATGGAGCGGGGCATCCTGACCGGCATGGCCTTCAACGGGGCCTGCATGATCCACGACGTGGAGATGGCTCTGTCCGGCCACACCAGCGAGGACGTGGCCGAGGCCCTGGCCGACGGCAGCTTCGGCACCGCCCGCCAGACCGGCGAGTTCATCAACCAGGCCGTGGCCGCCGCCCCCCAACTGGGCCTGGGCCGGGCCGTGGGCCAGGCCATAAACGCCGCCGCCCCGGCCAACCTGGGGCTCTCGCTGTTGGCCGCCGCCGCCCGCCTGGACATCCCCGCCACCATCCACGTGGCCATCGGCGCGGACATCATCCACATGCACCCCAGCTTCGACGGCGCGGCCACCGGCCAGGCCAGCCACCTAGACTTCCGCCTCTTCGTGGCCGAGGTGGGCGACTTGAAGGGCGGGGTGTTCTTGAACGTGGGCTCGGCGGTCATCCTGCCCGAGGTGTTCCTGAAGGCCTTGAGCGCCGCCCGCAACCTGGGGTGCCAGGCCAAGGACTTCACCACGGTGAACCTGGACATGATCCGCCACTACCGGCCGCAGACCAACGTGGTGCACCGGCCGGTGCTAACCGGTGGCCGGGGCATCTCCATCACCGGCCATCACGAGATCAACCTGCCCCTGCTGTTGGCCATGGTGCGCGAGGGCCTGGCCTAGAAAGCCGCACGCGGGCTTGCCGGTTCGCGCCGCCGGCCTTAAGCTTCAAGAAGAAACCCCCGCCTTGGGGTGAGATTTTTTATATTCCAGGCGTCCACGCGCCGCCGCCAAACGGGATCAGGACCATGCCCATCTACGAGTACCGCTGCGAAAAGTGCAAGAAGGACTTCGAGTGCCTGGTGTTCCGCCAGGACGAGCAGGTGGACTGCCCTCATTGCAACAGCAAGAAGGTCAACCGGCTCATGAGCGGCTTCGCCCACAAGAGCGCCGGGGGCAAGATGGTCTCCTCCAGCAGCGGCTGCGCCTCCTGCTCCGGCGGCTCCTGCTCCTCTTGCCACTAGCCAAGCCCGTGGCCAAACTCGTCATCGCCACCCGGGGCAGCCAGCTGGCCCTGGCCCAGGCCGGTTGGGTCTCCCAGGCCCTGCGCGAACTGGAGCCCGGCCTGGAGGTGGAGCTCAAGATCATCAAGACCACCGGGGACAAAATCCTGGACGTGCCCCTGGCCCAGGTGGGCGGCAAGGGTCTCTTCGTCAAGGAGATCGAGGAAGCGCTCCTGGCCGGGGAGGCCGACCTGGCCGTGCACTCCATGAAGGACGTGCCCGCCCAGTTGCCCGCCGGCCTGGGCCTGGTGGCCGTGAGCCAGCGGGAAGACCCCCGCGACGTCTTCATCAGCCCCACGGGGCGCGCCCTGGAGGACTTGGCCCAGGGCGCCACCATAGGCACCAGCAGCCTGCGCCGCAAGGCCCAACTGCTCATGCGCCGCCCCGACTTGAAGCTCACCGACCTGCGCGGCAACGTGGAGACCCGCCTGCGCAAGATGCGCGAGCTTAACCTGGACGGGGTGGTGCTGGCCGCGGCGGGCTTGAACCGCCTGGGGATAAACGACGAGGTCCGCCAGCACCTGGCCGAGTCGTTCATGCTGCCCGCCGTGGGCCAGGGCGCCCTGGGCCTGGAGGCCCGCCTGGAGGACCACCCCACGGTGGAGCGCCTGCGCCGCCTGGACCACGCCCCCACCGCCGCCGCGGTGGCCGCCGAGCGGGCCTTCTTGGCCCGCCTGGAGGGCGGCTGCCAGGTGCCCATCGCTGGGCACGCCCGGGTGGAAAAGAACATCGTGGTGATGAAGGGCCTGGTGGCCAGCCTGGACGGCTCCCGGGTGGCCCGCGCCGAGGGGCTCTCCTCGCCCCAGGAGGCCGCCCTCATGGGCCTGCGCGTGGCCGAGGAAGTGCTGGCCAAGGGCGGCCGGGATATCCTGGCCCAGGTCTATGGGAAGGCCCCGGCATGAGCGGCAAGGTCTATCTGGTGGGAGCCGGCCCCGGCGATCCCGAGCTGATCACCATCAAGGCCGCCCGCCTGCTTTCCACGGCCCAGGTGGTGGTCTACGACTACCTGGCCAACCCCGCCCTGCTGGAGATGGCCCCCTCGGCGGCCGAGCGCGTCTATGTGGGCAAAAAAGGCGGCGACCACACCCTGGGCCAGGAGGATATCAACGCCCTGCTGGTCAAGCTGGGCCAAAGCGGCCGCCAGGTGGTGCGTTTGAAAGGCGGCGACCCCTTCGTCTTCGGGCGGGGGGGCGAGGAGGCCAGCGCCCTGGCCGCCGCCGGCGTCGCCTTCGAGATCGTGCCTGGAGTGACCAGCGCCATCGCCGCCCCGGCCTATGCCGGCATCCCCGTCACCGACCGCCGCTGCACCACCGAGGTGGCCTTTGTCACCGGCCACGAGGACCCGGGCAAGGAGGCCTCCACCATCAAGTGGGCCTCCCTGGCCGGCCTGGGCACCCTGGTATTCCTCATGGGAGTCAAGAACCTGCCCGAGATATGCCGCCAGCTCATGGCCCACGGCAAGCCCGGCTCCACCCCGGCCGCGGCCATCCGCTGGGGCTCCACCCCCCGCCAGGAGACCATCACCGGCACGCTTCAGACCCTGCCCGGCCTGGTCAAGGCCGCCGGGCTCAAAGCCCCGGCCATCACCGTGGTGGGGCAGGTGGTGGGGCTGCGCGATGAGCTGCGCTGGTTCGACAACCTGCCGCTCTTTGGCAAGCGGGTGCTGGTCACCCGCACCCGGGGCCAGGCCAGCAAGCTGAGCCAGGGGCTCATGCGCCTGGGCGCGGCGGTGGTGGAAATCCCCACCATCGAG
>CAZLSD010000201.1:0-6251 GCA_964561775.1 uncultured Desulfarculus sp. | reverse complement strand
GTTTGGGGGGAACCCCTTTTTGCGCTGCAAAAAGGGGTTCCCCCCAACTCTTCTCACTTCTTCTTCCCGCCTTCCACGATCTTGGCCCAGGTGTCGCGCAGGGTGGCGATGCGGTTGAAGACCGGTTTGCCCGGGGCGGAGCTTTCCGGCTCCAGGTAGAAGTAGCCCTTGCGCTCGAACTGGAAGCGGCCGCCGGGCTGGGCCGAGGCCAGGCTGGGCTCCAGGGCGCAGTCGTGCAGGGCGAGCAGGGAGCCGGGATTGAGGAAGCGCTTGAAGTCTCCTTCCTCGCTTTCGGGACGGGGCACGCTCATCAGGCGGTCATAGAGGCGCACCTGGGCGCGCAGGGCCGCGGGCGCGGATACCCAGTGGATGGTGCCCTTGGGGCTGCGGCCGTCGGGGGCATTGCCGCCCTTGGTGGCCGGGTCATAGGTGCAGCGCACCTCCAGTATCCGCCCCGTGGCCGGGTCCTTGACCACCTCGGTGCAGGTGATGAAATAGGCCCAGCGCAGGCGCACCTCCCGGCCGGGGGCCAGACGCCAGTACTTCTTGGGCGGGTCCTCCATGAAGTCGTCGCGCTCGATGTACAACTCGCGGGTGAAGGGCACCTCGCGATAGCCCATGGCCGGCGGGTCGTCGGGAAAATAGGGCGCGCTCAAGGTCTCCACCTGCCCCTCGGGGTAGTTCTCGATGACCACCTTGAGGGGGTCGAGCACGCCCATTACCCGGGGGGCCTTGGTGTTCAGGTCGTCGCGCAGGGCCTTTTCCAGCACGTCCATGCCGATCCAGGCCGCCTTGCGCCCCACTCCGATGCGGTCGCAGAAAAGGCGCAGGGACTCGGGCGTGAAGCCGCGCCGGCGCAGGCCGCTGATGGTGGGCATGCGGGGGTCGTCCCAGCCGTCCACCAGCCCCTCGTTGACCAGGGTGAGCAGCTTGCGCTTGCTCATCACGGTGTATTCCAGGTTCAGGCGGGCGAACTCGATCTGCTGGGGGTGATAGAGCCCCAGGGTGTCCAGGAACCAGTCGTAGAGGATGCGGTTGTCCTCGAACTCCAGGGTACAGATGGAGTGGGTGATGCCCTCGATGGAGTCGCTGACGCAGTGGGTGTAGTCGTACATGGGGTAGATGAGCCACTGCTCGCCGGTGCGGTGGTGAGCCACCTTGCGGATGCGGTAGAGGGTGGGGTCGCGCATGTGCAGGTTGGGGTGGGCCATGTCGATCTTGGCGCGCAGCACCCGCGAGCCCTCGGGATAGTCGCCCCGGACCATGCCCGCGAACAGCTCCAGGTTCTCTTCCACGCCGCGGTCGCGGTTGGGGCTGTCCTGGCCGGGCTGGGTCAGGGTGCCCCGGGTGGCGCGGATCTGCTCGGCGCTCTGGTCGTCCACATAGGCCAGGCCGCGCTGGATCAGGGTGACGGCGTGGTCGTGCAGGGCCTGGAAATAGTCCGAGGCGTAGAAGAGCTTTTCATTCCACTCAAAACCCAGCCAGCGCACGTCCTGCTGGATGGAGTCGATGTACTCCTGCTCCTCCTTGGCCGGATTGGTGTCGTCGAAGCGCAGGTGGCACACCCCGCCATAGTCCCGGGCCAGGCCGAAGTTCAAGCAGATGCTCTTGGCGTGGCCTATGTGCAGATAGCCGTTGGGCTCGGGCGGAAAGCGGGTGACCACCCGTCCGCCCCACTTGTTGGAGGCCATGTCCTCTTCGACGATGTTCTTGATGAAGTTGGTGACATGGGTGGGCTCTGGGACTGACATGCTGGGCTCCTTGGCGGATAAGAAAATCTTGCCAGGTATTCTACGGCCTCTCGCCCGCTTTTTCAGCAACTTTCCCGCTTAGTTGGGGACAGCCCCCCGGCCCGGCCGCCCCTTGAGGCGCGCGGGCCTTCCGGCTGGGGGCATGACGGCCCGGGTGGGACCGGACGCTTGGCCGTCCCCGGTTTTTTTGCACAATCTACCGCTTGACTTTGCCGGGGCAAAGGTGTTCTCCTGAGATCAGCAGGACGCCTAACCACTGCATCTTTGTGACTAATTTCGCTTGTGCTCATGTTACAGCAGGACTACGCTGACTTCCCCGCTCCACGGCCAGCTCCCATAACCGTCAGGCGTTCCAGGCCAGCCGCAGGTCCGCGGTATGGCGCAACGGGATGAACCCGGGTACCTGAGGCCCGGGGATATCCCAGGCCGCAACCCCAGGAGTCAGGAGGCAGCAGATCCATGTCCACGCAGGATTACTCTCGCAGGCTATTGGAGTCCCTGACCAAGATTCACGGATCGCTTGATCTGGGACCGACCCAGCTGGCGGTGGTCCAGAGCGCGGCTGGCCTTTTCGGGGCCAAGGGCGCCAGCCTGATGCTCTTTGATCCCGGAGACGAGTCGCTAAAAGTATCAGCCACCCACGGCCTGAGCGCCGCCTATCTGGCCAAGGGCGCCATAAGTCCCCACAAGAGCCTGGGCGAGACCTTGCAGCGCGCCCCCGTGGTGGTGCGCGACGTGGGGCAGGACCCCAACGTGCAATACCGTCAGGCCGCCGCCGACGAGGGCATCAAGAGCATCGTGGGCATCCCCCTGCAGGCCGGCAGCGTGCTGGTGGGCTCCCTGCGGCTCTACTTCGACCACTCCATGGACTTTGGCACGGAGGAGATGGAGTGCCTGCAAGCCTTGGCCAAGCAGGTGGGCCTGGCGCTGAAGAAGGCCTTCTACTTCGCCTCCATGAAGGCCTCGGTGGCCGAACTGCACCGCATGCCCGAACTGGACTCCTCCAAGGAGGCCATGCAGGCCATTTGCCGGACCGCGGCCACCCATGGCCACGCCAAGGGCTGTTCTCTCTTGCTGATCAACCCCGCTCGCCAGGAGTTGCAGACGGTGATCAGCTTCGGGCTGAGCAGCAGCTATCTGGCCAAGGGCCCCCTGGCCCTGGAAAAGAGCCTGGGCGAGGTGGCCGACGGCAAGCCGGTGATCATCTCCCAGGCGGCCAACGACCCCCGCGTGCAATACAAGGACAAGGCCGCCCAGGAGAACATCAAGTCAATCATCGGCCTGCCGGTGTGGGTGGGCAAGGAAATCGCCGGCGCCTTGCGCCTGTACTACTCCTTCGAGTTCTATCCCGATGCCGACGACCTGATCTGGATGGAGCACCTGGCCCACCACGCGGGCATGGCCCTGGAGAAGAACGAACTCTTGATCCAGCTCAAGGACCGCCACGACTGGTTCAAGAACCTGCTCTCGGAGATGGACGCCCAGCCCTACCGGGGATAGCCGCCCTATCCTAACCCTTGCGCCCGGCGGGCCTGCTTCTCCCCTGGGGGAGGCAGGCCCGCTAATTACCCGTCAACAAAAACGCCTGACGGCCTTGGCCGCCAGGCGTCAAGCCTGCTACAGGCGGGTTATTGCGGTTTGCGGGGCTGCTTGCGGCTGGCCACCAGCTTGGCATAGGCCTGGCGGACCCGCTTGGAGCCGGCATTGGGCAGGGTGAAGCTGAGGGCGTGGGTGGTGCAGCCGGCCACGCAGGCCGGCTTTTGGCCGGCGCTCACCCGCTCGCGGCAGCCGTCGCACTTGATGACCTTGCCCGTGCTGGCGTCCCACTGGGGCACGCCCCAGGGGCAGGCCTCCATGCAGCCTTGGCAGCCCACGCACAGGCTGGCCTCCACGTAGACCAGGCCGTCCTCGGGGCGTTTTTTCATGGCCCCGGTAGGGCAGGCCGGCACGCACCAGGGATCGTCGCAGTGGAAACAGGGCAGGAAGGCTGACACCACCCGCGCCTTGCCGCCCAGCTGGGCCGGGCCCACCGTGTGGAGCTGCCCCAGCTTGTCGCTGGGGGCCAGGCCGTTCTTGTTTTGGCAGTGCACCTCGCAGGCATGGCAACTGATGCAGCGCTCGGAATCCAACTTTATGGCGTAGATGGACATGAGGCTTTCCCGCTCTTGTTCGTTATCGCGATCCGCAAAGAGGCGGCCGCCCATTGGCTGACGTGATTAATTATAAATGCGAAAAAACAGGGCGGTTGTCAAGCGCTCTTTTAACTTGTGCGCTTGCGCTTGGGTATATATTGACCCCCAAGGATTAATTGCACAATTAATGCAAACAACCCACCGGAAAGGCGGGATTAAATACCTGCTTTCGCAGGGAAGTCATGATAGTATCAACCTGCTGGCCGGCATATTTTTCTCTTGCCTAGCGGCCCTGGCCTTGCTACAAAAATAGGGTCGCGCAAAACGCTTTTGTGCAATCTTTCTCTAATAGCTATAGTAAAGCCAAAGCTGGGAGCAGCGCGATATCCTGGCGATATGACTCTCCTGTTGGATAGCGTATTTTTTGGTGCAATAACCAGCCCGCTTCCGGGGAGGATATAATGTCCCGCAAAGTGGTCTATAGCATCTGCGGCATGTGCCAGTCCCGCTGCCCCATCCAGGCCGAGGTGGAAGAAGACCGCTGCCTGATGTTGCAGGGCAACCTGCGCGCCCCCGGCATCAAGGGCGCGCTCTGCGCCCGGGGCTCGGCCGGCCTGGCCCAGGTCCAGGACGACCAGCGCCCCCAGTTCCCCCTGCTGCGCCAGGGCGAGCGGGGCCAGGGCCTGTGGAAGCGCATCTCCTGGGAAGAAGCCCTGGACCTGGCCGCGGCCAAGCTCTCCGCCGCCGTCCAGGAGGCCGGGGCCAAGTCCATCCTCTTCTCCGCCGGCGACTGGGCCTTCTCCGACCAGGTGGAAGCTTTTGCCCGCGGCCTGGGCGCCCCCAACTACTACCAGTCCGACTCCACCTGTTCGGTCAACGTGCAGCACGCCGCGCTCTCCCTCTTCGGCTTGGGCGAATCCGGCCTGTGCTATGACTTCAAGCGCGCCCGCCACGTGGTGTTGCAAACCCGCAACGCCCTGGAATCCATCAACGTGGCCGAGGTCAACGACCTGCTGGACGGCCTGGCCAGCGGCGGCCGGCTCACGGTCATCGACATCCGGGCCACCGTGACCGCCAGCAAGGCCGACCGCTTCCTGCTGGTGAGGCCGGGCAGCGATTACGCCCTCAACCTGGCCGTCATTCACGTGCTCATCCAGGAAAACCTTTACGATAAGGCCTACTGCAAGGCCCACCTCACCGGCCTGCGCTGGCTGACCGACTTTGTCCAGCCCTACACCCCCGAGTTCGCCGCCCAGGAAACCGGCGTGCCCGCCGCCGAGATCGTGGCCCTGGCCCGCGAACTGGCCGCCGCCGCCCCGGCCGTGATCTGGCACCCGGGCTGGATGACCGCCCGCTATCAGGACTCCTTCTACCTCTCGCGCAGCGCCTACATCATCAACGCCCTCTTGGGCTCCATCGGCGCGCCGGGAGGCCTGCCCCTGGCCGCCTCGCCCGAAGACCTGGGCCTGCACGGTCTCAAGCGCTTCGTGGACCTCTTCCCTCCCGTGAGCGAACCCCGCGTGGACGCCGAGGCCTGGAAAATCCCCGGCCCCGGCCTGTTGCACCTGGCCTTCAAGGCCATGGAGACCGGCCAGCCCTATCCCCTCAAGGCCTATGTGGCCTGGCAGCACGACCCCCTGGCCGCCTATCCCGACCCCCCGGCCCTCAAGCAGGCCTTCGCCAAGCTGGATTTCCTGCTCTGCGTCACCCCCTCCTGGACCGACACCGCCTGGCAGGCCGACCTTGTGCTGCCGCTGTCGTCCTATCTGGAGCGCAACAGCCTGCTCTGGCAGAAAAACGGCATATATCCCACCATCTACCGCCGCGCCCGCTGCCTGGAGCCCCGCTTCGACACCAAGGATGACTGGCAGATCGTGGGCGGCCTGGCCCGCCGCATGGGCCTGGGCCAGCTGGACTTGGACAGCGCCCAGGCCATCTGGGCCTGGCAACTGGAGGGCACGGGCCACCAACCCGCCGACCTGGAGGAGACTGGCTACATCCAACTCTCCCCCAAACCGGTCTATATCCCCCTGGCCTTCCCCACCGCCTCGGGCAAGATCGAGGTGCAGGCCCCGGCCTGGCAGGAGGCCGGCCTGGACCCCATGGGGCCCTACGTCAAGAAGCCCTCCCCGCCTCCCGGCCACTTCCGCCTCACCATAGGCCGTTGCAGCGTGCACTCCCAGGAGGCCGACACCACCGGCAACAACCCCCAACTGCAACCGCAGATGCCGGAAAACGTGCTCTGGCTGAACCAGGACTTGGCCGGCCGCATGGGCATCGCCGACGGCGAAATGGTCGAGGTGGCCAGCCCCTCCTTCAACGCCAAGATCCGGGCCAAGCTCACCCAGCACATCCACCCCGAGGCCTG
>CAZLSD010000200.1:0-6261 GCA_964561775.1 uncultured Desulfarculus sp. | reverse complement strand
GGTAGAGGGGGTCCTCGTCCAGCACCTCGAAGGAGCCGCCCGGCCCCACCCCCACGGGCAGCCGCCCGGGCAGCAGGAAAAGCTCGCTGCCCTCGGGCAGGGGGATGCACTGGGTGGCGTCCACCGCCTCCCAGGCCCCGGCCGCCGAGCCGGCCAGGCCCAGGGCGGGCAGGTCCAGGATGTTGCCGTCCTGGTCGGCGTATACCAGGCTGGGCCCTCTCATGAGGCCTCGCGCGGAGCGAAGTCGGCCTTGATAAAGCCCTTGCTCTCGGGATAGCGCGGCCACAGGCTGGCCAGGAAGTCGCGGTAGGCCTCCAGGTCGGCCTCTATGCCGGCCTGGCGCAGGCCGCTTTCTATCTGCTCCAGGCTGGGCGGGCAGCCGGGGATGAGCACCGGCCGCTTGATGCGCCCGTCCTGGCGGCAGCGTTTGATGATGCAGTTGCCAAAGAGCGCCGTGACGGCGGCCTGGCCGCTGGGCTGGTGTCCCTTGCCGGTCAAAAGCTCCACTCCTCCCAGGTCCTTGCCTTGGCCGGCCATGAGCACCATGACCAGCATGGGGTTGTACATCACCGAGCAGCCCGTGCACAGGCTGGAATCGTATTTGGGCAGGCTGAAGCCCTTGACCCCGGCCTTCTGGTAGGGCAGGGGCGTGTCGCGGTCGGCCCACTCCCAGTCCCAGGGCAGATCCAGGCGGGCCTCTTCGATACTGGGGCCGCCCACCACCGCGGGCGCGGCCGGCTCCCGCCCCAGCAGGCGGGCCATTTCAACCAGGTGCTCCACCCGGGCCGGGTCCTGGCCCAGTACCGCCGCGCCGGCCAGGTCGGCGTCCAGGGCGTCGCGGGCGGCGATGAGCAGATCGGCGCGCTGGGCCTTGCCGGTGTGCATGGGCCCCCGGGCCAGGGCGTAGCGGCCGTCGATGAGGGCCAGGTCCGGATACAAGGCGCGCGAGAGCAAAGCCACGTTGCGGTCCAGGTTGAGATCGCGGTCGTGGCAGGCGGCCTTGGAACGCAGGCGCAGGGCCCCCTTCATGTTTTTTAGCGCCAGGGAGACCCGGCATTGGTTGTGGGTCTTGAGCACGGGCAGGCTGACCACGAAGTCCGCCTCCAGGGCGGTGGCGGCCATCCTCAGCTTGAGCCCCTGAAGGTCCACTTCGCGCCAGGCGCCGTGGTTTAGGTCCTCCAACTTGGCGCCATGGGTCCTGGCCAGGGCGGGCAGGCCCAGCAGCTCCATGGCGGCCATGGTGGACATGCCCAGTTGGGCGTTCTCCAGGCCGCCGTCGGCGATGGTGACGCGGCTTACGCCCTGGTCCTTGAGCAGGCCCAGCATGGCCTGGATCACCGCCGTGGTGGTGAGCACGCCAAAGGGCGGCACGTCATAGGCGGATGGCACGCCCACCAGGTTGGGCTTGAGCAGCACGTGGTCGGAGGGGCGCAGGTATTTGAAGCCCTGGCACAGCTCCAGGGCGCGGGCCACCGCCGCCGCCACCTCGCCTTCGATGCGGGTGAGCGCCACCGGGCCGCGAGGCGGTGGCTTGCGCAGGCTGGAATTCATAGAAGGGCTCCAAAGAGCGGCGCTCCGGCTTGTCCGCCGGGGTCCGGACCATTAAAATAACGAGCTGATCCTTCGATTCTTATCACGCCCTCCCCCGAGGGGCAAGCGCGGGCGGTCATAAGGCCATGGATTTGAATCCTGACGCGGTGGTGGTGGGCCTGGGGCCGGCCGGGACGGCGGCGGCGGTGGAACTGGCCCGGGCCGGGGCGCGGGTGCTGGCCTTTGATCACGCCCCCCGCCTGGCCAAGCCCTGCGGCGGCTGCATATCGGCCCGCGCCCTGGCGGTGATGGAGTTCCTTCAGCCGCCGGACTGGCTGCGCAGCCACCCGGTGAGCCGCCTGGTGCTGGCCGCGCCGGGCCGCCCGGCCTTGAGCCGCGCCACCGGAAAACCAGGGGTCTACCTGGTGGAGCGCCCCCGCCTGGACGCCTGGCTGCGTGAGCGGGCGCGCCAGGCCGGGGTGACGGTCATCCCCCGCCGGGCGCAAGGGTTGGAACGGGAGGGGCAGGGCCTGCTGGTGGTCGGCGATGGGCGGCGTCACCCCGCGCCCTGGCTCATCCTGGCCGACGGGGCCAATAGCCGCCTGGCCGCCAGCCTGGGCCTGGGCGCGGGCGGCCTGATCTACCGCGCCCTGGCCGAGGAACGCCCCCTGCCCGCCGGCTGGAACCCCGCTCTCGGCCAGGCGGCCCTTTTGGAGCTGGGTGGCCTGACCGGCGGCTATGCCTGGGCCTTCGCCCGGGGCGGCATGCTGAACCTGGGCATTGCCGCCTGGCATGAAAAGGCCGGCTCCACCGCCCATCTGGCCAGCCGCTATCAGGCCTTTGCGCGGCGGCTGGGCCTGGGCCAGGCCGGGAATTGGCGCGGAGCCGTCATTCCCTGCCCCGGCGGCCAGCCCCCCCGCCTGGTCCAGGGGCGGGTGCTGGTGGCCGGCGACGCCGCGGCCCTGGCCGATCCCTTCCTGGGCGAGGGCATAGGCCAAGCCGTGCTGAGCGGCCGCCTGGCCGCCCGCGCGGTGGCGGCCGGCCAGGCCGGGCTCTATGCCCGGGAGATGGCCGCGACCCTGTTGAAGGAGCACGCCCACGCCCGGGTCTTGGCCCGCCTGGTCTACGGCGCGCCCAGGTTGTTCCAGGCCTTGGCCCGCCGCCATCCCAACTCCATCGAACTGGCCTGGCAGGTGCTGCGCGGCGAGCGGGGCTATGGCGGCATGTGGGAAGGCCTGGCGCGCATGGCCCTCCAGCGCCCACCCGGGCCGCTCAGCCAGGCCCTTGACCCCCGGGCGAGGGGCCTCTATAGTAAGCACTTGATGTGACGGCCTTCTTGGGAGATGAGCCTTGAACTCGCCCTTTTGGCGCTATATGGGCTGGCCTTTGCTGCTGGCGGGCATCCTGCTCTTGAGCGGGGTGGCGGTCAAGCGGGGCTTTGCCAACCTGGCAGAGGCCACCGAGGAGCTAGACTCCCTGCGCGCCTCCAACCAGCGCCTGGAGCGCGAGAACCGCTCCCTTTACCGCCAGGTGCTGCGCCTGCGCGGCGATCCCCTGGCCCTGGAGCGGGCCTGCCGCCGCGACATGGGACTGGTCAGGGCCGACGAGGTGGTCTACCAGGCCCCCAACCCCAGTTCCGGGCCGCCGGGCCTGGGCAACAACTAGATTCGTCAAGGAGCGCGGGTGAGCAAAGCCGAGCTTCCCCCCAGCGACGCCGAACTGACCCTCCTGGAGGCCTGGGTGGCCGCCGACCCTGGCTCGCGCCTTTATCTGCGCCTGGGCCAGGCCTATCTGGGCGCCGGGCGTCTGGAGGAGGCCGCCGCCGTGCTGCGGCGCGGGCTGACCGTGCACCCGGAGGACTTGGCCGGCCGCCAATTTCTGGCCCAGGCCCTGCTGGATTTGGGCCGCTCCGGCGAGGCCCTGGGGGAGCTCTTGGAGGCCGACCGCGCCCTGCGCGACTTCGCCGGCCTATACACCGCCCTGGCAGGGCTGCATCAGAGCCTGGGACAGGACGCCCAGGCCCGGCGGGCCGGGGAGCTGGCCCGCCTGCTGGGGGAGGTTTTGCCGGCCGACCCGGGGGCATCGGACGAGCCTTCGCTCCAGCCCTCCCTGTTCCAGGCTCCGGCCACCGCCACCCTGGCCCGCATCTACGCCGCCCAGGGTCTGACCCAACAGGCCGAGGAGGTCTACCGCCGGCTGGGCCAAGGCAACCAGGACGCGCCGACCCAACCTGAACTCCCGCCGGAGCCAGCCTCGCAGGCCGAGCCGGCCCCGCAGGCCGAGCCGGCCCAAGCCCCGGCTTTGCCGCCCCGCCCGGGGCAGGGTATGCTGCTCAAGCGCCTGGGGGCCTTGCAGGCCGCGGCCAAGAAAAGGCAACCGGGCCGGGCCGCCATCTGAAACCACGCATTGAACCTTAACCGCCGAGAGAGTACGCCATGTACAGCACCGCTGAATTCCGCAAGGGACTCAAGATAGAGATAGACGGCAAGCCCTATATCATCGTGGACTGCCAGCACGTCAAGCCCGGCAAGGGCGGGGCCTTCGTGCGCACCAAGATCAAGAACCTGGAGACCGGCCAGGTGCTGGAGCAGACCTTCCGCTCCGGGGCCAAGGTGGACGTGCCCGACCTGGAGCAGCGCTTCATGCAGTTCCTCTACCAAGAGGTGGACCAGTTCGTCTTCATGGACACCCAGAGCTACGATCAGGTCTACATCGCCCAGGACTACCTGGGAGACACGGTCAACTACCTGATGCCCAACATCGAGGTGCAGGTTCTCTATTACAAGGGCCGTCCCATCGGCGTGGACCTGCCCACCTTCGTGGTGCTGACCGTGACCTCCACCGAGCCCGGCATGCGCGGCGACACCGCCACCGGGGCCACCAAGCCGGCCACCCTGGAGACGGGGTACGTGGTGCAGGTGCCTCTGTTCATCGAGGAGGGGGACAAGCTCAAGATAGACACCCGCAGCGGGGAGTACATGGAGCGTGCCTGATAATTTCGCGCCCCATTTCACAGCCACCGGCATAGGCACCCTGCCCCACGGCGACCCGGCCCAGGCCGTGGCCGCGGTGCTGGCCAGGCTGCCCGAGATGCCCTATTGGCCCCAGTTGCCCCAGCGCGCGGCGGTGGAGGACATGAACCTCCAGTACGCCCGCGCCCTGGAGCCCCTGGTGCGCGCCGACGGCGTCGCCCGCTCGCTCATCGCCTTTGCCGGAGGCCCGCGCGAGGAGGCCCTGGCCGCCTTCTATGAACGGCTGCTGACAGGCCCCGACGAGGGCTTCGGCCTGGAGCCTGCCGAGGCCGCCGGCTTCTTCGCCTTCCTGGAGGCGGTGCGCCCGGCCCCTCCCACCGCCTATCCCTGGGTCAAGGGGCACGTCACCGGGCCGCTGACCCTGGCCGCCTCGGTGCTCGGCCCCGACGGCAAGGCCCTGCTCTATGACGAGGAAGTGGCCGAGGCCCTGGCCCGCGGCCTGGGCGCGGCGGCGGCGGCCCAGGCCCACCAGATGGAGGTCCTGGGGCGGCCCCTGCTGCTCTTCGTGGACGAGCCGTTCCTTTCGGGCTATGGCAGCGCCTTCAATCCCCTGGAGAGGGGGCGGGCCATCGAGCTGCTGGCTCTGACCCTGGAGGAGTTCCGCGCCCGCGCCCAGGCCGTGCTGGGGGTGCACTGCTGCGGCAACACCGACTGGAGCATCCTGGTGGACGCCGGCTTCGACGTCATCAACCTGGACTCGGCCGGTTTCGGCCAGCACCTGCTGCTCTATCCCCAGGCCCTGGAAAAGCTCTATGGCCGGGGCGGAGCCGTGGCCTGGGGGGCGGTGCCGACCTTGGAATACACCGGCAGCGAGACCGCCCAATCCCTGTGGCAGGGGCTGGAGTCGCTGCTGGAGCAGTTGGCGGGCATGGGCTTCGCGCGCCAGGTTCTGGCCCGCCAGGCCTTGATCACCCCGGCCTGCGGCCTGGGCTCCCTGAGCCTGGACAAGGCCCTGGCCATCCTGGACCTGACCCGGGGCGTGTCGGAACTGGCGCGGGCCAGCTGGCCTCTGACCTAGCCGGGAGGGGCCGGCAAGACTTTCCCTCGCCCCGCCTCCGCCCCCGCCGGGCTGTCACGCCGCTTGCACGGGCGGTAAAGGTGGCTTTCACTCTTCCGCCGCAAGCGGGCGCGCCAGCCCGGCTCTGGCCCTGGCCGCTCCTCAGGCCGGGGAGCCGTTGGCCGCCGCCTCTTCATAGCAATCCCATAGCCGCGCCATGAGGGCCTGGGGCCGCAGGTGTCCGGCCACCCAGGCGGCCCCGGCCCGCCCCATCTCCCGGCCCCGCGGGCCGGCCAGTTCGTCGGCGGCGCTGGCCAGGGCCTGGGGGTCGCCCGGCTTTATCAGCAGGCCGCCGCGTCCCCGCGCCAGCCATTCCTCCACCCCGCCCACGGCGCTGGCCGCCACCGGCACTCCCCGGGACAGGGCCTCCACCCCGGCGATGCCATAGGGTTCGGCCCACAGGCTGGGCAGCCACAGGCTGGCCGAAGCGGCCAGCAGGTCAGACAAGGCCTCGCGGTCGGCCCAGCCCACATAGCGCAGGCGGCCGGAACTGGCCGCCGCGCCCCGGGCCACCTCGCCGGCCAGGGGGCCGTCGCCGGCCACCAGCAGGGGCAGGCCTCCTTCCAGCAGTCCGGCCGCGGCCAGGGCCACCCTCACCCCCTTGCGCTCCACCAGGCGGCAGGCCAGCAGGTGGTGGGCGGC
>CAZLSD010000199.1:0-6282 GCA_964561775.1 uncultured Desulfarculus sp. | reverse complement strand
CGCCGCCGCGGGCTCCTCCTCCGGGGCCGGCCCCTCGGCTTCGCCGGACTGGCGCTGCTCCAGATAGGTACCGGCCGTAGCCACCAGCCAGGCGGCCCGCTCCTGGTCTATGCCGGGCAGGGAGGCCAGGTCGTTGGGGTCGGCGTCGGCCAGGGCCTCGGCCGAGCCGTAGCCGGCCTGGAACAGGGTGTCCGCGCCCACGTCGCCCACGCCCACCACGTCCAGCAGGGAGCGGTAGCCCGCGCGCAGGGCCTCGCTGTACTTGGTCTCGCTCTTGACGTCGATCTTCCAGCCGGTGAGCTTGCTGGCCAGGCGCACGTTCTGCCCCCGGCGGCCGATGGCCAGCGAGAGCATCTCGTCGGCCACGATGACTTCCATGGTCTGGTTGACCTCGTCCACCACCACCCGGCTGATCTCGGCCGGGGCCAGGGCGTTGACCACGTAGCGGGCCGAGTCCTGGTCAAAGGCGATGATGTCGATTTTTTCGCCTCTTAGCTCCTGCACCACCGCCTGCACCCGCGAGCCCTTCATGCCCACGCAGGCTCCCACCGGGTCCACGTCGCGATCGCGCGAGCTGACGCCGATCTTGGTGCGGCTGCCCGGCTCGCGGGCCACGCCTTCCACGGTGACGATGCCCTCGGCTATCTCGGGCACCTCCAACTCGAACAGCGCCTCGATGAAGCCGGGGTGGGTGCGGGAGAGCACGATCTGGGGTCCGCGGCTGATGCGCTTGACATCCAGCACGAAGGCGCGCAGCCGGTCGCCGGGGCGGTACCCCTCGCGGGGAACCTGCTCGCGCGGGGGCACCACCGCCTCGGTGCGCCCCAGGTTGACGATGATGGCGCCCTTGTCGAAACGCTGCACGATGCCGTTGATGATCTCGCCCTTGCGGTCCTTGAAGTCCTCGAAGATTATGTCGCGCTCGGCGTCCTTCATGCGCTGGATGATGACCTGCTTGGCGCTCTGGGCGGCGATGCGGCCAAAGTCGGCGGTGTCCACCTTGACGCCCAGTTCGTCGCCCACCTGGGATTCGGGGTCCAGCCTGAGGGCCTGCTCCAGGGAAACCTGGGTTTCCGGGTCGGTCAGCTCCTCCACGACCTCCTTGAACTCGAAGACCTCGACCTCGCCCAGGTCGTCGTTGTAGGCCACGTCCACCTCGACCTTGGAACCCAGCTTCCGCCGGGCCGCCGAGCGCATGGCCTCTTCCAGGGTGTTGATGAGGATCTCGCGATCCAGACCCTTTTCCCTGGCCACCTGGTCGATCATCCGTTTGAGTTCACTCATTCCCAGTTCTCCGCAACCTGTTCTGCCCTGGCGGCCGGCCCCCGCCCCGCCGCCGCTGGCCCTTGGGCGTCTTGACGCCTTGGGCCCCCTATTCAGTTGTATGTGACCGGCCTGTGACTCCGGCCGAAAATCCTTGTTCCCCGGCTCAGAGCCCCGGGTCCAGATTGGCCTTGTTGATCCTGGCCAGGGGCACGGCCAGCATCCGTCCATCCATATCCAGCAGAACCTCCTGGCCCTGCACGCCCTTGAGCTGGCCACGCACGGTGCGGCTCTTGCCCTGCTCGTCCAGGTAAATCACCTTGACGGCCCGGCCCGCGAACAGCTCGAAATCCCGTTCCGTCTTCAAGCGGCGGTTGAGCCCCGGCGAGCTGACCTCCAGGTGGAAGCGGGAGGGAATCATATCCTCCACGTCCAGCAGGTCGCTGACTTGGCGGCTGACCTGGGCGCATTCCTCCAGGGTCACTCCGCCCTCGGGGCGGTCCACGAAAAGCCGCAGCACCAGGCCCGAGCCCTCGGGGCGATATTGCATCTCCACCAGAACCAGGCCCTCGGAGCGCGCCACCGGCTCCAGCATGGCCTGGAGCTTGGCCAATGTTTCCTGTTGCGCCGCTGTTTTATCCGCAGCCATAGCCTCATCCGGGGCAAAAGCCCCCCACTCAGGAAACACCACCCCCAGCCCGACCGCCACGGGGTCGTGGACCTTACGAATCTGTCCGTGAGAGCGCATTTGGCGCGGATCAGCCGGCCAGTTCGGTTCGGTTCCACTAATCGAAGCAGGACGCGGAACGCCGGGGGACGGCGACCGCTCTCCCCCTCGAAAAGGGACAACCCCGCCCGAGCCAGACACCCAGGGACCAAGGCCGCTAGCCCTGGAGCCTGGTGTCCCCTCGCCCGGGTCGGCGGTGAGACAGTCGAGTTGGAGCGGGCAACGGGATTCGAACCCGCGACTCCGAGCTTGGGAAGCTCGCACTCTGCCAGCTGAGTTATGCCCGCTCGCCAATCGCCAGGCAAGAAAAAAATCCCGGCCGTTGCAAGGTACGGCCGCCTCCTCGCCTGAGCATCTTTCCAGGGCCAATTATAAGGCACATCCCCCCGTTGGCAAGTTGTTTTTCCAAAGGACCCTCCCTGGCCCATGCCCCTGTCGCGTTGATTTTTCACGCCCTTCCTGCTATGCGTATATATCGCGTGCGCCAACCCCATCATCGCGAGGAACCCTTGGAAGCCGCTGCTCAAAAACAACCGTCGCCCCAAGCCGGCCTGGATGGCCTGCGCCGCCAGGTGCTGGAGCCCGGCCTGTGCGTGGTCTGCGGGGGCTGTGTGGGATTGTGCCCCCATTTGGCGCTCTTCGACGGCCAGGTGGCCGCGCCCGACGACTGCGGCCTGGAGCGGGGCCGCTGCCTGGAGGTCTGTCCCCAGGCCCTCGGCAACGGCCTGGACCAGCAGCGGGACGCCCTGCTTAGGAGCCGCGGCCAGGCCCCCTCCCCGCCCTTGGGCCCCGTGTTGGAGGCCTGGTGGGGCTGGGCCACCGCCCCGGACCTGGCCCAGCGCGCCCAATATGGCGGCGTGGTCAGCACCCTGGCGGCCCTGGCCCTGGAGCAAGGTCTCATCGGCGAGGCCATTCTCACCCAGGCCGGAACCAGAGGCGCGCCCGAGGGCCTGCGCGCCTTGAGCCGGGCCGACGTGATCGCGGCCGCCGGGTCCATCTATGCCGGGGGAGGAGCCCTGGCCCAGCTCAACCAGGCCCTGGCCGAGCCCGAGAGCCACGCCCTGGGCCTGGTGGGGCTGCCCTGCCAGGCGCTGGCCGCCAATTCCATGCGCGCCCTGCCCGATTATCCCCAGGCTCAGCGCCTCAAGCTGGTCATCGGCCTTTTCTGCACCTTGAACCTCTCGGCCCGCGGCCTGCGCGGGGTGCTCAAGCAGGCCGGGGTCAGCGAACCCGTGCTGCGCGCCGACTTCCCGCCCCCGCCGGCCGGGGTGCTGGAGGTGACATCCGCCCGGGGAATGACCCGCATCCCCCTGGAGCAGGTGCGCCCGGCCACCCTGGCCGGCTGCGCCCTGTGCCCGGACCTCACCGCCGAACTGGCCGACGTCTCGGTGGGCGCCGCCGAGGGGCAGCCCGGCCTGAACACCGTCATCGCCCGCACCCCCCAGGGCCGGGAGCTGGTGGAACTGGCCCGGCAACGCGGGCTCCTGGAGTTGCAGCCCGTGCCCGCCGAGTCCTGGTCCCATCTCTCCACCGCCGCCGCCAACAAGCGGGCGCGGGCCACCCTGGCCTGGCAGGAGCGCCACCATGTCTGATCTGAGCCAGCTCACCCCAGGCCAACCCCTGCTATTGCAGGGCAACGAGGCCATAGCCCGGGGAGCCCTGGAGGCCGGGGTCAGCCTGGCCGCCGCCTATCCCGGCAACCCCAGCAGCGAAATCCTGGAGTCCCTGGCCGAGAGCGCCGAGAAGACCGGCATTTACGCCGAGTGGTCGGTCAACGAGAAGGTGGCCCTGGAGACCGCCGCCGCGGCCAGTTTCACCGGCCTGCGCGCCATGGCCTCCATGAAGCAAAACGGGGTCAACGTGGCCCAGGACTTCATCTGCAACCTTACCATCAGCGGCACCAGGGGCGGCATCGTACTGGTCACCTGCGACGACCCCTCGGGCATCAGCAGCACCAACGAGCAGGACGCCCGCTTCATAGCCCGTCTGGCCGACCTGCCCCTGCTGGAGCCGGCCAGCCCGGCCGAGGCCCACGCCATGATGCCGTTTGCTTTCGAGCTGAGCGAGGCCATCGGCAACCTGGTGGTGGTGCGCTCGCTCAGCCGGGTCTCCCACGCCCGGGCCGCGGTCACCCCCGGTCCGCTGCCTCAGCGCCAGGACAATCCCCACTGGGACCCCAAGACGGTCTGGGCCACCATGCCCGTGGTCGCGCGCCACCGGGCCATGCACGAAAAGCTGGCCAAGGCCGGGGCCATCATGGCCTTAAGCGGCTTCAACACCTATGAAGGCCCGCAGCGCCCCGAGCTGCTCATCATCGCCTCCGGCGGCAGCGCCCTCTATGCCAACGAGGCGCGGCACATGCTGGGCCTGGCCGACCGCGCGGGCCTGCTCAAGCTGGGCTGCACCTGGCCCCTGGACGAGAACCTGATCCTGGCCCGCCTGGCCGCCAGCGACAAGGTGGTTTTCGCCGAAGAACTGGACCCCTTCCTGGAAAACGAAATCAAGGCCCTCTACGCCCAGCACGCGCCCCGTTTGGGCATCAAGCATTTCTTCGGACGAGGCTCCGGCCACCTGCCCCGCGAAGGCGAACTGACCCCCGGCAAGCTGGCCTCGGCCCTGGCCCAGATCCTGGGCCTGCGCTGGGAGCCGGTGCGGGCCGATTATGCCCAACGCGCCGCCCAGTTGGTGAGCGAACTGGCGCCTCCCCGCGAAGTGGGCTTCTGCCCGGGCTGCCCCCACCGGGCCAGCTACTGGTCCATCAAGCAGGCCCTGGCCCTGGACGGCCGCCAAGGCCTGGTCAGCGGCGACATCGGCTGCTACACCCTGGGCGTGCTCTCCACCGGCTTCAAACGGGTCAACTCGGTGCATTGCATGGGCTCGGGCCTGGGCGTCTCCTCCGGCCTGGGGCAGCTTGGCCGCCTGGGCTTCAAGCAGCCGGTCATCAGCGTGGTGGGCGACAGCACCTTCTATCACTCCGCCCTGCCCGCCCTGGTCAACGCCCGCTGGAACAAGTCCCAATACCTGCTGGTGGTGCTGGATAACTCGGCCACGGCCATGACCGGCTTCCAGCCCCATCCCGGCACCGGCGTCACCGCCCTGGGCGAAAGCGGCGCGGCCCTGGACGTGGAGGAGGTCTGCCGGGCCTTTAGCCTGCCCTGCCAGGTGGTGGACCCCTATGACCTGGCCGCCACCCAGGAGGCCCTCTACGACGCCCTGCAACAGGACGGCCTGCGCGTGCTCGTCTTCCGCCGGGTCTGCGCCCTGGTGCAGAACAAACGCGGCGGCCATCCCTTCCGCATGCAGGTGGACCCCGCCTTGTGCCGGGGCGACGATTGCGGCTGCCACCGCTTCTGCACCCGGGTCTTCCGCTGTCCCGGGCTCTACTTCGACCAGCAGGCCGGCCACGCCAAGCTTGACGAGGCGGTCTGCGTGGGCTGCGGGGTCTGCGCCCAGCTCTGCCCGGCCGGGGCCATCCAGGCCGTCCCCAAGGAGGCCGCCGCATGAAGCCGCTCAGTCAGGAACCCCTGGAGATCATCGTCACCGGCGTGGGCGGGCAAGGCAACGTGCTGGCCAGCCAGGTGCTGGGCCGGGCCTTCCTCAAGGCCGGCTACCGGGTGGTGGTGGGGGAGACCTTCGGGCTGTCCCAGCGCGGCGGCGTGGTCATGAGCATGGTGCGGGTGGTCAATCCCGACTCGCCCCTGCCCGAACTGGGCCCCCTGGTGCCCGAGCACCGCGCCAGCGTGGTGCTCAGCCTGGAGCCCCTGGAGGCCCTGCGCCTGCTGCCGGTCTACGGACACCCCCAGGTGGCGGTCATCACCAACGACCGGCCCCTCATACCTCTCAACGTGGCCAGCGGGGCCAACAAATACCCCGACCTGGAGACCCTGCGCCAGGCCATCGCCGAGCTGAGCGGACGCCTGTGCTGGCTGCCCGCCTCCCAGGAGGCCTTCAACCTGGGCAACCCCATCCTGGCCAACGTCATCCTGCTGGGAGCCCTGGCCGCGAGCGGCCTCATCCCCCTGGGTCCGCCCCAACTGGAAGACACCTTGGCCGAGATGTTCCCCGAGTCCAAGATGCCCGCCAACCGCCAGGCCCTGGCCAAGGGCGCGGCGTTGGTATAGGGAGGGGGAAAATCTGGGGGAGAACCTTTTTTGCGGCGCAAAAAAGGTTCTCCCCCAGACCCCCTCTCCAAAAAACGCGATATGGTTCATAAATACGCCCCCTCGCCTTTTTAGGAAGGGGGGTTTGGGGGGCCGCCGGGCCCCAAGCCTGGCGCAGGCAGGCTTGGGAGA
>CAZLSD010000198.1:0-6291 GCA_964561775.1 uncultured Desulfarculus sp. | reverse complement strand
GCCTCAGGCCAGGGCGGCCACCACCACCTCCAGGCCCAGTTCCCGGCCCGCCTCCAGGCCCATAGCGCGGCGGGCGTCGCCCAGGTTCTGGGCCAGCTCCAGGCGGTCCAGGGAGTTGAAGAGCGCCACCAGCCCTCCGGGCGCGGCCTGGGCATAGGTCTGGCTCAGCCCCTTGACCACCAGCCCGGCCAGGCTCACCTGGGCCGGGCGGCCAGCCAGGAAGCCCTCCACCTGGGCGCGGCTCAGGTTGGTTTGCAGGTTACCGAAGCGGTCGGCCCCCAGCACTTGGCCCACCAGGGTGTCGCCCCGCCGGAAGGGCAGGGGCCAGTCCAGCAGCACCGGCTCCCGCGCCGGGCTGCCCAACTCGCCCGGGCTGAGCCCCCAGGCCAGGTGGGCCGCCACCGGAGCGAAGATATCCCGGCCGTGGAAGGTGGCCGAGAGGGGATGGCGGAAAAAGGCGGGGTTGTTGAGCTCCCACACCCGGGCCTGGGAATCGGCCAGCAGGACCGGCGTGAAGATGCCGTTGTCCGGTCCCACGAAAAACTGGTTCAGGGCCTCCACCAGGATGGCCCGGCGCTGGCCGCCCACCCCCGGGTCCACCACGGCCAGGTGGATGGTCCCGGCGGGGAAGACGCTCAAGGCCTGCTCCAGGACCAGGGCTCCGGCGCGCACGTCCTGGGGCGGGATGTCGTGGGCCAGGTCCACCAGCAGGGCTTGGGGGCAGATGCCCAGGATAACGCCCTTCATCAGCCCCACGAAGGGGCCGCCGCCAAAATCGCTGCACAGGACTATGAGGGGAGGCGTGACCATCAGGCGTGGAGCAGGCGCGGCAGGATGTCGCCGGCCTGGCCTTGCAGGCTCAAGTCCACCTGGCCGCTGTTGGGGGTGGGCTCCAGGTTGACCTCGATGACATAGGCCCCGGCCCGCTTGGCCACCAGGGCCAGGGAGGCGGCCGGCTGCACCACCGCCGAGGTGCCCGCCACCAGCATGACTTGCGCCTCCTGGGCCGCTTGCCAGGCCCGGTCCAGCAGATCGCCGTCCAGGTTCTCGCCGAACCAGACCACGTCCGGCCGCAGCAGCCCGCCGCAAGAGGCGCACTGGGGCGGGGCGGGCAGGTCCAAACGGCGCTCCTCGCGCACCTGGCCGCAGCCCAGACAGCGGGTGCGCCACAGGTTGCCGTGAATCTCCAAGGGCGCGGAGCTGCCAGCCTGGCGGTGCAGGCCGTCCACGTTCTGGGTGATGAGGGTGAAGTCCCGGCCCGGCCGCTCCGAGCTGGCCAGGGCCAGGTGGGCGGGGTTGGGCTGGCAGCGGCTTATCAGCTCACGCCGCCAGTTGTACCAACGCCAGACCAGGGCCGGGTCGCGGGCAAAGGCCTGCGGGGTGGCCAGTTCCTCGGGACGGTGGTTCTCCCACAGGCCACCGGGGCCGCGGAAGGTGGGCACCCCCGACTCGGCCGAAACGCCCGCGCCGGTGAGCGCCACCACCCTGCGCGCGGTCTCCAGCCTTTGCCGGGCCCGCGCCAACTGGTCTGGCGGTTCCGCGGTCTAGAACTCCACCATGAGGGGTTGGCCCATCTCGGAGAATTTAAAGCGGTTGAAGACCGAGGCGCCGTTGATATCCAGGATGCGGAACTCTTCCTTGCCCAGTTGGGAGGCCAGCCGCTCGAACTTTTCGCCGTAGCGCTCCTTGGCCAGTTCCTGGGGAACCTCCAGCAGGATGATCTTGGAGACGTCGCTGCCCTTGAAACGGGATACCAGGTCGGGGTGGGTGGAGGACTTGTAGGAGGAGAGCACCAGCATGGTTCCCGCGCCGTAAATCACCACGTAGCACCGCATAGGATAACCCCCTTTTGCGACTGGCCAGGGCTAGTTTGTTCGCACGCTGCTCACCTAAAGACCATAGGCGACCGCACCCTGCCCTGTCAAGGTGAGCACAGGCCGGATTTGGGATAAATCAGCCCGCGGCGGGTAAAAACAAAGGGCGCTCCCCAATAGGGGAGCGCCTTGGGCCTGCAATAATGGCGGCCTAGTCGGCGCTGACAGCGCTTTCCTTCTTGGCGGGCTTGGCCTCGGCCTTGTCGCTGGACTCGGCCTTGCAAGCCTCTCCCACGCCTTCCTTGTTATTTAGCGTGGAGGAATTCTTGCCGGCATAGTCCGTGGTGTACCAGCCGTTGCCCTTAAGATGAAAGGCGCCCAGGCTCATAATGCGCTGGGCCTTGCCGCCGCAGTGGGGACACTTGCTGAGAGGCGGGTCGCTGAATTTTTGCAGGGCCTCGCTTATCTCATGGCATTTGCTGCATTTGTACTCGTAGATCGGCATGGCCACTCTCCAAAGCTTCGTCAACACCATGCGGGGCAATCAACCCCATGCGCGTGATTCTGATACAACCTAAGCACTTGGTCAAGTCTTGGCAAGCGCACCTTGCATAAAATATTGGCCGTTAGCTCGTGCACCCGCCCCTCCTCGGCGGCCCTTTCCTGGGGACCGGCCTCGAAAAGGTGCTCGTGACGGTAAAACCGCACAACGTGAACCAGTTCATGGGCCAACACATAGGTCAGCAGGGGCAGCAGCAGGCCCTGCTCGCCCTCCCGGCGCACCAGTTCCAGCAAATTGTGGTCTTGCAGGCAGATGCGGAAGAAATCCTTGGCCAGCAGACCGCCCACCAGGGGCGGACGCCGCAGGCGCAGCACCTGGGCCAAGGCCAGGCGGCTGACCTCGCGGGGGGCCAGCTCGGCCAGGGTGCGCAGCTCGTAGGGATAACGGCTCCAGGAGGCGCTGGAGAGGTGGAAATGATCACTGACCCGCTCCTCGGCCACTTCCATGGCCTGGGCCAGCAGTTCCATCTCCAGCGGGCTGAATTTGGCCTTGGCGGGCATGCCGCGCGCCCCTCCCCGTTTTTGTCTTCAAGAATATAATCAGCCAGAGCCTGCCAGGCAACCACTTATTATTCTTCCGCTAAGACCAGCCTCTCCCAGCCCGCCTTGACAGATGCGCCGGCGTGGCCCCACAATTGCGCCATCCGCGCAAGCTTTTACCCCCCTGACGGCGGTATGGTTGTCCATGGCCAAACCCTTTCCCCGCTCGTTTGTCGTGGCCGCCCTCCTGTTGGGGAGCGTGCTGGCCTTCATCCTGCCCGCCTCGCTTGCCGCCCAGGCCCGCAACAAGGTTGGCGCGCCCCTGCGCACCGAGGACCCTGGCTTCGCCGGCCTGTGGGTGGACCCGCGCACCGGCGCGGACTTCCTGCAACTGGAGCGTAAGGGCGAGGCATGGCTGTTCACGGCCTATGGCGGCGATCCCGATCATCCCCGCTATTTGAGCAAAGGCCGCCTGGCCGCCGGGGCGGACGGGGTTCTGAGCGGCCAGGCCCGCGACCCCGAAGGGTATTGCTGCGGCAACCAGGGGCGGGTCTCCTTGAGCCTGCCCGCCCAGGATCACCTGGAGGTGCGCGCCCTGTGGTGGCCGGCCAGCCAAAGCGATCCCGGAGAGCCCCTGCCCCCGCCCTATGCCATGGAGCGGGTGCGCACGGCCAGATCCACCCACAGGGAGGCCGATCCGCCCGCCACCGCGCCGCCCGCCCCCGCCAACGCGGCCAAGGAGCGTCTTAGCCTGTCCTGGGCCGGGGTCTGGCAGGGCGAGGGCTGGGGGCGCTATCTCATGGGCCTGCGGGGCAAGACCCTTTACGTGGTGTGGTACTATGGCCAACCCAACGGAGCGCGCTATTTCGCCCGTTATCAAATCTCCGCCGACGGCCGCCATGCCAAGGGCCAGGCCTTTGGACCTCCCGGGCGCGAGGCGGCCTATTTTCGCCATGAGCTGAATCTGGACAAGGACCCCAAGAAGCCCCAGGCCCGGCTCAAGTCCTGGCGTCTGGCCGCGCCCCTGGACGACGGACGCCTGGTCAGCTTCAAGCAGCCCAAACTTAGCCAGGCCGAACTGGGCAAGCTCTCCGACAGACTGAACGAAAGCGAGTCCGCCATGCTGGCCGCGGCCATGGATGATCCGGCCCTGGACCCGGCCCCGGCCCTGGAACGCGCCCTGGCCTCCGCCGCCAAGGCGGGAAAGCTGCTGAGTCGATGAGCCAGCCCACGCCAGCCGGCCAGATCAAAAGCGAGCTGCGTGCGGAGCTGACCGCGCGCTGGGCCGCGCTGTGGCCGGAAGGAGGCCAGCCGGATCGCCCTCCCCTCTTCGCCGGGTACAACCGGGCGGCCCAACGCCTGCGCGGCCTGCCCGAATACCAGCGCGCCAGGGTCATAGCCATCATGCCCGACCCGGTGCTGTTGCAGATCCGCATCAACGCCCTGCAGGACGGCAAGACCCTGCTGGCCTTCACCCCGGGGCTTAAACAAGGCTTGGTGCGGGTCACGCCCCAGGGCCTGCCCCTGCCCCGGCGCGCGGTGGAACTGCGCGGTCACGCCCTGCTCAAGGCCGGCCAACCCCTGCGCCTGCCCCAGGCCAAGCTGGGACGGGTGGACCTGCTGGTGGGACCATGCCTGGCCGTGGCCCAAGACGGCCTTACCTTGGGGGATGGCCGAGGTCTGTTGGACCTGGCCTGGACCCTGCTGCGCCTGTTGGGGAGCATGACGGCGGATGCGCCGGTGGCGGTGCTGGCCGCCGAGGAGATGCTGCTGCCCGATCTGCCGCGGGAAGCCTGGGACGTGCCGGCCAGCCTGCTGGTCATGCCCCAGGCCACCCTGCGTCCGCCGCCCCCGGTCCGGCCCGCGCCCTCGCTGGAGGGACTGCAAGAACGTCTGGCCAGCCTGCCCCTGGTGCAGGCCGTGGCCGGCATGAAAAGCGGAAACCAGCGCGGACGGCGGGAAGATCGGGAAAACTAGGACCTGACGAAGAGAATGCGCCGCCAGTTGGCGGGCAGGGCCACCGGCCCCACGAAGCGGGCGCCCACCCGGAAGGGAAATTCCTCCTGGCCCCAATCGCGGTTGCTCCAGCGGGCCTCGGCCAGCACCACCCAGGCCCCGCCCTGGGGAGAGCGAATCTCGATCTCCAGCAGGTAGTCATCCCCGGCGTTCAGGCAGCGTTGCAGGTGAAAGCCTTCCAAAGACAAGGTGGGCAGGGCCAGGCAGCAGCCCGTCTCGGAGAGGTTGATGACCTTGGCGGGCAGGGAGGAACTGACCAGGCCATGACTGGTGGCCTCCTTGACGGCCAGGCGCGCCTGCAAGGTGTTCTCGCAGCGCGGCACGTCCCGGCGCTCCAGCCATTTCTGCAACAACCTGCGTACCACGGTCGGTCCCCTGCCCGTCCAGAAGAAACCACCCCGCCCCCTTTCCGGGCAGGAGACGGATGGCCAGCGTGGGTTGTGATGAAACGTTCATCACAATATACTTAAAAACCTGTTCTAAATAAAGACCTTTTTCACATGGGAGCATTTTAATGGCCTCCGCCGCTCCTGCTGGCCTCAAGGTTGTTTTCGCCGCCTCCGAGATAGCCCCCCTCATCAAGACCGGCGGCCTGGGCGACGTGGCCGGCTCCCTGCCTCCGGCCCTGCGTGAGCTGGGCGCCGAGGTGATCCTGGTCATGCCCTTCTACAGCCAGGTGGATGTAACGGCCCTGCCCCTGGAACCCAGCGGCCTGACCATCAAGGTCCATGTGGGGGGGCGGGATTGGTGGGCCGAGGTTTGGCAGACCCGGCTCAAGGGCTGCAAGGTCTATCTGCTTAAAAACGACGAACTGTTCAAGCGGGAGGGGCTCTACGGCGACCACCGCAGCGACTACCCGGACAACCCTCTGCGCTTCACCTTTTTCTGCCGGGGGGTCATAGAGCTGGCCAAGGCCCTGAACTTTCCCGCCCGGGTGGTGCACGCCCACGACTGGCAGACGGCGCTGCTGCCGGCCATCCTGGAGACCGGCGCCTGGGACCCCGGCCCCCTGGCCGGAGCGGCCACGGTCTTGACCATCCACAACCTGGCCTACCAGGGACGCTTCGACCGCTCGGCCTTCGCCGTGACCGGCCTGCCCCCTTGGATGGACACCCCGGCGGGGGCCGAGTTCTGGGGCTCCACCTGCCTGCTCAAGGCGGGCATGGTCACGGCCCAGGCCATCACCACGGTCAGCCCCAGCTATGCCCAGGAGATACAGACCAGCGAGGGCGGCTGGGGCCTGGACGGGGTGCTGGGGCATCACCGGCGCAAGCTGCACGGAATCTTAAATGGCGTGGACTATGACCTGTGGGGACCGGCCAAGGACAAGCTGCTGCCGGCCAATTTCTCCGCCGCCGATCTGCGCGGCAAGCAGGTCTGCCGCCGGGAGCTGCTCAAAGCCTTCGGGCTGAAGCCCGCC
>CAZLSD010000197.1:0-6337 GCA_964561775.1 uncultured Desulfarculus sp. | reverse complement strand
GGAGGGGGCGGCGCGGCCTGGGCCTGGGAGGAAAGCCGGCGGGCCAGACTGGCCGCCGAGCGCCCCTTCAAGCCGAAGAGCAGGCCGCCCAGCTGGGTCTTGAAGGCCGCCAATTGGAGGACTCCCGCCTTTTCCGGCGGCTTGGCCACCACCTCCAAGGCGCCCAGGCGCAAGGCCTCCACGGCCTTGACCGCGCCCCGGGCGTCCAAGATGCCCAAGCCCAGCACGGCGATGTGGGGGTAGCGGGCGCGGATCAGGCGCAAGGCCTTGAGCCCCTCCTCCTGCTCCCCCTCCAGATCGCACAGGGCCAGGTCCACCGGGGCCTGGCCCAGGCGCATCAGGGCCATGCCCGCGGTGGCCACGGCCAGAACCTGCCCCACCTCGGGCAGGGCCGAGACGAGATCGGCGATCTGGCGGCGCAGCAGCACGCCTTCCTCCACCAGCAGCACGGTCAGCTTTTCCCGAGACAGACTCACCGGCGGCTACACCTTGAAAGAGGCCATGATGATTTTCAGTTCCTGGGCCAGCCGGTTCAAGGCCTCGGCGGCCTGGCTGGTGCCGCCGGCGTCGGCGGCCGTGGCCTGGGAGGCGGTCTTGAGGCCGCTCACATGATCGCCCACCCGGCTCATGCCCTGGGCCGCCTCCACCGCCTCCTTGGCGATGGCCTTGGCCGCCTGGGCCACGTCCTCGATGTTGCGCGAGACCTCGGCCTCGGCCTCCACCGAGCGGCGCACCTTGTTGGCCGCCTCGCCCGCGCCCTGGGCGGCCCCGTGCACGTTCTCGCTGACGCTGCTGGCCGCGCTGGCCGCCTCGGCCAGGGAGCGCGAGATCTCGTTGGTGGTGGCGGTCTGCTCCTCCACCGCCGAGGCGATGGTGTTCATCACCGAATCGATCTCGTCGATGAACTCCACGATCTTGCCGATGGCCTCCACGGCCAGGCTGGCGCTCTGCTGCATCTGGCCGATCTTCTCGCGAATCTCCTCGGTGGCCCCGGCGGTCTGCTTGGCCAGCTCCTTCACCTCGCCGGCCACCACGGCGAACCCCTTGCCCGCCTCGCCGGCGCTGGCCGCCTCGATGGCGGCGTTTAGGGCCAGCAGGTTGGTCTGGGAGGCCACGCCCTTGATCAGCTCCACCACGTCGCCGATCTCGCGGGCGGCCTGCCCCAGGCTGTTGACTATGGTGGAGGTCTGGTCGGCGCGCTGGGAGGCCTCGCTGGAGACCCCGGCCCCCCGGCTGGCGCTCTTGCTCACCTCGTTGAGCGCGGCGTACATCTCCTCCACGGCGGTGGCGATGGTGTTGACCGAGGTGGACATCTGCTCGGCCGAGGCGGCCACGTTGTTAAGATTGCCCGAGACCTGGTCGGTGGCGGCGTTGATCTCGTGCATGCTGCGGCTGGCCTCCTGGGAGGCCTGGGCCACCGCGGCGGCCTGGGCGCTGACCTCCTCGGCGGCGGCGGCCATGTTCTGGATGTTGAGGCCCACCTGCTGGGTGCGCTGATCCGCCCGCGCGCAGCCCTCCTCCATCTGCCGGGCCTTGTCGGTCATCTCGCCGGAAAGCCCGGCCAAGCCGGCGGCCGACCCGGTCAGGGTCTCCACCTCGCCGTGCACCCGGGAAATCGTGCCCTGCAATTTGTCGACGAAGCGGTTGAACCACATGGCCATCTCGCCCAGCTCGTCGCGGGTGGAGCTTTTCAGCCGCCGGGTCAGATCGCCCTCGCCCTGGGCCATGTCCTTTAGCATCTCCACCGTGGCGCGGATGGGGCTGCCCACCAGGCGGCGGGTGAGGAAGAAAATGACCAGGACCAGCACGCCCAGGCAGACCCCGCCCACCATCAGGCTGAGGTTGCGGGCCTGGTTCAGCGCGCTCACCCCGGCCTCGGCCGAGGTGCGCACCATGATGCCACCCAGCACCTTGCGCGAGGCCCCATGGCAGTGGAAGCAGCGCGCCTCGTTCAGGATGGGGCGCAGCACCGAGATGTAGGGCTTGCCCTCCACCTCGCCCTCCAGGGCGTCATCGGGGGCCGATCCCTTCTCCAGCATGGAGGCCAGGCGCTCCTTGATGTGCGGCTGGCCGATGAACTGGTTCAGGTCCTTCTCCAGCCATTGCTGGCGGGTGGAAAAGACCACCCGGGCGCGGAAATCGAAGACCGCCACGTCGGTGTCGGGCATCTTCTGGTGCAGGCGGGCGAACTGCTCGCGCACCACCTGGTTGTTGCCGATGGCTAAAGCGTCGTTCATGCCCCCTTCCACCGCCTCGGCCAGGTCGATGCCCTGGGCCTGCATGAGCTGGCGGAACTGGGCCTCCTGGTTGCGCAGGTTGAGCGCGATGATCATCCCCAACCCCAGCACGATTACCACGGCCAGGGAGATGAGGAGCTTGATCCAGACCCGACCCTTGTAGATGGTCTCGTCGGTGTGCATGGCTTGGCTCCCCGGACCCTAGTGGGCCCCGCCGAAGATGAGGGGTTTGTAGTTGAAGGACACCACCCGCTCCGAGTTGTGGCAGGCGTCGCAGTCGCGCGAGGAGAGCTTGCGCCTTATGTCCTTGGCCGACTGGCTGGCCACGTGCAGGCCGCCCGGACCGTGGCAGGTCTCGCAGCCCACCTCGGCCAGGAGCGGAGTCTGCTCCAGGGAGACGAAGCCTCCCTTCTTGCCATAGCCGGTGGTGTGGCACTCATAGCACTTTTTCAGCTCGGCCTCGTTCAAGCCGTGCATCATCTTCTGCACGCTCTGAAACGAGCGGGCCTTCTTGGAATAGGCCTTGAAGTTCTCGTACTCGGCCACGTGGCACTCCTGGCAGGACTTGGAGCCCACGAAGGAGGCCACGCCGGGAGGTTGCAGGGCCTCGGGCTTGGATCCCGGTCTCCCGGCGGTCTGGGCGGACAGGTCGGCGGCTCCCGCCCAGGCCCACAGACAAGACGCGCCGGCCCAGACCAGCAGAAAGCGCCCCAGCTTGGATTTCATGGCCATTCCTCCCTTGGCGGAGCGGGGGCGGCCCGCGCCCTCTTGCTCCACGTCCGTGGTTCCAACATGGCTAAATGTTTGACCCCTGGCCCGCGTCTGGCAGGCTGTTTTTCAACGGCGCTAATCCAAGGCCAGCACCTTGGTCAGACTCAGCACCAATAGCAGCTGGTCCTCCAGCTTGACCACCCGCTCCACGAAGTCCTCGGACAACCCGGCCAGGTTGGCCGGAGGGCCTTCCTGGACAGCCTCCTCGGCCTCCACCACCTCGCCGATGTCGTCCACCAAGAGGCCCACGTCCTCGCTTTTTAGCACCAGGTTGTGGGAGAGCGGGGTTATCTGGGCCGGACCCAGACCCAGGCGCGCGCCCAGGTCCAATATGGTCACGATCTGGCCGCGCAGGTTGATGAGCCCCCTGACGTAGGCCCGGGCGTGGGGCACCGGGGTGATGTCCAAGGCCCGGTTAACCTCGCGCACCTGGGTTATCTCCACCCCCATGAGGCGCTTGCCCACCCGGAAGGTGACGAACTGGCGCGTGGCCATCACAGACCCTCCGCCCCGGGCCGCCCCGGCCGAAGCGCGAAAGACGAGGAATCGCCGTCGCCGAAGTCGGCCAACAGCTCATCCAGGTTGAGCAGCATGGTTATCCGCCCTTGCAGTTCGCAAAGCCCGGCCACGCCCCGCTGGGGGCCGGCGTAGCGCCCCACCTCGATCTCGGCGTCCAGGATGTCCACCACCTCCGAGGCCACCAGCCCGGCCCGTTCCTGGGCTCGCCGGGGAATGAGCAGGTACATCTTGTCGGCCTGGTCGGGGAATGAGCCCACCGGCAGCAAGCGGTCCAGGCGCAGCAGGGAGAGCGCGCCGCCCGCGTGGGGCACGCACTCGCGGCCGCCCACCACCTGCACCTGATTGAGCCCCACCTGCTCCAGGCGGGCCACCGAGTTCAGGGGCACGGCGAACTGCTCCTGGCCGCCATAGCGGAAGATCACCAGGGCGGTCTTGGGCCGGGAGACCAGGTTCTCCCGCCGCGCCCGCTCCTGGGCCTGGCGGTCCTCGTGGGCCGATATCTCGCCGAAGCGCAACTGGGCGTGGCCGGCGATGCCGCCGGCGTCCAGGATCATGGCCACCCGGCCGTCGCCCATGATGGTGGCCCCGCCAAAGCAGCGGCACTCTTGCAGGTGGCGGGGCAGCGGCTTGACCACGATCTCCTCGGTGTCGAAGAGCTGGTCCACGATGAGCCCGTAGCGGTGGCTGCCCATGCGGATGACCACCACGTAGATGTCCTGCCCGGCCCGCCGCCGGCGGTCGGGCCGGTCCCCCCGCCGCTCGGAGACCTCCGCGGCCGGGGCGGCGCCCTCGCGGCCCAGTTGGCGGGCGCGGCGGTCGGCTATGCGCCGGCGGCGCTCCTGGCGCTCCTGGCCCGAGGCCGGCTCGCGGAAACTGCCGCCCAGCTCCAGCACCTGGCTCAGGCGCACCAGGGGCAGCAGGCGGTTGCGCAGGCGCACCACCGGGGATTGTCCCACCATCTCTATGCGGCTGGCGGCCTGCTGCCCCCTGATGAGCAGCAGCTCCTGCACGTCGGTCTGGGGAATGGCGAAGACCCGTCCCGCGCAGCCCACCACCAGGGAGGGGATGATGGCCAGGGTCAGCGGCAGGCGCAGGCGGATGGTGGTGCCCACCCCCAGTTCGCTCTCTATCTGGACATGCCCGCCCAGGCGCTCGATGTTGGTGGCCACCACGTCCATGCCCACGCCGCGCCCGGAGAGATCGCTGACCTGGCGGGCGGTGGAAAGCCCGGGCAGGCAGATCAGGGAGAGCTTCTCGGCCGGACTGAGGCGGCGGGCCTCATCGGGGCTGATCTGTCCGGCGGCCACCGCCTTGGCCGCCACCGCCTCGGCGTCGATGCCCCGGCCGTCGTCGTGGATGGCCAGGTTCATCATGCCCTCCTCGTGGAAGGCCATGACCTTCACCTGTCCGGCCCGTGGCTTGCCCAGGGCTTGGCGCTCCTCGGGCGGCTCGATGCCGTGGTCCAGGCAGTTGCGGATCAGGTGGGTGAGGGGGTCGGAGAGTTGCTCCAGGATGGACTTGTCCAGGTCGGCCTCGCCGCCGGTGATGGTCAGGTCCACTTCCTTGCTCAACTGGCGGGACAGCTCGCGCACCAGACGGGGGAACTTGCCCAGCAGGCTGCCCACCGGCTGGGTGCGCAACTGCATGATGTTCTCCTGCATCTGGCTGGTCACCTGGCCCAGGCCCTGCAACATGGCCCCCAGGGCCTGGTTTCTACGCCCCTGCTCCTCCAGGTGACGGCGCAGTTGGTTGCGCCCCAGCACCAGCTCGCCGGCCAGGTTGATGAGCCGGTCCACCAGGCCCACGTTGACCCGGATGGTCTCGGCGGGGGAGGCTTTTTCGGCCGGAGCCGCCCCGCCCGCCGCCGGGGGAGCGGGCGCGGGCTGAGCCGGGACGCCGGGCTGGGCAAGGGGCGGCGTGATGGCGGGTCCGGGCAGGGGCGGCGCGGCCGGAACCTGCCAGGCCTCCGGCTCCAGGCTCACCAACTGGTCTGGGTCCAGGTCCAGCACCTGGGCCAGGTCCGCGGCCCGCTGGATAACCGAGGCCAGCAGGCAATGCCCCACCTCTCCCTGGAGCAGGTTTTGCTCCAGGTCGCTGAAAAGCAGCAGGCCCAGGGAATCCAGGTCCGCCAAGAACCCCCGCACGGCCGCTTCCCCCACCTGGGGCGTCAAGGGCGGCTCCAGCCAGACCGCCCACAGGCGCAGCCCTTCCTGCTGGGCCTGGCGCAATTGCTCCAGGGACGCGGAAAAGACAAACGGCTCCGGGTGGCGCGGGCAGGCCAGGGGCAGGGTGTGCGCTTCCCCGCTTTCTGGAGCGGACTCCGCCCGGGGGGCGGACTCCGCCTGGGGGGCGAGCCTCGCCTGGGGAGCGGACCCCGCTTTTGGGGGCGGCGTCTCCGGCGGAGCGGCGGCGGTCTGGGCCTGCCGCAGGTCCTGGGCGGACAGGGGAGCCACCCGCTCCACGGGCAGCTCCAGGGCCAAAGCCGTGGTCTCGGCGTCCTCGATGATGGTGGCGAACAGGCAGTGACGCCAGGGTCCGGCCTGCGCGCCCGGTTCCAGCAGGTCCTGGGCCAGGCATTGGCCGCAGGCGCTCAGGTTGTCCAGGAAGGCCTGGGGATCCAGCCCCGGGCCGGCCAGGTCGTCCTGAACGTGGACCCGCACCGCGTAGAACCACAGCTCGGCCTCCAGGGCCTGGGCCAGCGCCTGGGGGTCCAGGGCGAAAGTCAGGGGCTCCCAATCCGGGGGCAGGGCCGGGGTCAGGCTCTGGCCGCCCTGGCCGCAGCGGCGGACGGGCCTGGCCTGGGCCGGGGC
>CAZLSD010000196.1:0-6373 GCA_964561775.1 uncultured Desulfarculus sp. | reverse complement strand
AAACTGTATGTTTGATGTGAGATTGGTATGAAATGGAATTGGAATACGTCCCGTAAAAAACGTGCGGGCGGGGTTTTCACCCCGCCCGCTTTTTTTGTTTCAAGCCGGCCCGGTTTATTGCCCGGCGGCCTCCAGGGCCATCTTGATCTTGTTCTTGAGCTCGGTCAGATCGAAGGATTTGATGACATAGAAGTCGGCGGCGATGGACTTCATGTCCTCCTTGAAGGTGTCGTAGGCGGTGCAGAGTATGACGGGCAGGTTGTAATACTTGTTGCGGATGTCCTGCAACAGGTCCAGCCCGTTGTAGTCCACCATCTTGATGTCCAGCACCACCAGGTCGGGTTTTTCCGTCTCGATGCGCTCCAGGAGCTGGAAGCCCGAGTCGGCGGTGATGACTTCATAGCCTTCGTCGCTCAACTCCTCGGAGTACAAGAAGCGGATGTGCTCTTCGTCGTCCACGATCAATATCTTGGCCATGCGGGCACCTCCGAGGGGTCAGCTTTCGCCCCAGCGTTCCAGAAGGTAGGGCTTGGTCTCTTCGAAGACCATGCACTCGTTTTCGATGAACTCCTCGGCTTGCTGCACGCTCATGCGCTCGGTCTTGCGCACGAAGGAGAGCGTCTTGCCGAAGTAGAGGGGTATGAGCGAAGGCAGGAGTTCCTGCGCGGGTATTTGCTTGCGGTGGTGGGCCACGGCGTAGTCATAGAGCGTCTTGGCCCACAGGGTGGTGGGGAAGTCGAAGTGCTCGCCGGGCATCTGGCCTATTTCCAGTACCTTGTTGAGCACGTCGGGGGTCAGCACCCTGGTCCAGGTTTCCTGCTGCTGGGCGAAGCCCTCGCGGAAGTTGCTGGAAAGCATCTCCTCGCTGATCTTGACCGGCGGCGGCAGCTCCACCTCGCCCAGGCCGAAGCCGTAGATGGAGGTGGGCCGCGACCACTTGACCCGCATCCAGTAGCCGGTGGTGGATTCCATCAGCTCGAAGATGGTGCCCACCACCTGGCTGAACATGGGGTAGAGCTCGCCGCCGGAGTCCTTGGGCTTGTGGATCTTGGGGCGGCCCATGTAGGCCTGGCAGATGGGGATGTTGTTGTTCATGGCCAGGGTGGTCATCCAGACGTCGATGCCGAAGTTGGCCACGGCCTCGTTCCAGGTGGGGCTGGCCAGGAAAACGGGGGCCAGGTCGCCGGTGAAGCCAAAGTCACCGCCGATGGGCTGGCGGACGCGCCGGCCATAGAGGGCGCGGGTCAGGGGATAGGCGATGGAGTTGGTGATGGTGCCGTCGTACTTGTGGCGCACGTAGAGAGGGGCCACGTAGCCGAATTCGCTGAAGAGCGGCTCGCCCAGGTTCTTTATCCACTGGGGCGTGATGGACTTCAGGTCGGCGTCCACCACCACCACGGCCTTGGCCTTGAGTTCGATGACCTTACGGAAGAGATTCTTGAAATTGTTGCCCTTGCCGCGGATATCGTCGGGGGTGGAGATGTAGATGCGGGGCACGCCCTCGGTGTCGGCCTGGAAGAAGGCCTCCTTGGTGCCATCGTCGGAGTTGTTGTCGCAGTTGATGAGGACGCTTCTGTACTGGCCGAAGTAGCGTTTGATGCCCTGGGCGGCCTGGGTGGTGGGATAGGCGATGTGGCGCGCCTCGCGGAAGGAGGGCAGGGCCACCACCAAGTCCGCCTCGGAGATGCCGCTGGGGTTTTCCTCCACGTAAGCCTGGGTCATCGCTGCTCCCCGTCATGGTTGGCGGGCCGGGCCGGCGCGCCCTCACCCGTTCTCGATTGTAGGGATAGCCGGCGGCAAAGTCAAACCTTGCCGCACGGGGCGTGGCGGGCGCGCCCCAAGGGCGCCAGGCGCCTTTTCCGGCCGCCCAGCCGCCACGCCCCAAAGCCGCCTTGACACCTTTTCCGGCGCAATGATATCGTATCTGGATTATAGGCTTCCCCACCTCCTGGAGCCACCATGCTGATGCAGCTTCCCCCTCCTGCGCCCGCCTATGTCTACACGGACCAGTTCTTGAAATTCGATTACGGGGAAGAGCACCCCATGCGCATCTGGCGGCTGGGGCTGGCCAATGATTTGATACGGGAACTGGGCCTGGACATTCCGGCCTATCCCGCCCAGCCGGCCAGCCCGGAGGAGTTGTCCACCTTCCACGATCGCCATTACCTGGCCACCTTGCGCGAACTGAGCGCGGACCCCCAGAAGGAGGCCTACCTGGCCTTCGGCCTGGGGGCCGAGGACAACCCCGTCTTCCCGGGCATCTACGAGTGGGCGTCCCTGCTGACCGGGGCCACCTTGCAGGCCACGCGCCTGGTTTCCGAGGTGGGACACCCGGTGGCCTTTTCCATGGCCGGGGGCATGCACCACGCCTTGGCCGGGCGGGCCTCGGGCTTTTGTTATGTCAACGACGCGGTGGTGGGCATCAAGGAACTGGTGGCCAAGGGCAAGCGGGTGGCCTACATCGACATCGACGCCCACCACGGCGATGGGGTGCAGTGGGCCTTCTACGACTCGGACCAGGTGCTGACCATCAGCCTGCACCAGCACCCGGCCACCCTTTTTCCCGGCACCGGCTCCCTGGAGGAGATGGGCCGCGGGGCGGGGCGGGGCTACTCGGTCAACCTGCCCCTGTGGCCCGACACCGACGACGACATCTACGTGCGCTGTTTCGACGCCGTGGTGCCGCCCTTGATCGAGGCCTTCCGCCCCGACTACATCGTGACCCAACTGGGGGTGGACACCTTCCTGGCCGATCCCCTGGCCAACCTCAACCTCACCACCCGGGGCTTCGGCCACGTGGTCAAGACCATGCGCCGCATAGCCCACGGCCGCTGGATCGCCCTGGGCGGCGGCGGCTACCACGTGGTCAACGTGGCCCGGGCTTGGGCCTTGGCCTGGGCCATCATGCTGGAGCGCGAGCACGAACTGCCCAAGGAACTGCCCAAGGAGTGGTGCGAGCGCATGAAGATACCCGAGGACGAGCGCTGGCTCCTGGACCCCTTCGACAAGATCCGCGGCCGTTCCTGGTACCGGGCCGGGGCCGACGCCGACGAGGCGGTGGCCTTCATCCAGATGAACATCTTCCCCCTGCTGGGGGCCAGTCAGGGCTGCTAGCCCCCCTGATAGTGCGCCTATCAGCTTCCGCCCCCGGCCGGCCGGGGGCGGGCTGTTTTTCATCCGCCCGCCAAGACTTGCGCCCCGCGCCGCCCCAGTGTAATTTCTGGGCAGCAAACCCGCGGGGGAGTCCATGACCTCGGCCGTATTCGAATGCAAGCGCTGCAACATATGTTGCCAGGGCCAGGGCGGCATCTTCCTGGAGCCCTCCCAGATCCCACAGGCCGCCCGCCTGCTGGGGCTCACCCCGGCCCGTTTCCTGGAGATGTACTGCCAGGAGAAAAATGGCCGCTGGGCCGTGCTCAGCGACCCCCAGGGCTTTTGCCGCCTGCTGGGGCCTCAAGGCTGCCGCATCCACGCGGCCAAGCCCGAGGTCTGCCAGCGCTGGCCCTTCATGCGGGCCATGCTGCAAGACGCCGGGGCCTTCGAGGAGGCCAAGCTGGCCTGCCCGGGTTTTGACCCTGAAGCCACCCATGAACAGTTCCTGGCCCTGGCCCAAAGCCAGCGCGGCCATATCTAGCCCCAAGGAGCTTCACCGTGAGTAAGCAGCCAAGCGCCCTGGACCGCCTGCCCGCCGGAGCCCAGCCCATCACCCAGGACGCCCAGGGCCGCTTGAGCGTGCCCGCCCGCCCCGCCGTGGGCTACATCGAAGGCGACGGCACCGGCCCGGACATCTGGGCCGCGGCCCGCCTGATCCTGGACGGGGCGGTGGCCAAGGCCTATGGCGGCCAGCGGGGCATCGCCTGGCTGGAGCTGCTGGCCGGCGAAAAGGCTTTTGCCCAGGTGGGCGACATCCTGCCCGAGCAGACCGTCTCCGACATCGCCGACCTCAAGGTGGCCATCAAGGGCCCTCTCACCACCCCGGTGGGCAAAGGCTTTCGCTCCATCAACGTCAGCCTGCGCCAGCGCCTGGACCTCTACGCCTGCATCCGCCCGGTGCGCTGGCTCATGGGGGTGCCCAGCCCCATCACCCGCCCGGACCAGGTGGACATGGTGGTCTTCCGCGAGAACACCGAAGACGTCTACGCCGGGCTGGAGTGGCCGGCCGGCTCGGAGCAGGCCGAGAAGCTGCGCGCCTTCCTGGAGAAGGAACTGGGCGCGGCCACCCGGCCCGGCAGCGCCATCGGCATCAAGCCCATGAGCGAGCTGGGGTCCAAGCGCTTGATCCGCCGGGCCTTCGACTTCGCCCTGGCCCAGGGGCGCGAGAGCGTGACCCTGGTGCACAAGGGCAACATCATGAAGTACACCGAGGGGGCTTTCCGCGACTGGGGCTATGAGCTGGCCGAGCAGGAATACCCGGGGCGCTTCGCGCGCGAGGGCCAGCCGCTTAAGCCCGGCCAGATCGTGCTCAAAGACCGCATCGCCGACAACATGTTCCAGCAGGCCCTGCTCCGGCCCCAGGAGTTCGACGTGCTGGCCACCCCCAACTTAAACGGAGACTATCTCTCCGACGCCCTGGCCGCCATGGTGGGCGGGCTGGGCATGGCCCCGGGAGCCAACATCGGCGACGCGGCGGCGGTCTTCGAGGCCACCCACGGCTCGGCCCCCAAATACGCCGGCCTGGACAAGGTCAACCCCTGCTCGGTGGCGCTCTCCGGGGTGATGCTGCTCGAGCACCTGGGCTGGCCCGAGGCGGCCAAGCTCATCGCCCCGGCCATCAGCCGGACGATCTTGAGCGGGCGCGTCACCTATGACCTGGCCCGCCAGATAGAAGGCGCCCAGGAGGTCGGCTGCTCCCGCTTCGCCAGCCTGGTGGTGGAGAACCTCTAGGCCATGCCAGCCTCGCTCAAGGCCCTGGCCCTTGCCTTGCGCGACCTGGCCTTTCCCCCGGCCTGCCTGGCCTGCGCCGCCCCCCTGGACGCAGCCCAGGTGTTCTGCCCGGCCTGCGCGGCCCAGATGGAGCCCCTGGGCCCGGCCTGTCCCCGCTGCGGACGCCCCGCCCGGGGCAAGGCCTGCGCCTGCCAGATGGACCCGCCCCCCTATGACCGGGCCGTGGCCCTGGCGGTCTACGGCGGACCCTTGCGCCGCGCTCTGCACCAGTTCAAGTACGGCCACCGCCTGGCCCTGGGCCACGGCCTGGGCCGGGTCATGGTCCAGGGCGCGCCGCGCGATCTGCTGGCCCAGACCGATCTGCTGCTGCCGGTGCCCCTGCACCCCTGGCGCATGTTCAAGCGGGGCTTCAACCAGTCCCTGCTGCTGGCTAGGGCCTTGAGCCAGGACCGCGGCCTGCCCCTGTTGCGCGACGGCCTGCGCCGCACCCGCCACACCAGGCCCCAGGTGGGGCTCAAGCGCCACGAACGGGCCGGCAACGTGGCCGGAGCCTTTGCCGTGCGCGACGCGCGCGCCGAGCTGCTGCGCGGTAAACGGGTGCTGTTGGTGGACGACGTCTTCACCAGCGGGGCCACGGTGGGCGAGTGCGCCCGCGTGCTCAAGCAGGCCGGGGCCGCCAGCGTGATGGTCTTGACCCTGGCCCGGGTGGCTCCGGGCTGGCGTGAGCAGGAGGCCTGATGGACACCCGCGCCAAGATCATGGACGCCGCGGCCGCCGCCCGCGCCGCAAGGGACGCCCGCGCCGCCGGAGGCCTGGCGGTCTTCACCAACGGCTGCTTCGACCTGCTGCACGCCGGGCACGTGCGCTGCCTGGAGGCGGCCCGCTCCCTGGGAACCATGCTGGTGCTGGGGATCAACTCCGATGAGAGCGTGCGCTCCCTGGGCAAGGGCGGGGACCGGCCCCTGGTGCCCCAGGAACTGCGCGCCCAGGTGGTGGCCGGCCTGGCCGCGGTGGACGCGGTGGTCGTCTTCGACCAGCCCACCCCCCTGGAACTGATCCAGACCGTGGCCCCCGACGTGCTGGTCAAGGGCGGCGACTGGACCCCGGACAATATCGTGGGCGCGGATTTCGTGCTGGCCAGGGGCGGGCGGGTGGTCTCCATCCCCTTGGTGGAGGGGCTCTCCACCACGGCCCTGGCCGCGCGCATAAGGGCCTGCTCTTGACAAGCCGGCCCCAGCCTAGTCCAATATCCCCGTGACCTCTCGCTCCAGGAGGGACCCATGGCCGAGACGCAAGGGCAGGAACCCCGGATGGCCCAGTTAATGTCGGGCATCAACCCCCTGGCCCCGGGTCTGGGACCGGCCGGCCGGCTCTTGCGCCTGGCCGCCCTGTGCCTGCTCATCTACGCCGCCGCCGCACCCCTGCTGATGTGGTACGAGTACGAGCGCGCCTTCCCGGAATACTTCGACCCCGTGCCCCCGCCGTCCCC
>CAZLSD010000195.1:1986-6422 GCA_964561775.1 uncultured Desulfarculus sp. | reverse complement strand
CCCCCGGTCCTGGCCCCCCTTCTGCCCGAGGCCCTGCGCGCCGCCCGCCTGCAAGGCAAGGCCCAGGCCCAGGGCGGGCTGGACAAGCTGGCCTGGGAGACCGAGCTGGGTCCGTCATCCCTTAGCCCTGGCCTGGAACTGGAGCGCCTGGTTCTCAAGGGCGGCTGGGAAAAGGGCCAATGGCGGCTGGACTCCCTGCTGGCCGAAAACGGCCAATTGTCCCTGAGCGCCCAGGGCCAGGCCAGCGCCCAGGGGGCGGATATGGAGTTCAACCTGCGCCTGGCCGATCTGTCCCGCCTGGCCCCGGCCCTGGCCCAGGCGGGCGGGGGCCTGCCGGGCCTGCCTGATTTGGCGGGCGGCGGTCTGGCCGGCGCTCTGGCGGCCCAGGGGCGGTTCAAGGGACCCTGGGGCGAGCCGGCCATCAGCCTGCAAGCCAGCCTGCGCGGGCTGCGCTGGCAGGACCTGGCCTGCCAGGAGGCCCTGCTAAAGGCCGAGACCCCGCGCCTGGGCCTGCCCCCCCAGGGAAGCCTGCGCTTGCAGGCCCGGGGGTTGGAGGCCGGCGGGGTGCTCTGGGAGCGCCTCAGCCTGGATAGCGGCCTGGCCGGCGGGGCGGGGCATGCCGAGTTGGCCGCCCAGAGCGGACGCCTGGGCCTTAGCCTGCGCGCCAGCGCGGGCGGCCCGGCCTGGCCCCTGTCAGCCCGCCTGGAGGCGCTCTCCCTTAGCCTGGAACCGGAGCAGCCCTGGCGGCTGCAAGGCCGGGCCGGCCTGAACCTGGGTCCCCAGGGCGTCAGCCTGCAAAACCTGGTCCTGGCCCGGGCGGAACAGCGGATCAGCCTGGAGGGCGGCCTGGGTCCCCGGGGCGAGCTGAGCCTGGACCTGGACCTGGCCGAGGCCAGCCTGGGAGGGGAACTGGCCCGGCGGCTGGCCGCGCCCAGCCAGCTCCAGCAGGCCCGCCTGAGCGGCCAGCTAAGGCTGCGCGGCAGCCTGGACGCCCCCCGCGCCGCCTGGGAGGGGCGGGTCGGCGGCCTAGCCTGGGGCGGCCTGCCGGCCTCCCGCCTGGAATTCTCCGGCGGCTACGAGGCGGCGCGGCTTTGGCTGAAGGGCAACCTGCAAAGCGCCGGACGCAGGCTGTTGGAGATGGAGGGGCGTCTGGGCCTGGAGTTCATGCTGCTGCCGCCCCGCCTGCGCCCCCTGCCCGGCGAACTGGAGGCCCGGCTGGAAATCCGCGACCTGGCCCTGGCCTGGTTCGCGCCCCTGATACCGGAGATCGCCAACCTGCAAGGAATGCTCAACCTGGATATCCAGGCCGGCGGCTCCTGGCCGGAGCCCCAGCTTTCGGGCCAGGCCCGTCTGCGGGGCGGGGCCTTCACCATCGTTCCCACCACCCAGGCCATCAGCGACCTGGAACTGGCCTTGCGCCTGGAGGGCAGGAAGGTGCTGGTGGAAAAGGGCTCGGTGCAGGCCGGCGGGCCGCTTGAACTGGGCGGGCAGATATTCCTGCCCCGCGGGGACCAGGGGCGCTGGGATATGCATCTCACCTCGCCGGGCTTCAAGGTGGGCCTGGGCTCCCTGGGCGAGGTGCAGACCAGCGCCGACCTGCGCATCACCGGCGGCCTGCCCCATCCTCTGGCCAGCGGCATCCTGCGCCCCAGCCTGGCCCGCATCCTGCCCCGTCTGGCCACCCCCCTGGCCCTGCGCGAGGTGGTCATCCTGCAACCCGGCCAAAAGCCGCCGCCGGTGCTGCGCCAGGCCCGCCGCGCCCCGCGCATCGTGCTGGGCGGGCCTCTGGCCTTCCTGAGCCTGGACGCGGTGGTGGACGCGGGCCAGGGCCTGCGCGTGACCATAGACCAGGGCTGGCTGGAACTGAACGGACAGACCAGGGTGCGCAAGGAGCCCGACGGGCCGCTGACCTTCCATCAAGGCTTCGGCATGCCCCGCGGCCTCATGATCGTCCACGGCAAGCCCTTCGAGATACTGCCCAGCCGCACCGATTTCGCGGACAAGGACCTGCCCGATCCCAACCTGGACGCCGATGTCACCCTGCGCGCCGGCACCACCCAGGTCTTCATCCACCTGACCGGCAGCGCCTTCGAGCCCCAGCTCAACTTCAGCTCCGAGCCTCCGCTGAGCCAGGTCGACATCCTAAGCACCATTATCTTTGGCCGGCCGGTCAGGGCCTTGAGCGCCGGCGAGTCGCGCGAACTCTCGGCCCAGGCCCTGGCGCTCGTGGGCCAGCGCGGGCGGGAGGAGATGCGCCGCCTGCTGGGGCCCAACCTGTCCCCGGACGTGGTGACCGTGCACAACGAATACCAGACCGGGTCATCGCTGGAGGCCGGCAAATACTTGAGCGAGAATCTATACTTGCGTTATAGGCAGAACATGGGCACCGAGGGGGGCCAGAACGTGGGGCTGGAACTGAAGCTGAGCCCCTCCATCTCCCTGGAGAGCCAGGTGGGCACCACCCACGACAACGGGGTGGATGTGGTCTTCAGCTTCGACTTCAACTAGTCAGGCTGGCCAGCTCCGGCGGCCATGTGAAGAGGCTGGGTCAACTGGCCTGGGCCTGCTCCGCCTGCTCCAGGCCGTCCGGCGCCATCTCCACCTTCTGGCGGGCCAGTTCGTCGGCCTTTTCCTTGCGCAGCTCCTGCTCCAGCCAATGACAGACCACCTGGGACAGCACCTGGGAATCCTTGCCCAATTCCGCCAGGAACCGCGGGCGCAGCAGGTGCCCTTGGGCCAGGGTTACGTTCTCCTCGTCGGGCAGCAGCAGCACCAGGGGCAGCCCCAGGATGGACTGGCGCATCTCCAGCAACTGGCCCAAGACCTCGGCGTCGGGAGCCACCAGGATCAGGCTCTGGGCTTCCCGGGAGGGCTGGGACAGGCGACGGGCCAGCGCGGGCAGCTCCTCCAGCAGGTCGAGGCCCACCTCGGGAAAGCGCCTGGCCAGCGCGCCGTGCAGGCTCCTGACCAGCCCAATTTCCGGACCGGGGCAAAACAATACGATTCTCACCTGGCGTGTCTCCAACTCAAGGAGCGTACTTAACGGGCGCGATGGCTACCGGCGCGGACCGGAAGCTCCTCGCTTCCAGGTTAAAAGCACAATGCGTGCCAGGACCTGGGATATTCCGCCGCAGGCTGGGGGCCAGGGCCGGGCGCGGGGCGGGCTGGCCGGACGATTCGCCGGCCCAGCGGGAGCGGCATGTATTTTCTGATGCCGGGAAAGGATTTATCTCTGGCTGGCTCCCGGGCCGCCGGTGGAATTATCCCGTATCTCGATGGAATGGATATGCCTTTCATCACCCCTGTTCCAGGCTTCAGGGGCGGCGGGGAAGCTGACGGCCAGGCCCAGGCTGTCTTGCCAGGCAGGAACACGTCCCATGCAATGTGACACCATGGGAGCGGAGCGGAAGGGATTGGTCCGGTTATGAAGGGGCTCAGGCCGCCCGGGCCACCCGGTTGCGCCCGGCCTGCTTGGCCTGATAAAGGGCCTGGTCAGCGGCCTTGACCAGGGGCTCCAACTGGTCGCCCCCCGCCGGCGTCCAGGCCGCCACGCCCAGGCTGACCGTGACCCGGCCCCCGCTGGCCCCCTGGGCGTGGGCGATCTCCAAGTTCTCCACGGCCTGACGCATCTCCTCGGCCAGGCTGGCCGCTCCGTCCAGGTCGGCGCCGGGCAGCACGGCCACGAACTCCTCGCCGCCGTAGCGGGCCAGGAAATCGCCCGGGCGCTTGAGCCGGCCGGCCAGGGCCTGGGCCACCTGGCGCAAGCAGTCGTCGCCGGCCAGGTGGCCGTAGGTGTCGTTGAAAAACTTGAAGTAGTCGATGTCGGCCATGATCACCGCCAGGGGGCGCTGCTCGCGGGCGGCCCGCCGCAGCTCCAACCCGGCCTGGTCATCGAAGTAGCGGCGGTTGGCCACTCCGGTAAGGCCGTCCTGGAAGGAGATGCGCTGCAACTCCTCGCGGGCCGCCTCTATCTCGCTCAAGGCCAGGGCCAGCTTGAAGTTGGCCTCCTTGAGTTCCTGGGTGCGCTCGGCCACCCGCGTCTCCAGGTTGGCGTGGGCCTCGCGCAGAGCCTCCTCGGCCTGGCGGCGCTCGGTGACGTCTCTACCCACCGACTGGAACTCGCTGAACTCGCCCCCCTGGTCGAAGATGGCCCTGGTGGTCCAGCGCAGCCAGCGCATTTGGCCCGAATCCAGATAGACCCGGTGCTCCAGGCTGGCCAGGCGGTTTTCCCGGTTCAGGGAGCCCAGGTGCTGGGCCAGGCGGCGTCCGTCCTCCTCGGGCAGATTGGGCAGAAAGTGGTGCCCCAACAGCTCCTCGCGGCTCTTGGCGAAGAAGCGGCAATAGGCCTCGTTGACAAAGGTCAGACGCCCCTGGGCGTCGGAGCGGCAGATCAGCTCGGTCTGGTCCTCCAGGATGGCCAGGTAGCGGGCCTGGCT
>CAZLSD010000195.1:0-1886 GCA_964561775.1 uncultured Desulfarculus sp. | reverse complement strand
TGGTCCTCCAGGATGGCCAGGTAGCGGGCCTGGCTCTCCTGCAAGGCCTGCTCGGCGCGCTGCTGGCGGCTCAAGTCCTCGATCAGGGCATAGCCGGCCCGCAGGCCGCCCTGCTCGTCCAGGACCGGAAAGCAGCGCTGCCACAGGGGCAGCAGGCGTCCGGCGGTGGTGCGCCCCTTGGTCTCGCCCTGCCAGTTCTCGCCCCGGCGCAGAGCGGGCCAGACCTCGGCCTCCAGGGTCTCCAGGCCCTGCGGCGCATAGAAGACGCTCATGGCCAGCTTGCCCGGGGCGGCCAGGGGGCGGCCAAAGAGCCGCTCATGGGCCTGGTTGAGGTAGAGCACCTGGCCCTGGCCATCGAAGACGCAGGCCGCCTCGGCGGTCTTGTCCAGCATGGCCAGGAGCAGCCGGTTTTCCTCGGCTTGGGACTGGCAGCCCAAGCCCGCCCCGGGCGGGGGCTGGTCCGGCTTCTTGGCGGGAGGCCGCCTGGAGGCGGAGCTTTTCACCGCTGGCTTCTCTCCTCTGTGCTGGGGGCCGTACCGTTGGCGCGGTCCGGCCGCTTCCCCCGGCATCAACCGGGGCTGGTCAGGGGATGGGCTTGTCCCTGTCCGTCCTGGCGGCCCGCCCGCTCATCCCACCTTCGCCCCCCGGGACTAGTCCACCACGCTGCCGCCCAGGATTTTTTCTATGCGCTTGAGGGCGAATTCGTGCGCGGCGGGGTCGAAGTCGGCCACGGCCAGGCGGTGCACCACCGCGGTCAAGTCCCGGTTGCGCAGGTCGGAGCAGGTGTCCATCACACAGATGGAGGTGCACACGCCGCACAGGTGGACCTCCTTGACTCCGGCGCGCCGCAGCAGGGATTCCAGCTCGGTGCCATAGAAGGCGCTGTAGCGCTGCTTGTAGACCAGCTTCTCCCCCGGCTGGGCCTGGAGGCCAGGCAGCATGGCCGCGCCCGGGGTGCCTGCCACGCAATGTGGCGGGAACAAAGCGAATTCCGAGTCGTCCGGGTCATGGCAGTCCGCCACGAAGACTATCAGGGAACCCCGGCGGCGGTGCTCCTCCAAGAGCATGTCCACCTGGGGCAGGATGCGGCGGGCATCGTCCCCGCAATAGAGCGCCCCCTGGGGGTCCATGAAGTCGTGCAGCAGGTCTATGACCAAAAGGGCCGTGTCCGGCATGGTTAGCCCCCCCTTGCTTGTACTTGGCTTCTTTTGATTCTCGGAAAAAAAGAAGAAAAACACAAGCCCCATGGCCGGGGGGGAGCTGGAGGCTGTCAGGACAAACCCAGCCGCGCGAAGAGACGCCGCCAATGCTCCAGCACCGCCTCCAGGCCGAAGCGCTGAAGCACCTGGGGAGCCGCCGTGGCCAGGCGCGCCCGCAAGGCGGCGTCGCCCATGAGGCGGACCAGGCCCTGGCCGAAGGCCTCCACGTCGCCGGGCGGCGTGATGAGGCCGTCCACCTCCGGGCGCAGGATCTCCGTGACCCCGCTGGCGCAGTCCATGCACAAGGCGGGCAGGCCCACGCTCAAGGCTTCCATGAGGGCCATGGGGAAGCCCTCGTAGCGCGAGGGCAGCACGAAAATATCGGCCTGGGCCAAAAGCGGCAGGGGCTGGGCCACCCGGCCCAACAGGTGGACCCGCCCGGCCAGACTCAGCTCCCGGCTTTGGGCCTCCAGGCTGGCGCGCTCTTCGCCCTCGCCCAGGATGACCAGCCGCCATGACGCCATTTGCGGGGGCAGGCCGGCCATGGCCTCCAGCAGCAGGTCGAAGCCCTTCTGGCGGTTCAAGCGCCCCATGCCGATGAGGGTGGGGCCGGCGGGCCAAGGCCGGGGCGGCAGGGGCTGGGCCTGGAGGCGGACGACCCCCGGGTCAACCCCCACGGCGGCGCCA
>CAZLSD010000194.1:1990-6441 GCA_964561775.1 uncultured Desulfarculus sp. | reverse complement strand
GGGCCGAAGGCCAAGGGCCGCAACCTGCGCCTTGCCGCAGCGATGGCCAAGGGGACCAGGCGCGAAGCACGCCGTCTTTGAAGAAAGGCTGCTAACGATAGCGCAGGATATTCAGGCATCACAAAAAGCTCCCCTCCCCGCGAGGGGGAGGGGAGTTGGGCAAGAAGGGACGGGAAAGATTATTCTTGCGGTTTGGCGTAGCCGATCTTGAGCAGGGCGGCCTTGATCTCCTCCAGGCTGGCGGGGTCGTCGATGGTGGAGGGGACGGTGTAGGAGGCGGCGTCGGCGATCTTGCGCATGGTGCCGCGCAGTATCTTGCCGGAGCGGGTCTTGGGCAGGCGGGCCACCACGGTGACTTCCTTGAAGGCGGCCACCGCGCCTATCTGGTCGCGCACCAGGGCCACCAGTTCCTTCTTCAACTCGCCGGGGTCGCGGTTGGCGCCGGCTTTCAGCACCACGAAGCCCACGGGCAACTGGCCCTTGAAGCTGTCGGCCGCGCCGATGACCGCGCACTCGGCCACGTCGGGATGGGTGGCCAGAACCTCCTCCATGGCCCCGGTGGAGAGCCGGTGCCCGGCCACGTTGATGACGTCGTCCACCCGGCCCATGATGTAGACGTAGCCGTCCTCGTCCTTGAAGCCCTCGTCTCCGGTGAAATAGTAGCCCGGGAAGGGATTGACGTAGGACTCCAGGAAGCGCTGGTCAGCCTGCCACAGGGTGGGCAGGGTGCCGGGAGGCAGGGGAAGCCTGACCGTGACCACGCCGGGCAGGTTGGGCGGCTGCTCCTGGCCGTCGGCGGAGAGGATGCGGATGTCATAGCCGGGGGCTCCCTTGGTGGGGGAGCCGGGCTTGACCGGCAGGTGCTCTATGCCCAGGCAGTTGGCCGCTATGGCCCAGCCGGTCTCGGTCTGCCACCAGTGGTCTATGACCGGGCGATGGAGCTTGTCGGCGGCCCAGTGATAGGTGTCGGGGTCGGTGCGCTCGCCGGCCAGGAACAGGGCCTGGAAATCGCCCAGGTCGTATTTCTTCAGGTGCTCGCCCTGGGGGTCCTCGCGCTTGATGGCCCTAAAGGCGGTGGGCGCGGTGAAGAGCACCTTGACCTGGTGCTGGCTGATGACCCGCCAGAAGGCCCCGGGGTCGGGGGTGCCCACGGGCTTGCCCTCATAGACTATGGTGGTGGCCCCGTAGAGCAGGGGGCCGTAGACGATGTAGGAGTGCCCCACCACCCAGCCCACGTCGCTGGCCGCCCAGTACACGTCTCCGGGTTCCACGTTGTAGATGTTCTTCATGCTCCAGGCCAGGGCCACGGCATGCCCGCCGTTGTCGCGCACGATGCCCTTGGGCAGGCCGGTGGTGCCGCTGGTGTAGAGGATATAGAGGGGGTCGGTGGCTTTCACCGTCACGCACTCGGCCGGCTCGGCCTGGCCCAGGGCGGTGTCCCAGTCCAGGTCGCGGCCGGGGATCAGGCTGGCGGCGGCCTGGGGCCGGGCCAGGATGAGGCAGTTCTGCGGCTTGTGGCTGGCCAGCTCGATGGCCTTGTCCAGCAGGGGCTTGTACTCGATGGTCTTCTTGCCCTCGATGCCGCAGGAGGCGCTGATCATGACCTTGGGCTTGGCGTCGTCGATGCGTATGGCCAGCTCCTTGGGCGCGAAACCGCCGAAGACCACCGAGTGCACCGCCCCCAGGCGGGCGCAGGCCAGCATGCCCACCAGGGCCTGGGGCACCATGGGCATGTAGATGACCACGGTGTCGCCCTTCACCACGCCCATGGCCTTCAAGGCCCCGGCGCAGCGGCGCACCATGCCCAAGAGCTCGCCATAGGTTATGGTCTGCACCACCCCGGTGACCGGGCTGTCATAGATGATGGCCGGCTGCATGGCCCTGCCCGCGGCCACGTGGCGGTCCACGGCATTGAAGCAGGTGTTCAGCTCGCCGCCCACGAACCAGCGGTAGAAGGGCGCGTTGCCGGCGTCCAGGACTTGGTCCCAAGGCTTGTCCCAGGTTATGGCCTGGGCCGCCTGGCCCCAGAAGCCGTCGGGGTCGCTTATGCTTTTCGCGAAGGCCTCGTCGTATTTTCCCATTGCCGGTTCCTTTGCTTGGGGGCCATGGTTGACAGTCGCCCCCGCCGTATCAGGCGCGGGGCGGAGCAGCTTATCCCTGGCTGGCATGATAGAAAACGGCTGGCGCAGGGCACCATGGGGGGCAGCCCGTATTTTCCGGTGGGGAAGACCCTACCTGGCGGACAATGGTTACAGGTGGTTGTGCCCGATCGAGGCGGGCGGAGGGGAAAAGGAGCGGGCGGGCTAGCGGATCAACCCGCCCACCAGCTCGCCCACCGAGGCCAGGTTCTGGCCTTGGCAGAAGCCGCGCAGCTCATCGGCGATGCGCGGGCAGGCCGCTGGGTCGTGGAAGCTGGCCGTGCCCACCTGCACCGCCGCCGCTCCGGCCAGCAGGTACTCGGCGGCGTCGGTCCCGCTCATGACGCCGCCCAGCCCCACCACCGGGATATCCACCGCCCGGGCCACCTGGTGGACCATGCGCAGGCCCACCGGCTTGATGGCCGGGCCGGAGAGCCCGCCGAAGACGTTGGCCAGGCGGGGCTTGCGGGTCACGGGATCGATGGCCATGCCCAGCAGGGTGTTGATCAGGCTGACCGCGCTGGCCCCGGCGGCCTTGGCCGCCTTGGCCATGGGCACGGGGTCGCTCACGTTGGGGGTCAGCTTGACCCAGACCGGCAGGGAGGTGGCCGCCTTCACCGCTTGGGTAATCTCGGCCACCGCCGAGGGATCCACCCCAAAGGCCATGCCCCCGCCCTTGACGTTGGGGCAGCTCACGTTGACCTCCAAGGCGCTCAGGCCGGCCCGGCCTTCCAGCTCGCGGGCCAGTTGGGTGAACTCCTCCAGGCTCTCGCCGTAGAGGTTGACCACCACGGCCAGGCCCCGCTCCTGATAGGGGCGCAGGAAGGGCAGCTTGTCGCGCAGGAAAGCCTCCACCCCCACGTTGGCCAGGCCGATGGCGTTCAGCATGCCGCAGGCGGTCTCGCAGATGCGCGGGGGGGCGTTGCCCGCCCGGGGCGTTAGGCTTATGCCCTTGGTCACCAGCCCGCCCAGGGCGTCCAGGTCCAGTTGGCCGGCGTATTCCCGGCCATAGCCAAAGGTGCCGCTGGCGGCCAGGATGGGGTTGCGTAAAGTAAGCCCACCCACCCGGGCGGTCATGTCGCAGGGCTGGCCGCCGGCCACGGGCCTTATCCCTCCGCCCCGGCCAAGGCCTGGCGGTGCATCTGGTCCCAGTCGGTCATGGCCGCCGGGCCATGGTGGTGGATGGTCACCTGGGTGAACTCCTCCAGGGGCACCCCCAGCCGCCAGCCGTGATAGGCCAGATAGCTGACATGGGGGCGGCCGGCCAGGTCGTCGGCCGGCAGCAGGGCGTCGCCGGCGGGGTTGAACTCCACCAGCCGCCAGCCCTGCTTCTCGGTCAGGGCGCGGTCGAAGCTGGGGGTGGACTTGATCCAGCGCCCGCCCACGAACCACTCCACGAAGCAGTGGTGATGGATGACGCCCCCCGGCACCAGCTGCAACAGGCGGCCATGCACCAGGCGGTTGTGGATGTCGGCGAAACCCAGGCGGGCGGGGATGCCGATGGCCCGGGCCAGGGCGCAGAGCAGGGCCGACTTCTGCACGCAGAAGCCCTTGCCCCGGGCCAGGGTGTCAAGCGCCTGGTAATCCTCCAGGCGGCAGACCGGCACCCAGACGCTGTAGGCCACGGTGTCGCGCACGTACTCGAAGAGCCGGCGCGCGGCCTCCACGTCGTTCTTGGCCCCCTTGACGATGCTCCGGGCCAGGGCCAGGATCTCGGGGTGGTCGCATTGGATGCCCGGGGCGGGCTCCAGGAAAAGCTCCAGGTCCTCGCTTTGGTCCATGTCTCACTCCCGGGCCAAGAGTATCGCGCCAACCAGCACCATGGCCAGGCCCAGGGCCTGGGTCCAGCTAAGCCGCTCGCCCAGAAAGCCCATGGCCAGGAGCACGGCTATCACCACCCAGCCCTCGGAAAGCGGCAGCACCACCGAGGCCGGCCCCAGGGCCAGGGCCTTGAAGAGGAACACCGCCCCGATGGCCCCGCAGGCCCCATATACAAAGCCCGGCCAGGCCGTGGCCAGGCCGGGCCAGCGGAACTGCCCCACCAAGAATGGCCCCACCACCACCACGCCGGCCAGCCAGCCCAGCAGGGTGGCCGTGGCCCAGCCCAGGCGCACCACCGCCACCTTGCCGAAGAAGCCCCACAGGCCCCAGAACAGCACGGAGACCGCCACCGAGAAGCGCCAATCAGCCAGCAGAGCCTTCACAACCTCTCCCAGTCCACGTCCTCGGCCCTGAACACCGGCCCTTCCTGGCAGGCTCGCACATAGCCGCCGCCCACCGCCGGGATGGCGCAGCCCAGGCAGGCCCCCAGAC
>CAZLSD010000194.1:0-1890 GCA_964561775.1 uncultured Desulfarculus sp. | reverse complement strand
CGCCGCCCACCGCCGGGATGGCGCAGCCCAGGCAGGCCCCCAGACCGCAGGCCATCGGGGCGGCATCACCTGGCTGCCTGGGCTCCTGCCCTGGCAGCCACCCCCGGCCGCCGGGAGTGAATCCCGTCGTCCGGGCAGGCGCGGCCAGCCGCGCCTGGGCGGGCCGTCCTGGCCCGCACTGGAGGCGCTTTCTTCTTTAGAGCCTCTCCCAGTCCACGTCCTCGGCCCGGAATACCGGGCCTTCCTGGCAGGCCCGCACATAGCCGCCGCCCACCGCCGGGATGGCGCAGCCCAGGCAGGCCCCCAGACCGCAGGCCATGGGCGCCTCCAGCGACACCTGACAGGGCACGCCGTGCTGGGCGCATATCCTGGCCACGGCCTTGAGCATGCCCATAGGGCCGCAGGCCAGCACCCCGTCGCAGGCGTCCGCGCCGGATCCCAGGCGGGCGGCCAGGGGCGCGCTGACCAGGCCCTTTTCGCCCAGGGAGCCGTCCTCGCTGCACAGGCCCCAACCCAGGCCCGCGCTGGCGGCCCGCTCGCTCAGCCAATCCACCATGCCAGAAAAACCCGCCGCCCCGGCCAGGCCCAGCAGCATCTCCGGTTTGGCCCCATGCCGGGCCAGGGCCAGGCCAGCCCAGGTGATGGGCGCGCAGCCCAAACCCCCGGCCACCAGCAGAGGACGCCGCGCCGCCAAGTCGAAGCCCCTGCCCAGAGGCCCCCAGGCCAGCAGCTCCTGTCCGGCCCGGGCCTGGCTGAGTAGCGCGGTGCCCCGCCCCACCACCCGGTAGAGGGCCAGCAGATCATCCCCCTCCACCCCGTGGATGGAAAAGGGCCGGGGTAGGATGGGCTCCTGCGCCTGACTGACCCGCAGCATGAAGAATTGCCCCGGCCGGGCCGTGGCGGCGATGTGGGGAGCGCTCAGGCGCAACAGAAAGATGTCCCGCTGAAGGGCGCGCTGCTCCAGCACCTTGGCGGGCTGGCTCATTTCAGGGCCACCACGCTGCCAAAGCGCCCGGTCAGGCCCTCGCGGCGGTAGGAAAAGAATTTCTGCCCGCAGCGGGTGCAGATGCTGGCCATCTCCACCTGCCACATGGGCACCCCGGCTTGGGTGAGCTGGTCCAGGGTGATCTGCCACAGATCAAAATAGTTGGGACGTATGGCATAGGAACGGAAGCTCTCCGGCAGCTCGCGCTCAAAATTCACGAACTCGGCGCAGCAAGGCCCCAGGCTGGGCGAGACCCCCACCCACAGCTCCTCGGGCTTGACCCCGTAGCGCTCCTCCAGGTGGCGCACGGCCAGGCCGGGCAGGTTCTGCACGTTGCCCCGCCAGCCCACGTGGAAGTTGGCCACGATGCCCTTGTCCGGCGCGGCCATGACCAGGGCCTGGCAGTCGGCCTGCTTGATAAGAAGCCCCACCCCCGGCTGGTCCGTGACTAGGCCGTCGGCCTGGGCCACCGGCGAGACCTCTTGGCCATTCACCCGCACGATCTCCACGCCGTGCACCTGGCGGGCATAGACCAGGCGCTTGAGACCCAAAGCCTCGCGCACTATCTCCAGGTTGCGCGCCACCGCCTGGGGGTCGTCGTCCCCCTGCCCCAGGTTCAGGCTCTCATACGCCCCCTGGCTCACCCCACCCTGGCGGGTGGTCACGGCATGATCGACCCCGGCCAGGTTGGCCAGAGAGGCGAAACGCAGGATGGGCAGACCTTCTAGACTCTCGCGCAGCATGCTTGCAGCTTAGCGTCTGCCCGCCTAGACTTCAACCGCTTACCTGGCTCCCGTTGCAGGCCTGCGGCGGCAAGGAGTCGGCGGGACATGGGGTAAAAGAATTTCAGCGCCCCGGCCTGAGAGGTCTTGCAGCTCTAGGCCAAGAGAACGCCTCGTGCCGCG
>CAZLSD010000193.1:0-6459 GCA_964561775.1 uncultured Desulfarculus sp. | reverse complement strand
CTGCAAAAAAGGTTCTCCCCCAGTTCTTAGATTACCTTATTCAACGAGTACTCGATGATGCCTTCGGCGCCCCGGCGCATGAGGCGGGGGATCAAGTCGCGCACCACGCTTTCCTCGACCACGGTTTCCACGGAGAACCAGTCGCTGTTGTAGAGGCCGGCCACGGTGGGGGCGTTCAGGCTGGGCAGGGCGTCCACCACGGCGTCCAGCTTGTCCTTGGGCACGTTCATCTTGATGGCCACCAGCTTGCCCGCCACCAGGGCGCCCTTGAGCAAGAGGGCGATCTGCTCGATCTTGCGCCTTTTCTCGGGATCGGCCCAAGAGGTCTTGTTGGCGATGAGCTGGGTGGTGGACTGCATGAGGTCTTTTATGATCTTGAGGCCGTGGGCCTTGATGGTGGAGCCGGTCTCGGTGACTTCCACGATGGCGTCGGCCAGGCCGTTGACCACCTTGGCCTCGGTGGCGCCCCAGGAGAAGTGGACCTCCACCGGCACGCCGGCCTCGGCGAAGTAGCGTTTGGTGAAGTTGACCATTTCGGTGGCCACCCGCTTGCCGGCCAGGTCCTTGACCTCGTTGACGCCGGAGTCCTTGGCCACGGCCAGCACCCAGCGGGCGGGGCGGGCCGAGACCTTGGAGTAGATCAGCTCGGTGACGTAGACCACCTCCGAGCTGTTCTCCAGGATCCAGTCCCGGCCGGTGATGCCGGCGTCCAGGGTGCCGCTCTCCACGTAGCGGCTCATCTCCTGGGCGCGGCACAGGCTGCAGGCGATGTCCTCGTCGTCGATCTCGGGGAAGTAGGAGCGCCCGTTGACGTCGATTTTCCAGCCGGCCCGGGCGAACAGGCGCACGGTGGCGTCCTGCAGGCTGCCCTTGGGTATGCCCAGCTTGAGTTGCTCTCTCATTTGCCGTAGACCTCCTTGGGGTCGAAAAGGGGCTTGCCCTCGGCCACCAGGCTATCGCCCTCCACGCGGCGGAAGAAGCAACTGGCCATGCCAGTGTGGCAGGCCGCGCCTCCCACCTGCTCCACCTTGAAGAGCACGGTGTCGTTGTCGCAATCCACGTAGATGGCTTTGACCTTCTGCACGTTGCCGCTGGTGCCGCCCTTGTGCCACAGCTCCTTACGGCTGCGCGACCAGTAATGGACCTCGCCGGTGGCCAGGGTGCGTTGCCATGATTCCTGGTTGATGAAGGCCAGCATCAGCACCTGGCCGCTGGCGGCGTCCTGGGCGATGGCCGGGATGAGCCCCCCGGTCTTGGCGAAATCCAACTCGATCATGACCACCTCGCTTGGGATGGAAACTTACTTTTTTACCGCCGGGGCGTAGGTTGTCAAGGCCGGGGATGGGGTGAGGCCTAGGGTCCCTCGATGCGGAAGGGGGTCACCACGGTGTGGGACTGGCTGCCCAGGATGTCGCGCACGGTGGTCTCCACCCGGTACTCGCCGGGGGGCAGGCCGCCCAGGCTATAGGTGAAGATGAGGGGGAAGCGGTCGGGGAAGTGGCGGGTTTCCTCGGCGAAACGCCCGAAATCCCGGCGGCCTCCCACCACGCGCCCCCAGGCGTCCACCAGGTTGAAGTCCGCCGCCAGGTTATAGGCATAGGTGCCGGCCTTCAAGTCGTGGCGCACCTTGAACCCCACCGGCTCCATGTAGATGATGAGCGGCTCGCTGGGGCGGTAGATGTTGTCCACCCGGGCTATGTACTGGCCGAAGCCGGCCGGCATGGCCGCGGTCAGGCTGACCCGGGTCACGCTGAAGGGTAGCCTCTGCCAGGCCGCGGCCAGGGCCTGGCGCAGGCCGCCCAGGGTGGCCTCGGGGTCGCGGGCTTTGAGCCCCTCGCGGGCCTGGGCCACCCCCTGCTCGAACTCGTCGGCGGGGGTGGCCGGCGCGGCGGGCGCGCCCCAGGCCGGGGCGGCCAGCGCCGCCAGAAGGATCAGGCAGAGCAGAGCCTTGGCTTTCATGGCCTGTCCTCCAGCCCCTGGGCCAGCTCGCGCAGGCGGGTGTACTTGGTCAGGGTGTAGAGCGACTCCAGGCGGGCGGCCAGATAGCCGGCATAGCCGTCCAGGAAGCCCACGCGCAGGATATAGCGGTTAAAAAAAGCCCAGGCCGCGTGGGAGAAGGCCCCCAGGGCGCTGACCCGGCGGCCCGACTCGTGCATCTGGCGGGCGGCCTGGGCGCTGTAGCGGTCCATGCGGCGCAGGTACTCGCCCACCGTGGCATAAGAGTAGTGCTCCAGGTGGCCGGGCAGGCGGCCAACCGGCCCTGAGGCCGCCAGGCGCTCGTGCACCTCGCGCCGCTCCCAGGCGGCCAGGCCCCGGCGGTGCAGGCGCAGGTGGCGCTCGGGATAGAACCCGCCGTGGCGCAGGAAGCGGCCGAAGAAGAAGACCTTGTAGCTAAGCTCAAAGGCCGCCTCGCTGGGCGGAGGGCCTTGCTTCAGCCGGGTCAGGGCGTCGCGCAGCTCCTGGTCCGGCCGTTCGTCGGCGTCCAGGCAGAGAATCCAGTCCCCCGTGGTCAGGCTGGCGCAGTGGTTGCGCTGGTCGGCATAGCCGGTCCAGGCGCGATACTCCACCCGCGCCCCTGCCTGGCGCAGGATATCCATGGTGCCGTCCTTGGAGCCCGAGTCCACGGCGACTATCTCGTCGGCCACCGGGCGCACCGCCGCCAGCCAGGCCGGCAGGTTGGCGGCCTCGTCGCGGCAGATGAGAGCTATGCTCAAGCTGGCCATGGCTTAGAACCTGCTGCGGGCGCGGGAAAGCTTGAGACGGAAGTCCAGGCCGTCGTCGGAGCGCTTCACTATGATGCGCGGCACGGCCAGGGCCGGGGTCTGCGGCCCCAAGAGGCCGGGCTTGGTGGTGCAGGCCGCGGTGAAGCCGGCCTCTTTCACCGCCTCTTGCACCCGCTCGCTGAAAAGGCCATAGGGATAGCTGAAGGATCGGGCCGGCCGGCCCAGCAGGTCGGTCAGGGCCTTTTGGCAGCCGGTGATCTCGCGCAAAAGCTTGCGCGGCTCCAGCTTGCGCAAGTCCTGGTGGGTGTGGGTGTGGCCGCCGAACTCCACGCCCAGGGCGTCCAGTTCCAGTATCTGCTCGCGGGTCATGAGGGGCTCTTCCGGCTCGCCCTTGCCAGCGTCCCAGGCGTTGTGCTGGACGCCTGTAACCAAAAACACCGTGGCGGTCATGCCCCGTTGGCGCAACAACGGCCAGGCCTGCTCATAGAAATCCAGGTAGCCGTCGTCAAAGGTGATGACCACGCCCTTTGCGCCGGGTTCGGCGCTCACGGCCTGGGAAAGGGTCAGGGTCTGCAAGCCCTGGGCGGCCAGGCAGTCCAGTTGGCGGGCGAAACGGCGCACCTTGACCCGCAGCTTGGGCAGGGGCGAGCCGTTCAGGTCATCGGTCACGTGGTGATACATCAGCACGGGCAGGCCGGTGAGGGGCCGCCGCCACCAGTTGTAGCGCGCGGAAAACCCCAGGGCCGCCAGCCCCCCCAGGCTCGCGGCCAACCAGGCGTTCACGCGGCATCCTCGCTGGCTTGCCCGGCGGGCAGGCCGGCCAGCACCCGGGCATAGACCTGTTCGGTGGCCTCCAGCATGTGCTGGCGGGAGTGCTTGGCCTGGACCATTTCCCGGCCGGCCCGGCCCAGGCGCTGGCGCAGCTCCGGGTCGTCCAGCAGACGCAGCACCGCCGCCGTCAGCGGCTCCACCTGGCCCGGCTGCACCAAGAGCCCGGTTTGCTCATGGCGCACCACCTCGGGGATGTCCCCGGCCGCCGAGGCGGCCACCGCCCGCTGGCAGGCCAGTTGCTGCAACACGGCCTGGGGCACGCCCTCGGCCTTGTCGCTGGCCAGCACGCAGACCGTGCACAGGGGCAGGATGCGCTCCACGTCAGCCCGGTGTCCGGTCATGATGGCGGCCTTCTCAAGCCCCATGGACTTGAGGTAGCCAGCCACCCGCGCCTTGCCCGGGCCGTCGCCCACGATGAGGAAGCGGGTCTGGGGCCGGGCGGCCAAGACCTGGGCGGCCATGGCGCAGAACACGTCGTGGCGCTTCCAGCTGCGCAGCACCGCGATCATCCCCACCACCGGGGCGGCGGGGTCCAGACCCAATTCGGCTTGGAAGGCCGGGTCGGGCGGGGCGGGCTGGAAGCGCTCCAGATCGATGCCGGTGGGGATGGAGACCACCCGGCCGGCGGGCAGGCCATAGTCCTCGATGAGGTGGCGGCGGATGCCCTGGCCGGTGGTGATGACCGCGGCAGGCAGGCGGTAGACCACGTTGAGGGGGTTCTTGCTGACCGGCACGCTAAGGTGGCGGGTGCGCAGGCAGGCCACCCCGGCCAGGCGGGCGGCCATGCCCCCCAGCCAGGAATCCACCGAGGAGTGGGTGTGCAGGATTTGGAAGCCCTCGCGCAAGAGCAGCCCGCGCAGGCTGAACAAGGCGGGCAGGTCCCAGGGTCCGGCCATGGCCAGGGGATGGAAAATCAGCCCGGCCTCCTGGGCGCGGGAGCGCAGTTTGCCCGTGGGGCAGCCGGCCAGCTCCACCCGATGGCCGCGCGCCGCCATGCCCAGGCATTCCTCCAGGATGCGGATCTCCTGCCCGCCCCAGCCATTGGACCACTCGCTGTGCAAAATGCGTAAAGAATCCATGGCTCCTTCATACGGCAGGCCAAAGCTCCAGTCAAGCCGGGCGCGTTGACAGGGGGCGGGCGGGCGCTGATACTGTGGGGCCAGGCAAGGAAATATTTCGCCTGCCCGCCCGGGAGGACGCATGGAGGAGGCCAGAGAGGAACAGCTGGGCCGGCTTTGTCTGGCTTTGGGCTATCAATTCAAGGACCTGGAGCTATTGGAGGCGGCCCTGCGCCATTCCTCCTATGTACACGAGCAGCCCGGCCAGGAGGCGGCCTCCAACGAGCGCCTGGAATTTTTGGGCGACGCCGTGCTGGAACTGGCCGTGACCCAGTTTCTCTATGACAGCCTGCCCCAGGCCAGCGAGGGCGAGCTGAGCCGGGCGCGCTCGGCGGCGGTGAACACCAACCGCCTGGCCGCCGCCGCCCGCCGCCTGGAATTGGGCGGCTATCTGCTCCTGGGGCGCGGCGAGGAAGCGCAAAAGGGCCATCAGAAGCCCAGCATACTGGCCGACGCCCTGGAGGCCGTGCTGGCCGCGGTCTACCTGGACAGCGGCCTCAAGGCGGTGAGCGCCCTCTTGCCCGTCATCCTGGGGGGGGCGGCGGATCAGATGGCGGCGCCCCAGGCCAAGAAGGACTTCAAGACCCTCATGCAGGAAAAGGTGCAGGAGCGCCTGCACATCACCCCCCGCTACCGCCTGCTGGCCAGCGAGGGCCCCGACCACGAGAAGGTCTTCCAGGTGGCCCTGGAGGTGGAGGAGCAGGTGCTGGCCACCGGCCAAGGCCGCTCCAAGAAAGAGGCCGAGCAGGACGCGGCCAAGCAGGCCCTTCAGACCTGGGGGGATGGCGAGTGAGGCACGGGGCCGGGCGGCGGCTGGGCAAAAGCCTGCTGGCCTTGGTCCTGATCGGGTCGGCCCTGCTCCTGGCCCTGGCCGGACTGCGCCAGACCGTCTATCCCGCTTCCGGCGACAGCCCGGGCCTGCTGGCCCAGCGCTTCGCCAACCCCCTCTGGCAGGGCCAGCCCTCCCCGCCCCAGGTGGAGACCCGCACCCACTTAAGCGACGCCCAGCACCAGGACATGCGCGGGGAGAACTTCTCCCTGCGCCTGGCCGGGTTCATCACCATATACCTGCCCGGGCCTTATATCCTGGCCGTGGAGTCGGACGACGACTCCCGGCTCTTTCTGGACGGCCGCCTGCTGGTGGACAACCTGGGCCAGCACGGCATGTACCGCCGCCAGGCCCGCCTCTGGCTGGGGCCAGGAAGGCACCTGCTGGAGGTGGAGTATGCCCAGCGCGGCGGAGGAGCTGGCCTGCGCCTGTGGTGGGCTCCGCCGGGGCGCGCCCTGGGCGAGCTGCCTTTGTCCCGCCTCACTCCCCTGGCCCAGCCCCTGGAGCGCCAGAGCGCCCAGGCCCTGGGCGGGCGGACCCAGGCGGCCAGCATCCCCCTCCAGGCCCTGGCCCTGTGGGGCCTGATCACGGCCCTCTTCTGCATCTGGTTCAGCGAGGCCCCCCGCCTGCCCCTGGCCCTGGCCGGGCTGATCCTGCTGGCGGGCATGTGGGCCAACTCGGGCAACCTGGCCCCCCTGGCCGCCACCCAGAACAAGCCCCTGACCTGGAACCTGCCCGGCTGCCCCTATCTGGTCTCCATCGACCACCACCAGTTCACCGCCACCTATCACATGCTGGACGGCCAGCCCGCCGAACAGTGGTCCTATTCCCTGGTGCTGCGCCGGGTGCTCTATCCCCTGGTCGCCTTCCCCTTCATGAAGGCTTATGGTTTCCACGAGGGCGGCTTTTTGGCCAGCCTGCTGCTGCACCTCTTGGCCCTCTTGAGCTGGGGCATGTT
>CAZLSD010000192.1:0-6460 GCA_964561775.1 uncultured Desulfarculus sp. | reverse complement strand
GTTTCCCCCCAGACCCCCCTTCCTAAAAAAGTAAAAGTATAGGGGGACGTGGACCAGACCCGCCATCGCTTATTTTTTTACGGGGCTGGTCAGTGAGTCCAGGTTATCCTCGTCCAGTACGCGGCCGCAGGCGGGGCAGGCGGTCACTTCCGCGCCCTCGGGGGTGCTGAAGCGGCAGAACCAAGTTTGGTCCTTGCGTAAATATTCCAGCCAGATTTCCTGGCCGCAGCGGCAATATCCCACCGAGCCTTGGATCATGCGGCAATCCCCCGTCCGCCTATTTGATGTGGGGCAGCAGCAGCTGGGGCAGGAGCAGGGATATCTCCGGGATGAAGACCACCAGCAGCACGCAGGCCAGCAGCAAGAGCAGGAAAGGGGCCACGGCCCGGCTGACCGAGGTCAGCGACTCGCCGGTGAGCCCCATGGTGACGAAGAGGTTGAGCCCAAAGGGCGGGGTGAGGAAGCCGAATTCGATGAGCAGCACCATGACGATGCCGAAGTGGATGAGATCGATCTGGTAGCGGTGCAGGGTCTCCACGAAGATGGGGGCCAGGATGAGCATGGCCGAGACATCGTCCATGACCATGCCCAGGAGCAGGAACAGCACGGTGATCCAGGCCAGGAACACCCAGCGGTTCTCCACGTTGGAGACGATCCAATCGGCCAGGGTCATGGGGAGGCGCTCTGCCGTCAAGAGCCAGACAAAGGCCATGGAGCAGGCCAGGATGAAGAGCAGGCAGGCGCTAAGCATGGCCGCGTCGCGCGCCACCTTGTAGAGCTTGGGCCAGGTCAGCTCGCGGTAGATTAACATCTCCACGGCCAGGGCGTAGACCACGCTGACCGCGGCGGCCTCGGTGGCGGTGAAGGCCCCGGAATAGATGCCCCCCAACACCACCACCGGCAGCATGAGGGCCCAGACGCCGTCTTTGAGCACCTTGAGCGCCTGGGCGCGGGTGGGCGCGCCCTCGGCCCGCCAGCCGCGCTTGCGCGCCAAAAGCCAGGCGTAGGCCATGAATACCCCGCCGATGAGCAGGCCGGGCAAAAAGCCCGCCATGAAAAGCTTGGCCACGCTGACGTTCATGACCAGGCAGTAGAGGATCATGGGGATGGAGGGCGGGATGATTATACCCAGAGAGCCGGCCGAGGTGATGAGCCCCAGGGTGAAGTCTTTGGGATAGCCGGCCTTCATGAGGGCCGGGATCATCACGCTGCCGATGGCCACCACCGTGGCCGGCGATGACCCGCTGATGGCGGCGAAGAACATGCAACCCAGCACGGCGGCCAGGGCCGAGCCGCCCCGGTGGCGTCCCACGGCCAGGTTGATTACCGCTATCAGCCGACTTGCCAGGGCCCCTTCGCTCATGATGCCCCCGGCCAGCACGAAGAAGGGCACCGAGAGCAGCACGAAATTATCCACCGCGTTGAAGAGCTGCTGCACCAGGATGGTCAGCGGGGTGCTGGTGAAGATAAGCAACGCCAGGGCCGTGGCGGAGACCAGCATCACCGCGATGGGCATGCCCAGCACCAGCAGCCCCACGAAGCTTAAGCAGAGCACCCAGGTCATGCCCGGGCCTCCTTGGGGCGCAATTGGCTCCAGGCCCGGCCCAAAAAGCGCAGGCCCATGCTCAGGCTGAACAGGGGAATGGGCAGGTAGGCCCAATACATGGGCATCTGGAGCGCAGGGCTTAGGGTGTTGAAGCGCATCAGCTTGGCGCAGTGCTGCCAGCCCAGCCAGGCCAGGCCCAGAAACAGCGCCGCGCCCAGGATGGCCGAGACCAGGCCCATGGCCCGGGCGGCCAGGGGTGGCACGCGCTTGACAAAGAAATCCATGCTGAAGTGCAGGCCGTACTTGACCCCCAGGCTGGCTCCCAGGAAGGTCATGAACACGCCCAGGTAACGGCTAAGTTCCTCGAACCAGGCGAAGCCCTGGTTGAAGACATAGCGGGCCACCACCTGGGCGAAGACCATCAGCGACAGACTCAAGATGGTGAGCGCCAGGGTCCCTTCCTCGAGATGTTTCAGAACTTGACGCCAGCCGGCGGGCTGGGAGGATGAGCTGGGGGGCATGGGGCGCTCTCTGTCAGCAAGAGGCCCGGGCGGGGCGCGCGGCCCCACCCGGGCGGATTGGTTTTCTACGGAGGGGGCCGCTACTTCTTGGCGTGCTTGGCTATGGTGGCCATGAAGAAGTCGTAAAGCTCCGGGCCCGCGATGTCGCGGTACTTGGCCCACACCGGCTTGAGCGCGTCGGCAAAGGCCTGGCGCTCTTCCTTGCTCAGCTCCACCACCTGCACGTCGTTGGCCTTGACGTACTCGTCCATGCTGATGCCCAGCTTGGGCAGCTTCTGCATCTGCTTGGCCGTCTCCTCGCGGTTGACCTTGATGGAGCGCCGGGCGCCCTCGCGGAAGATCTCCTGCTGGGCCGGGGTCAGCTTGTTCCAGACGTCGGCGTTCATGATCTGGATGCACTCGGTCAGGATGTGGCCGGTCTTGGTGACGTACTTGTTGACCTCGGTGGCCTTGATCAGGATGGAGGTGAAGAGCGGGTTCTCCTGGGCGTCGATGACCCCCTGCTGGAGGGCGTTGTATATCTCGGGGAAGGGCAGGCCCACCGGGGACGCGCCCAACTGCTTGAAGGTCTCGAAGTAGACCGGGCTCTCCATGACCCGGATCTTGAGGCCCTTCAAGTCCTCGGGCTTGCGGATGGGGCGCTTGCTGTTGGTCAGATCGCGGAATTCGTTCTCGGTCCAGCCAAAGCCCACGAAGCCCTTGGCCGGCAGATAGGCGAAGAACTTTTCCTGCCAGGCCGGGTCGTCGATGACCGCGTAGGCCGTGGCCCGGTCGGGGAAGACAAAGGGCAGGTCCATGATGGCGGTCTGGGGCACGAAGTTCTGCAACACCGCCGTGCTGATGGTGGCCATCTCCAGGGTGCCGGCCTGCACCTGCTCGGCCAAGGAGCGCTCGCCGCCCAGTTGGCCCAGGGGGAAGGTCTTGATGACGATCTCGCCCTTGGTCTGCTCTTCCACGTACTTGGCCAGGGCGTCCACGCCCACGGTCTGGCCATGGCCCAGGGGACCCACATGGCCGTATTTAAGGGTCGTGGCCGCGCCGGCCAGGCCGGCCAGGCCCAGCGTCAGCGACAGGGAAATCAGCACCACCAGGAGCTTGCGCATCTGAATTCCTCCGGCGAAATGGTTGGCGTGGGGAGCGGATCCCCGGATTCACGATTATTAGGAGCGCACCACCTGGGCCCCGGCCTTGAGCATCTCCTCGGCCTGGGGCCAGCGGGACTCCGGCGTGGCCTGGCGCACGGCCTGGCTTAGGCGTTTGAAGCTGGCGGGCAACAGCCCCCCGGCCGCCGCCGCGGCCAAGAGCAGCAGGTTGCCGCCCTTGGCCTGGCCCAACTGGCGGGCCAAGCTGGCCGCGTCCAGGTAGAGGGCCTGCACGCCCTGGCGGCCCAGGGCCTCCCGCGCCGCCTCGGAGAGGAACTCCTCGCCCGGGGCGTTGACCACCAGGGCCGCGCCCGGGGCCAGGAAGCTTAGGTTGCGGATGGCCTCGCCCGGGTCCAGGGAAAGCAGCAAATCCGCCCGGCCCTGGGCCACCAAGGGTCCGGCGAAGTCCCCCACCTTGAGGTGGCTGACCACCGAGCCGCCGCGCTGGGCCATGCCGTGCACCTCGCTGATGAGCACCGGCTTGTCCGCGCCGGCCACGGCCTGGGCCAGCATGCGGGTCACAAAGAGCACGCCCTGGCCGCCCACCCCGGCCACCACCGCCTGCCATCCTTGGGTGTTCATGGCTAGACCTCCTCCGCCAAGATGGCGCCCTGGGCGCAGACCTGCTCGCACAGCCCGCAGTCCACGCACCAGCTCCGGTCTATGCTCATGAAGCCTTCTGCGTCCCTGGCCAGGGCCGGACAGGCGAACCAGTTGGAGCACAGCCCGCAGGCCACGCAGCCGCCCGCCGGCTCCAGGGTCATGGCCTTGGTGGGACAGACTACCGCGCACATCCTGCACGAAACGCACTTGGCCGCGTCCACCACGATCCTGGCCTTGGCCTTGCGGGTAAGCGCTCCGGCGGGGCAGATGTCCGTGCAGCGGCCGCAGTCGGCGCAGGCCTTGGCGGTGAAGCTGGGAGGTTTGCCCGGGGCCGGGCCGCGCACCGTGACCCGGCGGGGCTTTGGCACGGCCAGGTGGCGGGCCTGGGCCACGCAGGCGTGGCGGGCCACCACCACGGCCAGCGAGCCCTCGGGCTTGGCCGCCTGGCGCTGGGCCTGGCGTAGGGTCTTCATCAGAACGGGCAGGTCGTAGGCGTCCACCTCCTCGACGTGCTCCACCCCGCAGCCCTTGATGAGTCCTGTCAGGCTGACCGCCTGGCCGGGGTGGCCGCCGGCGGTGAGGCCCTTTTCCGGGGTGGGCTGCATGCCGGTCATGCTGGTGGTCTCGTTGTCCAGGATGACCAGCACGAAGCGGGCTCCGTTGTGGACCGCGCTGATGAGGCCGGGCGCGCCGGAGTGATAGAAGGTGCTGTCGCCGATGGTGGCCAGCACCGGCACATCCTGGCCGGCCATCTGGAAGGAGCGGCTGAGCGCGGCGGCGAAGGTGATGGAGGCGCCCATGTCGTGGCAGGTGTCCACCGCGCCCTGGTTCATGCCCAGGGTGTAGCAGCCGATGTCGCTGGGATAGACCCCGGTGGGGAAGGCCCGGCGCAGGGCGTAGAAGACCGCCCGGTGGCCGCAGCCGGCGCAGAGATTGGGCCGCCTGGGCGGGGCTTGGTCCGGCACGCTGAGCACGGTCCCCCGCTGACGGGGCGTCTTGACCTTGGCCTGTTTGAGGGCGCGCTCCAGCACCGGGTAGAGCGCGTCGGGGGTCAGCTCGCCGGCCTGGGGCACATGACCGCTATAGCGGCCCCAGAGCTTGTCGCGGCCGGGGGAGAGCAGCTCCAACACCGGTTCGGTCTCCTCCAGCACCAGCACCCGCTTGCAGGCGGCCATAAGCCGGCGCACCGGCTCCTGGGGCAGGGGGAAGGGCATGGCCATCTGCAGGAAGGGCAAGGGCCCGTCCTCCACCGCCAGGCCCAACTCGGCCAGGATGTCCAGGGCCAGGGCGGCCGGCATGCCCGCGGCCAGGATGCCCAGGGGCGCGGGCTTGGCAAAAGGCTCCCTGCGCCAGATGTTGAGGCGGCTGTCCTGGGCGGCCTCTTCAGCGATGGCGGCCAGTTTCTGGTTAAGGGCTATGTGCTGGGCCAGGCGCATGCGGGGGATGGCCGCCCAGCGCATGGGGTCGCGGTTGAAGGCCACGGCGTGCTTGGGGCGCACGGGCTTGCGCAGGTTAAGGGCCTGGCGGGCGTGGCAGACGCGCAGCACCGGGCGCAGCATGACCGGTATCTGGTGGCGCTCGGAAAGCTCGAAGGCCAAAGACACCAGGTCGCGGGCCTGGGCCGGGCTGTCCGGGTCCAGCACGGGCAGCTTGGCGAAATGGGCCAGCAGACGGCTGTCCTGCTCGGTCTGGGAGGAGTGGGGGCCGGGGTCGTCGGCGCTGATGAGCACCATGCCTCCTATGACCCCGATGTAGGCCGCGCTCATCACCGGGTCCAGGGCCACGTTTAGCCCCACCTGTTTCATGGCGCAGGCGCTGCGGCGGCCGGTGTAGGCCGCGGCCAGGGCCGTCTCGAAGGCCACCTTCTCGTTGACCGACCATTCGCAATAGGGGGGCGGGTCAAGCTCCGCGCCGAAGCGCGCCACCGCGGGCATGATCTCCGAGGAGGGCGTGCCAGGGTAGGCGGTCATGAACTCCACCCCGGCCTCCACCAGGCCGCGGCCGATGGCCTCGTTGCCCAGGAGGATCTGTTTTTTGGCGGGGGATTTCTGGCTGGCCATGGCTGTGGGTTTCTCCGTTGTCCGTGCCGGTGAAAATGTGCCCCTAGCCTACTCATTAGCTGGGTAGGTGGCAAGGGCTTTGTGTATACAAAAAACACAGGAAGCGGAAAATTTGGGTGATTTCGCGGGGCGCGGACGCGCCTTTAGGCCGCGGCCATGCCTTGGCCGGCCACCTCCAGGCTGGGCAGGTCGTGGACCAGCACCCGCCGCCAGAACTCGGCCAGATAGTCCAGCCCCGCGGAGAGCTGGGAGGGGGGAAAGCGCAGCCGCCCCAGGGCGGGATAGGGCAGGCCCTGGGCGGCGGCCAGGCCTTTGCACAGCCCCGGAGCGGTGTTCACGTCGCCCTGGCAGGTGGGGCAGCCGCCGCAGAGCAGGCCGCCGGCCAGGCTGAGCCGGTGTCCATGGGCCTGATCCAGGGGCTTGCCGCAGCGCAGGCAGGTGTCAAGGTGCAGGCCATAGCCCAGCAGACTGAGCAGCCGGGTCAGGAAGATGAGCAGGGCCGAGCCCATCTCCGTGGTGTCGCTGGCCCTTTGCATCCGGTCCAGGGTGTGGAGGGCCAACTCCAGCGCCTGGGGCAGGGGCTCCAGG
>CAZLSD010000191.1:5109-6484 GCA_964561775.1 uncultured Desulfarculus sp. | reverse complement strand
AAGCCAAGGGGCTACTACCAGAAAGATAATGGTGAGGTGAATGAACATGGTTACTTGTTCGAGACCAGCGAAGTCATTGGCATCCATCTTCGCCATCTTCATTGCCTTTACTTTTTTTCTTCTGGGCTGCCAGAAGGTGCCCAACCCCAATCCAATAAAAGAAGGATAACGATATCATCTTGGCATGGGCGGGGCGGCATTCAACCCCATGGACAAGACCATGGTTGTCAGCGTTGGTAGCAATGATATAGAAGGTCTTTTTTTGATAGACTATCGCGGTAAGGCGTTAAAATGGCTTAGGGGTGAACCAAAAGGTGACTACTATGTTTCACGGCCTTCATATTCCCCCGACGGAAAGCTGATAGCTTTTCATTCGAATACCGCCAGCAAAAATGGCGATATATTCGTAATGAACAGTGACGGTCACAACGTGCGCCGCCTGACCAACAACCCCCAGCACAACCGAGACCCTCGCTTTTCGCCCGATGGCCGACGTATATATTTCTGCCGTAGCAAATGGTGGGGCAACACCAGATTCAAGGAAAGACCTACCCACCACGAAAATGATATATTCTTTATTGATTTGGATGATAATAATGAGTACCGCCTCACCAATAACATCTACTTCACCGTATTCAATTTCAGCCTGCTGCAAGGCGATAAAATTGCCATTAGTACGCCTGAATACCTTGAGCAATGCCAGATGTTATGGGAAATCGACCTTCACAACCCCCGGCATCTGCGTCCTTTTATCATCGACATGTCCCGCTTTAGCAGTATCCTCAACTATGACCCTGGCCGCTGCAAATCATATCTGCTAAGAATCAAGGAGATGGTCAGCTCTATCAACGGCCGGCATCTTGTCTTCCAGTGGGGTAGAGATGCGGAGAAGGGCGACAAGAGTATGCCCTATTATCTCTACGCCCTTGACATGCAGACCGGGCAGACGCGGCTGGCCGCCCCTCATGCCTCGGCCTTCCCCAAGGCCGTATCCAACGACGGCAAGAGGATTCTTTTCGTGGGCCAACCCGTTAAAGACACCCCCGGCCCCATAAAGCCCTCGCATATCTGGATGGTGGATTACCCCGGGGCCAAACCTCGCCGGCTGACCCTGGACTTCACGGAGGTCATGCGTGAAGGACCGGTGGGACAGTAATCCTAATTCCAAGGAGACATGCCATGAGCAGCGCCCAAAAAGAAGCCGCCGCCTTCGTGCGGGACATCATGGAGGCCCACCTGCAAGCCTTCTGGGATGAGGTGGACCGCACCTGGAAACCCCGCCTCAAGGCCGGCTTGGCCCCAGCGGCGGAACGGGCCCTGGCTTACCTGCGCCAGGAATTGGGCGAGCAGGGCGGACCCGCCGGCCATCCCCTGG
>CAZLSD010000191.1:0-5009 GCA_964561775.1 uncultured Desulfarculus sp. | reverse complement strand
CCGTGGCCCGCTCCCAGGCCTGATGTCAAAGCCTTGGCGTGCGCCGAGGACTCGACGCGGCCAAGTGGGCAGCTTCTGACAGGCCCCGCGCCAGGGTCTTTAAGCTAACCATTCGCAATCACTTACCGCAAACCACGCCATTTTCTGGCACGCCGCTTGCTTCCTTTCTGGTCGGTCCGGCCCCCCGCCGGCCAGGAGGAGACAGGCATGGCCCCGCAAAAGCTCTTCGACGCCACCACCAGACTGCTGGAAGCCAATCTGGACCGCCGGGCCACCAGCAACCGGCTCATCTCGCGCAACCTGGCCAACGTGGACACCCCCAACTTCAACGGCACCGGCCTGGAGTTCGAGAAGCAGCTGCGCGCCGCCCTGGACGGGGGCGTGGTGCCGCCCAACCTGGCCCGCACCAACCCCGGCCACATGCCCTTCGAGGCGCCCAAGCCCTTTGCCCACGCCGCGCCCGAATACAAGGACACCGGCCCGGTGCACCTGGACATCGAGATGAGCAAGCTGGCCGAGAACAACATCATGTTCAACGCCATGATCCAGCTTTTGAACAAAAAACTGACCACCCTCAAGACCGCCATCGCCGATGGCCAGTCAGGAGGCAGCTAGCCATGGACTTCATAACCAACATGGAGGTGAGCGCCAGCGGGCTCTCGGCCCAGCGCACGCGGCTAAACGTCATCAGCCAGAACTTGGCCAACGCCTTCACCACGCGCACCGCCGAGGGCGGACCCTACCGCCGCCAGATCACCGTCTTCTCGGCCGCGCCCTTCACGCGCAAGCTGGAAAAGGCCATGGACCAGCCCAACGGCGAGCCGCGCAGTGGGGTGCTGGTCAACGAGGTCAAGAACGACACCTCGCCCTTCAAGCGGGTGTACGACCCCGGCCACCCCGACGCCGACCAAGAGGGCTACGTCAACCTGCCCAACGTGGACATCCACACCGAGATGGTCAACATGGTCACCGCCCAGCGATCCTATGACGCCAACGTCACCGCGGTGGCCACCAGCAAGAGCATGGCCTTGAAGGCCCTGGAAATCGGACGTTAAGGAGGCTTGTCATGAGCGACCCCCGCGTGATGGGCATAGGCGCCAAGTCCCTGACCGGCAACCTCTCCGCCGGCCTGGCCAAGAGCGTCTCCGCCCCCCAGGAGGGCAAGGGCTTCGCCCAGACCCTCAAGGATTCCATGGACAAGGTGGGGCAGATGCAGCAGACCGCCGACAAGTCCATCCAGGACCTGGCCGTGGGCCGGGGAGAGAGCCTGCACGAAACCATGATCGCCGTGGAGCAGGCCGGCATCGCCTTCAAGATGATGATGGCCGTGCGCGGCAAGGTCTTGAACGCCTATCATGAAGTGATGCGCATGCAGTTCTAGGCCAGGGCGGCGGGCGAGCATATCTGAACAACCGCCGCGAGGCCGCGGCGGTCCGCACTAGGAGAGGGCATCATGGCCGAGGCCGAGGCGAAAGGCAAGGGAGCGGGCCTGCTCAAGCAGGCGGTGGGCGAAATGTCCATGACCCGGCGCATGGTCTTCATGGGGGCCGGGGCGCTCATTCTGGCCGGGCTGGTCTCGGCCTTTCTGTGGGTTAACCAGCCCGAATACCAGGTGCTGTTTTCCGGCCTGGCCCAGCGCGACGCCTCCCAGGTGGTCAACAAGCTCAAAGACTTGAAGGTGCCCTACCGCCTGGAGGCCGACGGCACCCTCATCCGGGTGCCCCAGGAAAACGTCTACGAGGCCCGCCTGGCCCTGGCCGGCGATGGCCTGCCTCGCGGCTCGGGCATCGGGTTTGAGGTCTTCAACAAGGTGGAGATGGGCACCACCGACTTCGTGCAGAAGATCAACTACCAGCGCGCCCTGCAAGGCGAGCTGGCCCGCACCATCGCCAGCTTCGCCGAGATCACCGAGGCCCGCGTGCACATCGTCATGCCCCGCGACTCCCTCTTCGTGGAGGAGGAGAAAAAGCCGTCCGCCGCGGTGGTGGTGGCCCTGGCCAACGGCAAGAGCCTAAGCCCCAGCCAGATCGCCGGCATCGTCCACCTGGTGGCCTCCTCGGTGCCCGATCTGAGCGACGACCGCATCACCCTGGTGGACACCAAGGGCAACCTCATCTTCCGCAAGCAGGCCGACACCCCCGACTTCGCCGCCGGGCTCACCGCCGGCCAGATGGACCACCAGCGCAACTACGAGAAGGCCATGCGCGGCAAGGTGCAGTCCATGCTGGAGGAGGTGCTGGGGCAGGGCCGGGCCGTGGTGCGGGTGGCCGCCGACCTGGACTTCACCCGCATCACCACCACCGAGGACCTCTTCAACCCCGACCAGGTGGTGGTGCGCTCGGAGACCAAGACCAACGAGAGCGGAAAAAACGCCGGCCAAGGCCCCACCGGCAGCCCGGACCAGCGTTTCAACCTGGCCCAGCGCAACGCCACGCCCGGCGCCGAGGCCGGCGGCGGCTCGGAGACCAGCCGGGAGAGCGAGACCACCAACTTCGAGATCAGCCGCACCCAGAAGCAGATCACCCAGGCCGGCGGCAACTTGAAGCGCATGACCGTGGCCGTGGTGGTGGACGGCCCCTACAAGGAGGAAGGCGCGCCGGGCGGACCGGTGAACCGGGTCTTCAACCCCCGCTCGGCCGAGGAGATGCGCCAGCTCACCGAACTGGTGCGCCGGGCCGTGGGTTATAATGAGCAGAGGGGCGACGAGGTCACCGTGGCCAACGTGCCCTTCGCCCTGGCCTCCGACAGCCTGGCTCCGGCGGCCAAGGGCTGGCAGGACTATCTCAAGGAGTACGGCAAGCCGGCCTTGAACCTGATCCTGGGTCTGCTCTTCATCCTGCTGGTGGCCCGGCCCCTGATCAAGATGCTCGCGGCCCGCATGGCCCCCGCCCCGGCGATGGCCGGAGCCGGAGCCGGGCGCGCGGGGCGGCGCGCTTTTGGCGGCGAGGAACTGACCGCCGGCGAGGCCGGCGAGATGGCCCTCTTGGAAGAGACTCCGCGCAAGGTCACCACCCGGGATCAGGTGGTGGCGCTGACCAGCCAGGATCCCGACCGGGCCACCGCCGTGCTCAGGGCCTGGATCAGGGAAGCTTGAACAGGGCGGGACCGGGACAAGTTAAGCCAAGCATAGGGGAGCGAGGCCATGGCCGGCGGCGACAAGCAACTTAGCGGGGTGCAAAAGACAGCCATCGTCTTGATGAGCATGGGCGAACAGTTCACCGCCGACTTCTTCAAGAAGCTGGAGCCCGATGAGATAAGAAAGGTCGGCCTGGCCATGAGCAGCATCGACCAGGTGGACCCGGCCCTGGTGGACACCCTGCTCAAGGAGTTCATGGAGAAGCTGAAAAGCGACATGGGCCCCATGGTGGGTGGCGAGGCCACCGCGCGCAAGGCGTTGACCATGGCCCTGGGCGAGGCCGGGGCCAAGCAGCTCATCGACGAGTTGGACAAGGCCAAGGAGCCGGTGCCCTTCGAGCGGGTCAAGAACGTGGACTCCAAGACCCTGGCTGGCTTCATCAAGAGCGAGCATCCCCAGACCATCAGCGTTATCCTGGCCCACCTGCCCAAGGGCAAGGCCGCCGAGGTGCTGCGCGAGTTCCCCGAGAACCTGCAATACGAGGTGGTCTTGCGCTTAAGCAACCTGGACATGATCGCCCCGGGCGTCATCGAGGAGATCGACGCGGTGCTGCAGAGGGAGATCATCTCCACCGAGGGCATGGAGGCCAAGCAGCTGGGCGGCGTGGAGTCGGTGGCCGAGATGTTGAACAACGTGGACAAGGCCACCGAGGAGCACATCTTCGGCCGCCTGGAAGAGGAAGACCCCGAGCTGGCCGAGCAGATCCGCCAGCTCATGTTCGTCTTCGAGGACTTGATCAGCATCGACGACCGCGGCATCCGCACCCTGCTCAAGGAGGTGCGCAACGAGGACCTGACCATGGCCTTGAAAACCGCCACCGAGCCGCTCAAGAACAAGATACTCTCCAACGTCAGCGAGCGCGCCGCGGCCATGATCGCCGAGGACCTGGAGGTGATGGGGCCGGTGCGCTTGAGCGAGGTGGAGCAGTCCCAGCAGAAGGTCATCCAGATCGCCCGCCGCCTGGAAAAGGAAGGCAAGATCGTCATCGGCGGCAAGGGCGGCGAGGACACCCTTGTCTGAGCTTCAGCAAGGCTCGCGCCTGGCCCCGGTCCCGCCCGTGGAGGAGGGCCTGCGCGTCTTCGAACTGCCCGAGATGGAACTGGGCCAGGAGGCCGCGGCGCCCCCCGCCCTGCCGGAGGCCTCCGAGGGCTTCAGCCCCCTGTTCCAGGAAGAGGTGGTGGTGGACCCCCGCGAGGAGGCCGCCCGCCAGGCCGCCCAGATGGTGGCCGAGGCCCACGCCGAGGCCGAGCGCCTGCGCGAACAGGCCCGCCAGGAGGCCTACGCCCAGGGCTATCAGAGCGGCCAGGAGGAGGGCCGCCAGGCCAGCCAGGCCCGGGTGGAGGCCGCCTGCGACAACCTGGGGCGGGCCATGAAGATGCTGGATCAATCCCGGGCCGGCATCCTGGCGGTGATGGAGCCGGAGATCATCGCCCTGGTCCAAGCCGCCACCGACCGCATCCTGCTGGCCCCCGGCGCGGTGGACCCCTCCCTGGTGCGGCGGGCCGTGCACCAGGCCGTGGAGCGCGTGGCCGAGGCCGACAAGATCGTGGTCAGCCTGCACCCCGACGACCTGGCCCTGGTGCGCGAGTACCGCCCCCTGCTGTTGCAGGAACTGGGCGGCCTGCCCCATCTGGAGTTGAAGCCGGACATGTCCCTGCGCCCCGGCGACTGCCAGGTTAGCACCCCCGTTTCCCAGGTGGACGCCACTTTAGCCACCCGGCGCGAGCAGGTCTTCGCCCTCTTGGGCGAGGCCTTGCACCAGGGCCAGCCCCTGGACATGGATGCCGCCCTGGAAGAGGCCCTGGCCCGCCGCCCCTCGGCGCAGGCTTTTACGCCCGCAGCCGCGCCGCCGCCGGAGGCCGCCCAGCCGCCC
>CAZLSD010000190.1:0-6493 GCA_964561775.1 uncultured Desulfarculus sp. | reverse complement strand
GCGGGGGAGAGACCGGGGCGTGGGGCAGCTGGCCGCAGTTGGGGCAGTTGTCGGCGTTATCCTGGGTTGGCGCGCCGCAGCGTGGACAGGTAGCCATGTCAGATCACCTCCAGGGCCACTTCCAGTTGGTGGCGGCCCGAGCCGGCGGGAAGCTCCCAGATGAAGGAGAGGGAGCTGCCCTGATAATTGCGCTCCAGCCCGCTTTCGGACATGCTCACCGTCTCCACCGGCCACAGCCAGATGTGGGCGGGGCGGCTAAGGTTCATGACCAGGCGGAAGTTGTCGGACTGGTTGACCAGGGCCAGGGACTTGACCGGCCCGGCCTGGTGGGGGGCGTTGAGAGAGAGCTTCTCGCCGCTGGCCAGGGCCAGGTATTTGCCGGGGTCGTCGTCGGAGAGCAGGGACAGGTTCATCTCCACGGCCAGGCGCAGGGGCGGGGTGTCACTGCGGGCGGCGGAGAGGGTGTAGGCGCAGGATAGTTGGGCGCCGGGTCCCAGGTTGTAGCGTTTGTCTATGGTGAGCGGCCATGGTCCGCCCGGGGCCCACAGGTTGCCCTCGCGGGAGAGCTGGCACCAGGCGGTCTGTCCCTGGGTGCCCTGCTCGATGAGCTGATAGGGCTGGTTCACGAAGTCGCCCTGCTCGTGATAGTCGGCGCTGATGAACTGCTCCAGGCTGGCCTCGGGGGGTAGCAGGTGGTCCTGGAAGCAGCCGCGCTCGTACCAGTCATAGACCAGGTGGCGCTCCAAGTCTTCTTCCTTGAAGACCACCAGGTCATGGGCGCTCACGATGCCGCTCTCGTTCTCCTCGCCGGGGGCAGGGGCGGCGGGACGTGGCTGTTGGAACAGGGCGTGATAGGCCTCGCGGCGGCGGGTGAGCACGCAGGCCAGGTTGAAGCGCTGGCGGCGGGCGTCCAGGATGCTTAGCTGTCCGCCGTAGCCGGGGTGGACCAGGGTGTCCAGGTGGGGGTTGGCCAGGATGACCTCGGCCTTGCCGTCCATGTCCAGGTCCTCGATGCGGGAGCGGGCCCAGCCTTCATCGCCGTGCAGCATGCGGTCGCTTATCTCCTCGGCGGCGATCAGGTGCTCGTGCACGGCGTGGCGCAGATGGGCCAGATAGAGCCCGCCGAAGAGGCCGTGCCAGTAGGCGCAGTTGCACTGGGCCTGCAACAGGTGGTCCTGGGCCGCTCCCAGCACGTGCTGGGAGCGCAATTTACGGCTGACGGCCAGCATGCGCTTGTGCATCAGGTTGGACTCCCGGTACTTGACCAGGAAGTTGTCCCACACCCCGCCGCGCAAAAATTGCCGCACCGACTCGTAGCGCCCCTCTTCCTTGAGCTGGTGGGTCAGCCGCTCCAACTCCTCGCCGGCGGCGGCGGGCAGGGCCCAGGTGAGCATCTCCTCATAGGAGGCGGTGGGCAGATAGACCCTGCCCACGGGAGGGTGCTCGGCCAGATAGGCTCCGGGGGTGCTGGTGGCCAGCCAGTCGTCCTCCTTGAGCAGGGCCTCGATGAAGCGGGTGAGCCAGCCTTTTTCTATGACCCACTCATAGGTCTTGGGCCACAGGCCGAATTTCTCGGTGTCGTCGCCATAGGTGGCGCAGGTGGGCCCCATCTCGTCCATGGCCCGGCGCAGGAACTCCACGGTGTGGTGGGGCTCCTTGAAGGGGATGGTGTAGCGCAGGTCCTTGTGGGTGGGGAAGATGGCTAAAGCGTGGCCTTCGCGCTCGGTCAGGTGATAGCCGAACATGGCGGCGCGGCTCAAGCCGGCGTAGTAGAGGTGGGTGTCGTCCACCAGGGTGTATTTGAGCCCGGCGGCGGCCAGCTTGGCGGGCAGGGCCGGCTCCCAGATGCGCTCGGCCAGCCAGAAGCCGGCCGGCTGCTGGTCGAAGCGCCGCCTGATCAGGCTGGTCATCTGCTCCATCTGCTCCAGGGCGTCCTCCTGGGGTATGGAGGCCAAGAGCGGCTCGTAATAGCCGCCGCTCAGCATCTCCACCTGGCCCCGGGCGCAGAGCTCGGCCAGCTCGTCCAGGAATTGGGGGTCGCGGGCCTTGAGCCAGGAGAGCAGGGGTCCGGAATAGTGCAGGCCCAGGCGGAACTCGGGGTAGCGGGCCAGGATTTGCAGCACCGGGCGATAGCAGCGCTCCACGGCCCAGGCGAAGACCTTGTCGAAGTTGCCCACCGGTTGGTGGCTGTGCAGAACCAGGAGCAGGTGCATCTTGTCCATGGGGGCGGGCCTTTCCCTGGCTACAGTTCGAAGCGCAGACGCCGGCCCAGGGAGGCCAGCTCGGGGGCGATGTGGCTGGCCCCCTGGCGCAGCAGCAGGCGGTGGAAGATGTTCTGCGCCCCCCACAGGTCCAGCTGGATGCCCAGGGCCGTGGCCAGGTCCAACAGGCTGTTGGCCCGGACCAGTTGGTCCTCCGGGACCGGTTCGGCGCAGATGGCGCTGATGAGCCGGGTCAGGGCGTCCTCCAGCTCCCGGCGCAGGGGCGAGCGGTCCATCTCCAGGCCCAGGGAGCGGGCCTGGCGGGCCAGGTCTCCCAGGTAGTCGGGCAAGGGGGCTTCCTCTTGGCGCAGGGCCTGGGTGATCTCCTCGCTGAGGATGACCTCGGCCAGGGCGATGAAGACCGGGGGCAGGGGCACGTTGATGTCGTGCAAGAGCAGCATGGCCTCGCGGTGGGCGTCGTAGAGCCCGTGGGCCACGTCCTTGAAGGAGGCCATGGTCTGGCTCAAGGTCTGCTGGGCCAGCTCGCGGCGGCCCTCCAGGAAAAGATCGCGCAGGGTGAAGGGGCGGCCGCCACCCAGGCGCTCGAACATGAGCTGCCATAAGGGGGCGGTCTCCAGCAGGCGCAGGTGCCGCTCCACCTCCTGGCCCAGGCTGTTCAGATCGCCCGCCTTTTCCACGGCGGTCACCAGGGCGCGGAAGTCGTGGCCGCCGGCGTGCATGGCGGCGAAGGCCACCTCCTGGGTCTGGCCCAGGCGCTGGTGGGTGACGGCCATGCGCCCCCAGGACAGGTGCAGGCCCAGGTTGTGGCGATGGCTGTAGGCCAGGGTCTTGAGGTCATAGCAATAGAGCCGCTGGGGCGGGGGCGTTTCGCCCAGCACCCCGCTGATCACCGCGTGGGCCGCCACCCGGCGCGCCCCCACCCGGGTGGAGGCCACCTGCCGCCGCCAGATGTCCGCCCCGCTGCCCTCCTCCGGGTGGTTGGAGCGGGCCAGGGCCAGGTGCCCCAACAGCTCCTCCTCCCAGCCCCCGCCGTCCAGGTCCTGGGCCAGTTGCAGGGCGCGGGCGGCATAGCGCAGATTCTGCACCGGCTCCAGCCCGGCCAGGTCGTCGAAGAACCAGCCGCAGGAGGTGAACATGTACTGGCCGTAGCGCTGGCTCTCCAAGAGCTTGAAGGCATGGGCCTCCTCCTGGGGAGACCAAGACGCGGCCTGATGATCGGCCATGAAGCGGGCGCGGGTCTCGGCGCTGGTGTCGGTGATGAGCAGGCCGTAATCGTCGCGGGCGGCCCAGGGGTCCTTGAACAGCCCCTGGCCCTGGTGTTCGAAGAGGCGGTCCAGGCGGGTTTTCAGGGCCTCCAGGCCCCGGCGCAAGGGTCCGCGCCAGGCCTGGTTCCAGCCCGGCCTGTCCAGGTTGCCGCAGCCGCAGTCGCTTCTCCAGCGCTCCACCCCGTGGGCGCAGGACCAGGAGGAGCGCTCCACGATCTCCGCCTCCCAGGCCGGGGGGAACAGGTCCAGGTAGGCGGCGTAGTTGATCAGCTCCACGGAGGGCTCGGTCTCCAGCAGTTGCAGGGCATAGGCCAGGGCCATCTCGCCGAAGCGGTGGTGGTGGCCATAGGACTCGCCATCGGTGGCCAGGTGCACGATCTGGGGCTCGCTGGGCTGGGCGTCGAAGAGGCCCTTGACCCGCCCGGCCAGGGACTCGCCGTTGTCCAGCAGGCGCTCGAAGGCCACCGCCCGGCTGGCCGGGCCGTCATAGAAGAACACGGCGATCTGCCGCCCCTGGGGCAGCCTCACCAGATAGGGACGCCGGGGGTCCACCCGGCCGCCGCCCGCGTCCTGCCAATGATCCGAGCCCAGGGGGCGCACCCGGGCGCATTGGCCCGGCGAGAGCACGGTGAAGCGGATGCCCTCCTGGGCCAGCAGGGACAAGGATTCCGTGTCCACCGCCGCCTCGGCCAGCCACATGCCCGCGGGCGGGCGGCCAAAGCGGCTCGTGAAGTCCATCACCCCCCAGCGCACCTGGGTCAGCTTGTCCCGGCTGCTGGCCAGGGGCATGATGACGTGGTTGTAGACCTGGGCCATGGCGTTGCCCTGGCCCCAGCGCTTGACCGAGCGGGCGTCCGCCGCCAGGATGGACTCATAGGCCTCCGGGGCCTGAGCCTCCAGCCAAGAAAGCAAAGTGGGGCCGAAGTTGAAGGACATACGCTCGTAATTGTTGACGATGTCCTTGATGACCCCGCCGGTGGCCAGGATGCGCGCCGCCCCGTTGGGGGCGTAGCACTCGGCGGCGATGCGGGCGTTCCAGTCATGGAAGGGAGCGGCGCTGTCCTGGGTCTCCAGCACCTCCAGCCAGGGGTTCTCCCGGGGTGGCTGATAGAAGTGGCCGTGCAGGCAGACGAATTTCATGGTGGCCAAGAACGGGCTCCTTGCAGGATGTCTCCCCGGCCCCGCCAGCCTTGGGCGGCGGGTGAAGGTATATTATAATGGATAACCCAGGCGGAGTCAGAAGCCAAGTGGCCAAGTCCGGTAAAGAAAAAGACCCGCTCCCCGCCAGCCTGGCCGGCCTGCGCCGCCTGGAGCGGGAGATGGCCGCCGGGCGCGCTCCCTCGCCCGCCCGCCTGGCCCGCCTGCAAGAGCAGGCCCGCCAGCTGCTGGAGCGCTGCCGGCCCTCGCCCCAGGCCGGACCGGCAGGGCAAGAGGCCTGGTCCCGGGCCTGTGAACTGGCCCAGGGCCTGGCTTGCCTGCGCCTGGACCTGGCCCGCCGTTTTGGCCCGGCCTGGCTGGAACTGCCCCTCCCCAATACGGCAAGAACGGAGAGCTGATGCTCACCTATCACCTGGCATGCGCCTATCAGCGCAGCGAAATGGGCGGCCACCTGCTGGACTGGCTGCACCAGCCCGCCCCCTTCAAGACCTACCGGGAGCGCGACTCCCTGCCCCTGGCCCAACCCGCTTGGCCCTGGGGGGCCTTCTTCGACCTGGCCCTGGGCCAGGCCCAGCCCGCCCCCGCCGCCCGGCCCCTGGACGCGGCGGCCCTTAGCTCCATCCTGCTCTTGGCCGCCGGGGTCACGGCCATCAACGGCCAAGGCCCCCAGGCCATGCACCTGCGCGCCCCGGCCTCGGCCGGAGCCCTCTATCCCGCCGAGCTGTACTGCGCGGCCTGCGGGGTGGAAGGCCTGGAGGACGGGCTCTATCACTTCGCCCCCGCCGCGCCGGGGCTTACTCCCCTCTGGCCCGGGCCGCTGGCGGCCGAGGCGGCCCGCCTGTTGGGCGGCGAGCCGGCCCAGCTCACCTTCTTCATCAGCGCCATGTTCTGGCGTAGCCTGTGGAAATACCGCACGCGCGCCTGGCGCTATTGCCTGCTGGACGCCGGGCACATGCTGGCCAATCTGGAGCTGGCCTGCCTGGCCTGGGGCCTGGAGCCCCGCCCCTGCATAAATTTCCGCGACAACGCCCTGGCCGTGTTCCTGGGCCTGGTGCGCCAGGAGGAAACCGCCCTGGCCGCCCTTTCCGCCGGACCGCCACCCGCCGAGCCCGGCCCGGCGCAGGCCGGCCTGCCTCCCCTGGACCGCCAGGCCCTGCCGCTGTCCCAGCGCCAGGGGCGAGACCCGGCCCTGGCCGAGGCCGTGGCCGCCGGCGACCTGGAAGAGCCCGCGCCCAGCCCGCGCTGGCTGGCCCCCGGCCCCCCGGACCAGGCCTGCTTCTTCCTGGAGCCGCCCCAGGCCGGCGGGCCGGAGCTGGCCTCGGTCATCGCCGAGCGCCGCTCGCGGCGCAACTTCATCCCCCAGGCCCTGGGCGCGGGCCAACTGCCCCGCCTGCTGGCCGCCGCCCTGCCCCAGGACGGCCCGGTGCTGGCCACCGTGCTGGTGGGCACCAACCAGGAGGTGGACCCCGGGGCCTATCTCTACCTGCCCTCTTCCCACTGCCTGGTGCCCCAGGCCAGCAACGGCGACCGCCGCTGGGAAGTGGCCTCGGCCTGTCTGGGGCAGATGTGGGTGGGGCAGGCCTCCCTGGTCCTCGTGCTCTGGGCCGACCTGGAGCGTCTGGAGGAACTGGCCGGACCCCGCGCCTACCGCCACGTCATGCTGGCCGCCGGCCGGGCCGGGCAGCGCCTCTACCTGGCCGCCACCGCCTTAAGCCTGGGCTGCTGCGGGGTGGGGGCCTTCTATGACTCCGAGCTGGCCGAGGCCGCCGGCCTGCCCCCCCGCGCCCAGCCCCTCTATGTCCTGGCCGCCGGCCCCGTCAAGGGCCCGGTGCCCGGGCTGGCGTAACG
>CAZLSD010000189.1:589-6601 GCA_964561775.1 uncultured Desulfarculus sp. | reverse complement strand
GCGCTGGGGCGGGGGCGGGAGAGCTCGCTTAAGGCCTTGCCCACGTAGCTCTCGGAGATGAGCTTCAGATAGTGCTGGGCGAAACCGGGCTGGCTGGCGATGAGGTCCAGGAAGTGCTCGCGGGAAAGCAGCAGGCAGGCGGTCTCCTCCACCGCCACCACGTCCAGGTTGGAGAGGCTGCCGCGCAATATGCCCAGGGCCCCGATGGCCATGCCCGGTCCCCGGTAATCCAACAGGCTCTCCTGGCCGTCCTCGTCGCGGTAAAAAACCTTGACCTTGCCGCTCATGATGAGGCGCAGATATTTGATCTGGCTGCGCCCCCTGCTCAGGATGGTGGCGCCGGCGGCATAGGTCTCGCTCTGGGCCTGGGCGGCCACCCGCTCCAGGGCGGCGGGATCCAAATCCGCGAAGGGCTGGGTGGCGGCCAGAAACTCTCGCACGCTCTGGGGCGAAAGCGGGGGGCTGGTTTCGCTCATGGCTTGTCCCTCCAGGCGAGGATGCTGCTAGGCAAAGCCGGTTGAAACAACTCTAGGCAGGGGGGCGCCGGACGAAGGAAACCCTGATCTGGTTACATGATAGATGGTTTTGCGCCCCGGGGGAAGGGGCGCGGGGCGCGGCCCCCCTGTGAGGAGCCGCGCCCCGGTTGTGAAACCGGAAAAGTAGGGGCTACTTGCCCTTCAACTCGATGAGGGTCTCGATGACGCTGGGGTCGGCCAGGGTGGAGGTGTCGCCCAGTTGGTCCATGTCGTTGGCCGCCATCTTGCGCAGGATGCGGCGCATGATCTTGCCCGAGCGGGTCTTGGGCAGACCCGGGGCCCAGTGGATCACGTCGGGAGTGGCGATGGGGCCGATCTCCTTGCGCACGTGGGCCACCAGTTCCTTCTTGAGGGCCTCGCTGTACTCCACCCCCACGCGCAGGGTGACGTAGGCGTAGATGCCCTGGCCCTTGATGTCGTGGGGATAGCCCACCACGGCCGCCTCGGCCACGCTGGGGTGGGAGACCAGGGCGCTCTCCACCTCGGCGGTGCCCATGCGGTGTCCGCTGACGTTGATGACGTCGTCCACGCGGCCGGTGATCCAGTAGTAGCCGTCCTCGTCGCGCTTGCTGCCGTCACCGGTGAAGTAGTAGCCGTCGAAGTCGGAGAAATACACCGTCTCGAAGCGCTCGTGGGAGCCGTAGGTGGTGCGCAGCTGGCCGGGCCAGGGGGCCTTCATGACCAGGCGTCCGCTCACGCCATTGCCGCTGATCTCCTTGCCTTCGTCGTCCACCAGGGCCGGCTGCACGCCGAAGAAGGGGAAGGTGGCGCTGCCGGGCTTGGTGGGGGTGCAGCCGGGCAGGGGGGTGATCAAGATGCCGCCGGTCTCGGTCTGCCACCAGGTGTCCACGATGGGGCAGCGCTCGTCGCCGATGACCTTGTGGTACCACTGCCAGGCCTCGGGGTTGATGGGCTCGCCCACCGTGCCCAACAGGCGCAAGGAGGCCCGCGAGCACTTGCGGGGGAACTCCTCGCCCATGCGCATCAGGGCGCGGATGGCGGTGGGGGCGGTGTAGAAGATGTTCACCTTCCACTTGTCCACCACCTGCCAGAAGCGGCCGGCGTCGGGGTAGGTGGGCACGCCCTCGAACATCATGCTCTGCGCGCCGTTGAGCAGCGGACCATAGAGGATGTAGGAGTGGCCGGTGACCCAGCCGATGTCGGCGGTGCACCAGTAGATGTCGCCGTCGTGATAGTCGAAGACGTAGCGGTGGGTCATGCTCACGTAGACCATGTAGCCGCCCGTGGTGTGCAGCACGCCCTTGGGCTTGCCCGTGGAGCCAGACGTGTAGAGGATGAACAGAGGATCCTCGGCATCCACCCACACCGGGTCGCAGCCCACCGGGGCCTTGTCCATCACCTCGTGCCACCAGTTGTCGCGGCCGCCCACCATGGGGCAGTCGATGCCCTTGCCCTCGCCCACGCGCTTGACCACCACGCAGGAGGGAACCTTGACCCCCTCCTTCTCCGCGCCCTTCATGGCCTCGTCGGCGATCTGCTTCAACGTCACGGCCTTGGCCCCGCGATAGGTGCCGTCGCTGGTGATGACCATGCCGCACTTGGAGTCCACGATGCGGTCCTTCAAGGACTCGGCCGAGAACCCGCCGAAGACCACGCTGTGGATGACGCCCAGGCGGGCGCAGCCCAGCATGGCGATGGACAGCTCGGGGATCATGGGCAGGTAGATGGTCACCCGGTCGCCTTTTTTGAGCCCAAAGGACTTGAGCACGTTGGCGAACTTGGTGGCCTGCTCATATACCTGGCGGTAGGTCAGAACCCGGTCCTCGCCCGGCTCGTTGCCCTCCCACAGGATGGCCGGCTGATCGCCCTTGGTTTCCAGGTGCCGGTCCAGGCAGTTGTAGGTGATGTTGGTCTGCCCGCCGTCAAACCACTTGATGCTGACGGGGCCCTTGCTGCGGGCGAAGTTGTAGTCCAGAACCTTGTCCCACTTCTTGTGCCAGAAGAACTGCTCGGCCTGCTCGCCCCAGAACCCCTGCGGATCCTTGATGGAGCGCTCGTACATCTGCTGGTACTGATCGAAGTTGCTCAGCCAGGCCTTGCCCGCGAACGCGTCCGGTGGATAATACTTGCCGTTTTTCTCAGCCACCTTCTCCGACATGCTCTCTCCTCCCTTCAACAACCCAAAAAAACGCCTAGGAACATTAAAACCTCTCCCACCCAGGGTTGGCCTTCATTCCTTTGGCTTCCCCCGCGCCGCGCGCCTTGCCGGCCCGGCGGGGAGCTGGTCGACGCGGGTTGCCTTGTCCCGCGTTTTTCCCTTGTCCTATATGGCCACCGCCCCCGCCCTGACCAGATCGCCCAGGGTCCCTTCGCCCCTCTCCTCCATAATCAAGAGCAGGCGCTGAAAAATGAGCGCCGTGGCCAGGGCGTCGCCCAGGGCCGTGTGGCGCTCGGGAACCTCCACGCCAAAGCGCTCGGCCAGGGCGTCCAGGCTGCACTTCTTGAAATCCATGTACACCCCGTGGGGGTCGGGCAAAAGCAAGGTGGAGCGGCAGACCTCCACTGTGTCCAGTATAAGGTTTTGCAAAGAGAAACCATAGCGCTGGCGCATCACCTTGTTCATGAAATGCAGGTCGAAAGGGGCGAAGTGGGCCACCATGATGTCCGTGCCCACGAATGCCATGAAGTCCTCGAACACCTCCCAGGCCGAGCGGGCGTTGGCGATCATGTCCGGCACTATGGCGTGAACCTTGATCGACTCCACCGGGATGTCGCGGCCAGGATTGACCAACTCGGAGAACACCTCGCCCAGGCGCACCCGGCCGTCCACCATGCGCCAGGCCCCCACGCTCACCACCCGGTCCTTCTCCGCGTCCAGCCCGGTGGTCTCCAGATCCAGGATCACGTAGCGGTGGGCGCGCGCCGGCTGCTCGGGCTGAAGCCAGTCCAGGGCCTCCAGGTTGCGCCTGGCCACCGGCGAAGTATCCTTGCCCCGCAGGCGCATGCGCAGCCAGCGGTTCTTGGTGCGGGCTAGGGCCAGGTTCACGCACGGCTCTCCCTTTTAGGCCACCATGAGGGCGCGGAAACGCTGCTCCAGGAAATCCTGGAACTGGCTGATCACGTTGAAGCTGTCTTTGAGCATCTTGCGCTGCACCTTGTTGAGGCTGGCGGGGGTGACGTAGCCGTGGGGCTCGCGCCCCGCCGCCCTGGCCTCCAGGTGCCGCGACACCCGAAGCAGCACGATGAAGCTGTAGGCCTCTCTAAGGTCCGAGGCGAAGCGATCCTTCAATATCCCCCGCCGGGCCACCTCGGCCAGGCGCGACAGGGTGCTGGTCACGCTCAGCCCCTGCTCCAGGGCCAGCACCCGCGCCCCGTCCACGATGGGCAACAGCGCGCTGGCCTTCAAGTCCAGCCGGTCCTGGTACTTGCCGCTCTTGTCCACCACGAACTCGCGCAAAAAACCCAGGGGCGGCCGGCTGTAGGGCGTCACCCGGGCCAGGCGGGCCAGAAAAAGGCGGTTGGCCTCCACGGCCTGGGAGACGTAGAGCCTTAGCGACTCGGCGAAGGCCATCTCCTCGTGCACCCCGTGCAGGTCGAACAGCGCCCCCGCCGTGGGCAGCACGCACAGATCGCAGCCGCTGATCATCTCCAAAAACAGCCCCTGCCACTGGGCCTCGCTCATGCACCAGGAAGGAGAGCTGGCCAGCAGCCCCTGTTGGCTCAAGGGAAAACCGCAGCGCTCCAGGCGCTCCACCACCCGCTGCCCCAGGGTCAGAAACCAGCTCTTGACCGTGGGCAGGCGCTCGGCAGGCGCCGTGGCGAAGACCAGGCCGTTGTTCTGCGGCGTGCGCAAGGCCTGCTCGCGCCGGCCCGCGCTGCCCAAGGCCAGCCAGGAAAAGGGCACCGGAGCCCGCCCCCGCCCCTCGGCCTCCATCTCCAGCTCGGTCAGCTCCAAAATCTTCTCGGTCAGCCGGTCGTTGAACTCGGCCACCAGCTCCAGCATGTACTCGGCCGAGCCGCCCAGGCGTAAAAGCATCTCCATCACCGGGTCGATGGCCTGGTGAACCAAATCCAGCTCGTCCACGTGCTTGAGCTTGTCCAGATCCCGCATCACCCCCACCGGGGCCGCGCCCGTGACCACCCGCACGTCGTGGTCGCTTATCACCCCCACCATGCGCTCGCCTTGCACCACCACCAGGTGATGCACCCGGTGCCGGATCATCTCCAGCATGGCCTCGAAGGCGAACGCCTTGGTGTGGATGGAGCGCACCGGACGGCTCATGATCTCCGCCACCGGCGTCGAGGGATCCTGACCCGCCGCCAGCACCCGGGCGCGTAGGTCGGTGTCGGTCACTATGCCCACCGGAACCCCGGTCTCCTCCTGCACCACCATGGACCCCACCCGGCGCGTGCTCATGCGCTTGGCCGCCTCGCGCACAGGCGTATGCGGCAGACAGGAGAGTACGTCGGTGGTCATCAGCTCAGAAACCAGGCTGCGCTTGAGCACCGTCTCCAGACCCAGGGACTCGCTGCCGGTGATGGCCGGCTGACGGGGGTCGTGGGAGCGCCGCACCGCCTGCAGGTTGCGCGCCAGGGAAAAACTGAAGTGCCGCTGGAAATCCGGGTTCTGGTTCACCAGCTCGCGGAAGTGCCGGCCCGGCAGCAAAAATACGATCAGATCCTCCCTGGCCGTCACGTCGAAGAGCGCCCGGCTGCCGTGCAGCAGACTCACCGCCCCGAACACGTCGCCCTCGCCGCGCAAATCCACCAGTATCTCGGAGCCAGTGTCCTCGTGGACGCTTATCTTCACGGAACCGCTATGGATTATGTGCAGGTCCTTGGCCGGCTCCCCGCCGGCCTGGATGATGACCTCGCCCCGGGGGAAGAAGGCTATCTCCATCTTGGAGACTATGGCGTTGAGCTCCTCCTCACCCAAGGCGTCGAAGGGCACCACGGTGCGCACGAATTCCTTAATGCGTGGTAGGGGAAAATCGCTCATGGGCCAACTAACTAGGGTTATATACTTTATGCCGCTGGCCCCTGAAGAGCGGGCCGGCAGGCCGCCCGGGCCTACCCTGAAGAAATATTAAGTAGAATGATAGCTCGCGAACAAGGGGGGGAATCCCGTAATTTGGCGGGGGAAGGCCCTACCGGGGAAGAACCGGAAAAACAGCCGGACGCGCGCCCAGGGGAAAAAGACGGGGAAAACGGAAATAACCAAGAGAATTAAGTACCTTTGCAGGATTCATGACAGCCGGTTGAAGGCTGGCGGGAATCCTGCCTCGCGCTGGCTGTCACGGCGCTTGCACGGGCGGCAAAGGTGGCTTTTCGGCCTTTTCCGCGCAAGCGCCGCGCCAGCCGGCCGCGTGCCGCGGCTCCCGTAACGGGTCGGGTAAGGCTCTCTCCCGAACAGGCGAGATCGGCTCCCGGTGAGAGCGAAGGTTTCAAACAGCCGTCGCTGCCGCGTGCCGCGGCTCCCGTAACGGGTCGGGTAAGGCTCTCTCCCGAACAGGCG
>CAZLSD010000189.1:0-489 GCA_964561775.1 uncultured Desulfarculus sp. | reverse complement strand
AGATCGGCTCCCGGTGAGAGCCAGGTTTAATACCTCCGTCGCTGCCGCGTGCCGCGGCTCGTCCTCAGCGCGACAAGTCCTCCTGGCGCAGGGTGCAGCCAGGGCAAAGCTCCAGGTCCTTTTCCACCTCCTGGTGGTGGAGGGTGATCCATTCCTTCCAGAAGCCGAAGGCGTCATAGAAGGTGTGCAGCAGGGCGGCGGTGACCATCAGGCGCACCTTGTGCCGTCCGGGAGGGCAGAGGAACTGGGTCTGGCCTTGCAGGCTCAAGCCGGGGCGCTCGTGTATCTCGCTGCCTGGGGCGGGAGGCAACTGGTGCAGGCCGCCGTCGGGGGCCAGGATGAAGGCCTGCACGTCCCAGAACGGTCCGTCTATGGTGTGGTAGCGGGGAGGCGTGTTGAGGAATTCAGGACCGCCGTACATGGCGATGTAATGGTCCACCAGGGCCTGGTCCACCTGGCCCCGGGCGGGGCCCTCCAGGCGGGCGGGAT
>CAZLSD010000188.1:0-6605 GCA_964561775.1 uncultured Desulfarculus sp. | reverse complement strand
TGCCCCAGTCCGGGACCGGGCGAGATCCTGGTCAAGGTCATGGCCAGCGGCATCTGCGGCAGCGATGTCATGGAATGGTACCGCCGGGACAAGGTGCCCCTGGTGCTGGGGCACGAGGTGGCCGGAGTGGTCACGGAGACCGGCCCTGGAGTCACCCGCTTCCAGGTGGGCGACCGGGTGGCCGTCACCCATCACGTGCCCTGCAACACCTGCCATTATTGCCTGAGCGGGCACCACACCATGTGCGAGACCCTGCTCAAGAAGACCAAGTTCGATCCCGGCGGGTTCGCCGAGTATTTGCGCGTGCCGGCCATCAACGTGGACCGGGGGACGTTCCTTGTCCCCCACAGCGTCAGCTTCGAGGAGGCCTCCTTCATGGAGCCCCTGGCCTGCGTGCTGCGCGGGCAAAAACAGGCCAAGCTGACGCCTGGAGCCACGGTGCTGGTGCTGGGCGCGGGCATCTCCGGGCTCATGCACATCGCCCTGGCCCGCAGCCTGGGCGCGGGCCTGGTGCTGGCCGCCGACACCATACCCTTCCGCTTGAACAAGGCCCTGGATATGGGCGCGCAGGCCGCCTTCACCGCCGACGAATCCCTGCTGGACGCGGTGCGCGCCATCAACCAGGGCCAGCTTGCCGACCTAGTCATCATCTGCTTCGAGGGCTTCATCCCCCTGGCCTTGCAGGCCGTGGAGCGCGGCGGAACCATATTGTTCTTTGCCGGAGCCTCGGAGGGGGCCTGCCTGCCCGCCTGCATCAACGACATCTTCTGGCGCACCGAGGTGACGCTCACCAGCTCCTATGCCGGAGCCCCGGCGGACTGCGTCCAGGCGCTCAAGCTCATCGCTGGCGGCGGCCTGCCCATAGAGGCCATGATCACCCACCGCCTGGGCCTGGAGCAGGCCGGCCAGGGCTTCGCCGCGGTCTGCAACCCCGTGGAGCACGACTCCATCAAGGTGATCCTGACGCCCCACGGCTAGGCCCGCCGCCTGCCAAGCCGGCGGCTTGCCCAGCCCGCTTAGCCCCGGCTACTGCGAGACCAATGACGCCTCCAACCACACCAGAGGCCGGCACGCGTATTTCCGTGCTGGAAGTCTCGCCCGCCCAACGCCGCTGGGCCATGCTGGGCGTGCTCCTGGGCGTGCTCATGGCCACCATCGACATGAGCATAGTGAACTTAAGCCTGCCCACCCTGACGCAGAGCTTCCACACCGACTTCGCCACCATCCAGTGGGTGCCCTTAAGCTACATCCTGGTGGTCTCCTCCCTGATGCTGGTGGCGGCCCGCCTGGGCGACATGCTGGGGGTCAAGAAACCCTACCTGACCGGACTGGTCATCTTCACCGTGGCCTCCCTGCTCTGCGGCCTGGCCACCTCCGCCGCCTGGCTCATCGCCGCCCGGGCCATGCAGGGCCTGGGCGCGGCCTTGATGCAGTCCCTGGGCGCGGCCATCGTGACCATGATCAACCCCGCCAGCCAGCGCGGACGATCTCTGGGCATGGTGGGCGCGGCTGTCTCCCTGGGCCTGGCCTTGGGTCCGGCCCTGGGCGGCCTGCTCATAGGCCTTTTCGGCTGGCGCTCGGTATTTTTGATCAACCTGCCCCTAGGGGCGGTGGCCATGCTGGCCCTGGCGCGCGGCCTGCCCAGCGCCGGCTCCCCGGGACCAAGGCAGACCTTCGACCTGGCCGGGGCCATGGCCCTCATGGCCAGCCTGGCCTGCTACGGCTTGGGCATGACCATGGGCCAGCGCCTGGGTTTCGGCCACGCCCTCACTTTGGGCCTGCTGGCGGCCGGCGGCCTGGGCATGGCCGCCTTCATCCGCCTGGAGAAGACCCAGGCCCAGCCCATGGTGGACTTGAGCCTGTTCAGCGACCGCATGCTGGCCCTTAACCTGCTCATGGGGCTCTTGTGCTTCGTGCAACTGGGAGGCGGCTTCGTCCTGCCCTTCTACCTGGAACTGGCGCTGGGCTGCTCGGCCCAGCAGACCGGTCTACTCATGATGACCGTGCCGGTGTGCATGGGCCTGCTGGCCCCCTGGGCCGGCCGGCTCTCCGACCGCTACGGCACCCGGGGCATCAGCCTGCTGGGGCTCATCATCATCGCCGGCGGGGCCTGGGGCATGACCGGCCTTAAGGCCGACACCACGGCCTGGGACTATGTGCTGCGCCTGGCCCCCCTCGGCCTGGGCCTGGGCCTGTTCCAATCCCCCAACAACAGCTCCATCATGGGCCGGGCCCCGGCCCAGCGCATGGGCGTGGCCTCGGGCCTGCTCTCCCTGGCCCGCACCCTGGGCAACTCCTCGGGCCTGCCCCTCATGGGGGCCGTCTTCGCCGCCTCCGTGGCCGGCGCGGCGCAAATGCCTTCCCCAGGCTTTCTGCACACCGCCTCCAAGGAGGCCCTGGTGGCGGGCATCCAGGCGGTCTACCAGGTCGCCTTCGGCCTGGCCCTGGCGTGCGTGGCCTTGGCCGGCCTGGCCTGGCGCTGGGAGAAAAGCGCCGTTATCCCCCCCAGGCAAGAGCGCGCATAAATCCCCCACGGGCCGGTTGTGTCCGGCCGCGCTTTTGCGTAATATAAAAAAGATTGCTGGCTTTTTACCCGCTTAATGGCATCTTCTCAGGAGGGTAGCGTCGATGTGCGCACTAGCCAACGCCGACTTTGAAAAAGCCCTGACCGTGGGCCGTCCGCCCAACGTGGTCCAACTCTTCCCCAACTCCAAGGCCCTTATCGTCAGCGGCAAGGTCATCGACCGCGCCCTGCTGCAAAAGGGCAAGGCCATGACCATCGCCGCCAACGGGCGCAATCACTTCGTCATACGCGGAGCCCTGGCCGCGGCCCAGCGCGCCAATTGCCCCATCATCATCGAAATCGCCAAGAGCGAGGGCGGCTCGGTGGCCTACTGCGCGGTCAATTACTGGAACATGGCCCGCCAGGTGGACGCGGTGATGAACGAGCTGGGCATCACCGTGCCCGTGGCGGTGCACGCCGACCACTACGGCATCAAAAACGACAAGGACATCAAGAAGGCCCAGATGGAGATACCCTCCATGTTCGAGGCCGGCATCACCTCCATCGCCATCGACGCCTCCCACCTGCCCGACGCCGACAACCTGCTGGCCAGCATCCACCTGAACCCCCTGGTGCCCAAGTGGGCCAGCCTGGAAACCGAGGTGGGCGAGATCAAGGGCAAGGAAGGCCTCTCCACCGAGGACGAGGCCCTCTTCCTCATCAAGGGCTTGAACGCCCACGGCATCTTCCCCGACTGGATCGCCCTGAACAACGGCACCGCCCACGGCATCCAAAGCTCCGAGCACGGCATCCAGGTGGAACTGACCGCCCAGATACACCAGGCCCTCACGCCTTATAAGCTCTCCGGCGCCCAGCACGGCACATCCGGCAACGACTCGGACAAACTCCGCCGCATCGCCAACGAAACCCGCACCACCAAGGCCAACGTGGCCACGGCGCTACAGATGATCTCCTGGGGCGTCAAGGTCAACGACTACGGCAACGCCGAACTGGACGCCAGCGGCCAGTTCGTCAAGCTGGAAGGCCAGGGCATCAGCCAGCCCATGTGGGAGGAAATGGTCGCCTTCGCCAACGAAAAAGGCTACAAGGCCGGCGACTACAAGAAGCTCAACCTGCCCTTCGAGAGCAAGCTGCTCTCCCAGCCCAAGCTTATCCGCGAGCGCATGGCCAAGGGCGTGGAGGAGTTCGTCTACAACCTGCTGGCCAACGTCATGAACGCCCAGGACTCCGCGCCCCTGGCCATCGAGGCCATCCTGCAGGCCGGCTCATACGACCTGGGGCCCAAGGCCAGCCGCACGGAAGACCCGGCCAATTGGAGCGAGGAGAAGATCCGCGCCCGCGCCGCCACCTTGAACACCGACAAGGGTCCGGCCGGCAACTTCGAGGATTAGGCCCGCGGCATCAACAAGCCGTGAAAAAAGACCGGGGCGCTCTTCATGAGAGAGCGCCCCGGTCTTTTGGGCTGGATGAGCTCTTTACCGATGCAGGATTCGTGACAGCCTTTAGCTGGCGGGAATCCTGCCCCTCCGGCCGCCGGCTGTCACGCCGCTTGCGAAGCGGATAAGGTGGCTGGCGGCCTGTCCGCGCAAGCGCCGCGCCAGCCGGCCGGCTGGCGGGAATCCTGCCCCGTGGCCGACGCAGGCGGCCGCTTGTCCTCAAAGCTCCTTGAAGACCTTGGCCAGTGACGGCCCGGCCACGTGCATCTTCCATTCGTTCAGATAGCCAAAGGGCGTCTCGTGCACCTCGAAGCCCGAGCGTTCCAGACGCGCCCTGGTCTCGGCGATCATTGCCTGGGCCGCCTCGGGCGCGGCCTTGCTGGAGGAGAGGTGGTTGAAGGAGTGCAGCAAGACCGTCTTGGTCTCGAATTTTCCGGTCAACCACTTGAGGTTCTTGACCAATTTGGCCACCACCTTGTCTTGACGGTCCTCGTCCTCGGCCTCGGCCTGATAAAAGGCCACCACCACTTGGCGCAGCTCGCTCTCGGCCTCGGCGTCCGGGGCCTGGCACAGGGCCTTCTCGAAGGTCTTGAACCAGAAGCTGGGGGCATAGAACATCAGGAGCTTCACTTAGACTCTCCGCTGTGGGCCTTACCCTCGCGGGCTTTCTCGCCCAGACGCAGCTGGCGCCGGGCCAGGGCCTCCTGGTGGCGGCGGCGCTCCTCGTCGCTTTCCAGTTCCAGGGGCGGTACCTGGGCCGGCTTACCATCCGGGTCCATGGCCACGAAGGTCAGATAGGCGCTGGCGGTGTGACGCACCTGGCCGGTGCGCACGTTCTCGGCCTCCACCCGCACGCCCACCTCCATGGAGGTCCGGCCCACCATGTTGAGAGAAGCCGAGAGGATGAGCAGATCGCCCACGTAGACCGGGTGGTGAAAATCCAGGCGGTCGATGGAGGCGGTGACCGCGTTGCGGCGGGCGTGGCGGATGGCCACCACTCCAGCGGCGGTGTCTATATGCTTCATGATCACGCCACCGTGCACGTTGCCGGCGGCGTTGGCGTCCTGGGGCAGCATCTGGTGGGCCAGAATCATGCGGCTGTCCTTGACACGCTTGGCTTCCATGGAACAACTCCTGACTTGCGTTGAAGTGGGCAAGAATATGTAATAACTATACACGCTGTCTGTCCCTCTGGGACAGACTGGAGGGGAAGGGACTGAAACTCGGCGCGGGAGGCGGACTTGCGGCAAGACATCAGCTTCAAGGGTTATCAGGAGGGGGACATAGGCCGGGTGACCTTGGCCCACGCGCTTTATTATCACGAGCATTGGGGATTTGACCTCAGCTTCGAGGCCCAGGTGGCCCGCGAGCTGGCCGAGTTCCTCTGCCGGTTCAAGCCGGAGCAGGACTTGTTCCTGGCGGCCTGGCAGGGTGCGCGGTTCGCCGGGGCGCTGGCCATCGATGGCGCGGACGCGGCCCAAGCGGGCGTTCGCCTGCGCTGGTTCATCACCGAGCCAAACGCCCGGGGCCTGGGCCTGGGCCGGGCGCTCTTGGCCCGCGCCCTTGACTTCTGCCGCCAGGCCGGTCACCGCCAAGTATATCTATGGACGTTCAAGGGGTTGGAGGCCGCCCGCCATTTATATGAAGACGCTGGCTTCCGCCTGGCCCAGCAACATGAGGTTAGGCAGTGGGGAGCCTTGATCATGGAGCAACGCTATGACCTGGCTCTCGGCGGCCCTGCCTGAGGCCAGACGATTTGCTTTCGCGAGATATGAACGCCTGCCCAGACGCGGAGGCCTGCTGAGGAGATATGCCAGGGCGGGCGGGAGGTGCCCCCGTTAACGTTAAGCTAACTCGCTAACTCACCTTTGCCTTGAGCAACGCCAAGGCCGCCGGGGGCGCATCGCGCATTGATTTTTAAATACAATACGTTGACGGCAGCGCCCGTCTGCAAGCCGCCTGGCACGAGGATTGCTTTTACGCTGTCCCAAGATGTTTTCCTAATTTTGGCGGCGCCTTTGGCGTACTCACGGAATTGGCCTTGATGCAAATCGCCTGCATGTTCGGTTTGCTGTTCTGCCTGGCGGTCCATCTCTGCATGACCGCCAACGGTCGCATCCTTACCCTGCCACTTGAAGGCCATGCGCGCCGGCTGGGAGCAAACCGCCGAACATAGGTTCTAAGTCCCTCCGCTCCTCTCCCCTCTCTTGGCCCCGGGTCCCCCTCGCCCGGGGCCAATTCTTTGTCCACGCCCGGCGGGGGAGTTGCGCGTTGTCAAACAAAAGCCAGCTTGTTAAAGTGAAGCTCCAGCCAACCTCCCCGGGAGCAGAAGGCCCATGAGCGAGCAGACCGACGTGATTCGCGAACTCATCACCACCACCGCGCCCCTGGTCATCCAGGCCGCCCGCGCGGGCGAGCGGGTGGGACACCTGCTGCTGGTGCTGGGGGCGGGGCGTTTTTCCGCCGAGGCCGGCCCCATGGAGGCCGCCGCCACCCTGCGCGAGTTCGCCGACATGGTGGAGCGCGGCGAGGTGCAGGACCCCTTCCGGACCTTCCTGTGATAGCCGCCAAGCTCAAACCGGTGGCGCGCCTGTTCTGGCCGGCCCTGCTGGCCTGCCTGCTGGCGCTGGGCTCCGGCCCGGCCC
>CAZLSD010000187.1:0-6610 GCA_964561775.1 uncultured Desulfarculus sp. | reverse complement strand
GTCTGGGGGCGAACCTTTTTTGCGCGGCAAAAAAGGTTCGCCCCCAGCTCTTACTACTTCAAATAACCCTCTTCGCGATACCACTGGGCGGTGCGCCTGAGGCCTTCGTCCAGGCCGATGGTGGGGTTGTAGCCCAGGTCGCGCTTGGCCTTGTCGATTTTGAAGGCGCGGTTCTGGCGGTACCAGTCCACGCGGCGGGGGAAGATGGGCGGAGTGATGCCGAAGGGGCGGCAGATTTTCTCGCAGACATGCCCCACGGCCACCACGGGCCAGACCGGAAAGTGGGGGATGTTGACCGGCACGCCCATGGCCTTGGCCACCCGGCGCACCAGGTCCTCGATGCCCACGTACTCCTCGTCGGCGATGAGATAGGCCTGGCCCTCGCCCTTGCCTTCTTCCTGGGCCAGCAGGAAGGCGTCCACCAGGCTGTCGATGTAGAGCGGGTGGTAGAGGGTGCGGCCGTTGCCGAACATGGGGAAGGTGCCGGTGGCCACGCGTTTGAAGATCATGAAGAAGCGCTCGGGGTCGCCGGGGCCGTATATGGCGGCCGGGCGCAGGATGCAGGTCTTCATGCCCTGGCGGGCGAAATCCAGCACCACGGGCTCGGCCTCGTACTTGGTCCGCTGATAGTAGTCGGCGGGCTGGATGGGGGCGTCCTCGCCGCCGGGGGGGTTGTCGATGTTGCCGTGCACGCCGCAGGTGCTGCAATAGATGAACTTGCGCACGCCCACCCGCTGGGCCTCTTCCAGGGTGATGCGGGTGCCGCCCACGTTGACTTCATCGTAGAAGGAGTTGGGCACGTTGAGCTCGCGGAAGGCCGCGGCCAGGTGGTGGACCACCTCCACGCCGGCCATGGCCTGGCGCACGATCTCGCGCTGGGTCACCGAGCCGATGATGACTTGCGCGCCCCAATCACGCAGCTCCTGGGTCTTGATGCCTTCCTTGTAGTCCATGGCCACCACCTGGTGCCCCAGGTCCAAGAGCCGTTTGACCAGGGCCTTGCCGGTGAAGCCGGTGCCCCCCGTGACCAGAATCTTCATTTCCTATGCTCCCTGGCCCGCCCGGCGGCGGGCCTTGATGATCAGCTTATAGCCGCTGGCCCAGGGCAGCAGCTTGTCCAGGCGGGAGACCAGCCACATTATCGGATAGAGGGCGCTCAGGCGTTTGAGCTCCTTGGCGTTCTTTTCCCGGTCCTCCTGGTGCAGCACGATGCCCTTGGCCGAGCCCACCTGGCGGCCCTTGCCCTTTTGCAGCTTGAGGTACAGCCAGCCCAGGGCGGTGTCAATAGACTCGGAAAAAACCTTGGAATAGGCGTCCGAGGTCTCGATGGCGAAGGCCGGCTCCAAGAGGACGCGCAAACCGGGCAGGTCGTAGCCTGGGCGCACATGGCCGTGCAGCTGGTCGGTGAGCCCCAGGCGCGGGCGCAGCCAGTTCAAGAGCGAACCCGGCTTCAAATGGGGCACGTTGATGATCAAGGCCCCTCCCGGCTTGATGACCCGGGCCAGTTCGGCCGCCACGTCCTGGTCGCCGTGTACGTGCTCCAAGAAATCGATGATGACCACCAGGTCGAAATAAGCGTCCGGGAAGGGCATGCCCTGGTCGTCCAGGCGCAAGGTGTTTTCCCCCACCAGGGCGGCGATGGAGGAGACGGCCTGATCCTCCAGATCGGCGCTGTGCCACAGCCCGCCGCGCTGGCGCAAGAGCCAGCTTATGACCCCGTTGTTGGAGCCCACGTCCAGGCAGGTGAGCCCCTGGGTGTCGCCCAGCAAGGCCTCGATGCGGCGGTACTTGTCCTGCTTGAGGATGGACTTGTTGAAGAGCGCCAAGGCCCAGGCCAGCTGGCTGTTCTCGGGGGGCTGCGCGGAGGCGGGGTTGGTCATGCTTTGCTCGCTGAGGAGGGCAGGGATCGCTCCACCGCCCGGTAGAAGGCCAGCAGCTTGCGGCGAAAGGCGGCCCGGCTGTAGCGGCCGCGCGCGCGCAGGCCCCCGCGCCGGGCCAGGGCTTGGCGCAAGCCGGAATCGGCGGCCAGGGCCAAGAGCCCTCGGGCCAGGTCTTGGGGGTTGGGCTCCACCAGCATGGCCACCTGGTCGTCCAGGGCCTGGGTGTGGGTGGGCAGGCGGGTGGCCAGGATGGGGCGTCCCGAATCCAGGTAGGAGTAGATTTTCATGGGCGTGTTCTCGCCCTGGCTGCGCGGGGAGACCAGGATGTCCGCCGCGGCCAGATAGGCCCCCAACTGGGAGGAGGGCCGCGGCCCCAGGAAATGGGCGCGCTCGGCGATGCCCAGATCGCGGGCCATTTGCCGATAGCGGGCGATGTCGCCTTGGGCCCCGCCGATGACCGCCAGGGTCAGTTCGGGATTGGCGGCGGCGGCCAGGGCGAAGCCCTCCAGCAGCAGGTCGATGCCCTGGTAGGACTCCAGGTTGCCCACGTACATCAGCTTGAGTCCGGCTAGCTCCGCCACCTCGGCGGCGGGCTGGGGCGCGGCCTCGCTCTCAATCAGGCTGATGTCCTCCAGACGGGCCACCGGCACGCCGGGGGCCTGGGCCTTGGCTTGGCGGCACAAGGCCCGGCAGACGGCCAGCACGCCCTGGCTGCCGGAGAGGGCCGCGCCCTCCAGGCCGGCCATCAGGCCGTGCAGGGGGCGCAAGGCGGGCATCTTGTCCAGCATCTGGCCGGAGAGCGAGGAGTCCATGTCATATACATAGGGCAGGCCGCGCAGGCGTTTGAGTCCCCAGGCCACGAAGGCGCTCTCCTCCACGGCATGCGCCAGGTCAAAGCGCCGCTGGCCGGTCAATCGCCAGGCCCGGCGGGCCAGGGCCAGGTCGCAGAGCAGCTTCTTGCCCGAGAAGCCGGGCTTTATGCCCGTGACCCCCCAGGGCGCGGCGATGCGATGAATGACCAGGCCGGGCAGCCCCGGGTCCTCACCCTCGTGCAGGGTGAGTATCTCCACCTGGTGGCCCGCCTCCAAGAGCGTCTCGCAGAGCAGACGCACCGCGATGGGGGTGCCTCGCTCCTGAAAAAAGGGCTGGGGGGCCAAGAGCAGGATGCGCAACGATAGGGACTCCCTAGACGGAGAAACAGACGGAGGGGATGGTCTCCCTAACGGAAGGAGAGGGGTAAGTATCCCCCCTCAACCCTCACGCCGGGCCAGGAGCAGCACCGGAGAGCCCAAGAGGCTTCTGAGCCCCAAGGCCCCGGCCAGCCCTTCCATGCCCCGGCTGAGGCCAGCCCGGCCCAAGCCCCGGTGCACGGCCATGGGCCAGAAAAACTGGGGCCGGGTCGTAAACCCCCCGCAGCCCTGCCCGGCCAGGACCGCGCGCAATTGTTTACCATGGAAGCACTTGTATTGCCGCGTGTTTTTTTCCACGGCCAGCTTGGCCGCGAACAGGCGCTCGGCGATGATGTTGAAGCTTCTGGTCTCCGGATAGTCCACCAGCACGGCCTGGCTGGCCACCCGGCACAGCTCGGCCAGAAACTCCGGCCAGCGCTCCAGGTGGGCCAGCATGCGATAGGCCGTGACCACCTCGAAGCTGCGGTCGGCAAAGGGCAGACGGGTCAGATCGCAGGTGACGAAGCGCAAGGCCTCCGCCGGCAGCTGGCGGGCCAGGCGCGCGGCGCAGCTGGGATGGCTGCCGGTGACGGTAACTTGATAGCCGGCCCGGGTCAGGGGGCCGGCCAGTTGGGCGTGGCCGCCGCCCACCTCCAGCACCCGCGCCCCGGGCCAGGGCGAGAGCAGCTCCAGGGTCAGGCGGCTTTGCACCTCCAAGAACCATTTCCCCACCGGACCGGCGAAGCGGCTGGCATAGTCTTCGCTGGAGCTCTCGATATCCGGGGTCTCGCGGGGCAGGGCGGGCTGGCTCATGTGGCGGACTCCATGGCGTGCAACTGGGCCAGGGGGGCATAGACCGCCCGCACCTGCTTCACTTCACTCTGGCGGCGGGCCTCGTCCCAGCCCAGCTCGCGGGCCATGATCCGGCTGGCGGCCTCCAGGGCCTCCGATGAGGGCTGGCCGGCCTTGCCCAGGCTGGCGCGGCGCAGGACCAGGTCGCTTAAGCGCAGAGCCATCTCCCGGCGCACGGCATGGGCCACCTGGCAGCCCAAGTATGGTGATTCCGGGCTCAGGGGCTGGCGCAGCTCGGGATCATCAAGGCCCAACCCGGCCACCTCGGCGGCGGCGTTGCCGTATTCCTCCACCAGGTGGGCGGCCTTGGCCGAGGATAGCGCGCTCATGATCTCCTCGTCCTGGGCGGGCAGAGGGCCGCCGCCCCACAGGAACCCGTCCAGGCCCCGGCTGGGGGCCTGTCCCCGCCCCAGATGGCGGCAGACCATCTCCACCGCGCGCTGGGCCAAGGCCCGGGCCGTGGTGAACTTGACCGGGCGCAGGGAAAAGAGGCCCTGGGGTCCGCCCCGGGAGGCGTGGTCCCAGATGAGGGGCCGGCTGGCCAGGCCGCCGCCAGCCGGGACGCGGCCGGGCTGGGCCAGGGGCAAGAGCCCCCAGTGGAAGAAGGTCACTTCCCGGGCGGAGAGCTTGAGCTGGGGGCAGGCGGCCTGGAACTCGGCCAGCAGGGCGTCCAGGTGGGCGGCCTGGGGCCGGGCCTGGTCCGGCTCCTGATCCCAGGCGCGATAGGATGTGCCCAGCAGGGTGTGGCCGCGCCAGGGCGCCATGAACATGTAGCGCCCGCCGCCGCAGACCGGGTCGTCCTCCGGGCCGCTGGGCGAGCGCACCGCCACGGCGGCCGGGCCGCTCTCGCGGGCCAGCACCAGGTTGTAGGCCAGGGCCAGACGGGGCGAGGGCTCGGCGATGCCACACAGGGGATTGGTCCAGGCCCCGGCGCTGGCCAGCACGGCCTTGGCCCGCAGCAGATGCCGCCCGCCGGCCTCCAGGTCCTCCACCCATACCCCGGCCACCCGGTGGCCCGCCAGCTCCAGGCCGCGCGCCGGGGCGTAGTTGGCGGCCAAGGCCCCCAGCTTCACCGCGGAGCGGATAAAGGCCAGCGCCAGGCGCTCGCTGTCCAGGACCAGGCCGTCGTACCACAGGGCCCCGGCCTGGGCTCCGGCCAGCAGCTCCGGGGCGGCCCAGAGCCCCAAATCACGCCCTGGGACCAGGCGGGCCGGGGGCAGGACGTGGCTGCGGGCCAGGCCCCGGGTGGAGTCGCCGCTGAGCAGGTTGAAGAGGCTGGTGGCCAGGCCCATGAGCAGGGGGCTTTCCTTGCCCCGGCCGTGCAGAGGCAGCAGACAGGGCAAGGGCCGGGTCAGGTGGGGCGCCAGGCCCAGCAGGTTCAGGGTCTCGGCCCTGGACAGGCGCAGGCGGCCGATGTCCGCCGATTGCAGATAGCGGAAGCCGCCGTGCAGGACCTTGAGGCTGTTGGCCGAGGTGGCGCCGCCGAAATCGCCGCGCTCCACCAGGGCCACGGACAAGCCCCGGCGGGCGGCTTCCCAGGCCGCGGCCGCGCCATGGATGCCCGCGCCCACCACCACCAGGTCGTGTTCGATTTCACTCATCCTGGTCAGGTCGCGCTGCATGCCTTGGTTCCCATCGCCGGCGGGTTATGGTTTCGTGTCGCCCACTATTCTAGTCCAGGGCGCTGGTGTCAACCACTGTCCGGCGTTTTTCGCCCTCTGGCCCAGACGTGCTAGAATCCAGCCCAGTACGGCGGCCAATATTCAATAGGAGCGGAGCGTCATGACGGAAATCGAGGCCAACCTCATCGAAGCGGGGCAAGATGTGGAGGTGGGGCTCATGCGCCCCCAGGACGCGCCAGGCGTGGCGGCCCTGTTCCGGACGATCTATGGCCAAGGCTATCCAGTGAAGACCTACTACGACCCCCAGGCCCTCATCCAGGCCAACCAGAACGGCGAGATAATCTCGGCGGTGGCGCGCACGCCCAAGGGCGACATCGTGGGTCACAACGCCATGTACCGGATCGCCCCCTGTCCCAAGGTCTACGAGGGCGGAGCGGCCATGGTGCTGCCCGCCTACCGCAACACGGCCAAGCTCTTCAGCCGCATGGTGGCGACTGGCATTCAGGCCGTACCCGTCTTCGGGGGCGAGGGCGTCTACGGCGAGCACGTGTGCAACCATCTGTTCACCCAGAAGACGGCCGTGAGCCTGGGCAACATCACCATGGGCCTGGAACCGGACCTGATGCCCGCCCAGGCCTATGAGCAGGAGCAGAGCGCCTCGGGCCGGGTCTCCTCGCTTTTTGGCTACCAAAGCCTGGCCGCCCATCCGCACACGGTATATCTGCCCCCGGTCTACGCCGAGGGCCTGCGCTTCATCTATGAGGGCCTGCTGGAGCAGCGAAGCCTGGAAAGCGCCAGCCTGGAGCGGCCCGCCCAGCCGGCCTCGCGTCTGGCCATGGAGGTTTACGACTTCGCCCAGGTGAGCCGGATCACGGCCTGGGAGCTGGGCGCGGACCTGGCCCAGGCCCTGGAGCCGCTGGAGCGGCAGGCCGACGCCCAGGGGGTGGCGGTGCGGCAGATATGGCTGCCCCTGGCCCGGCCCCAGGTGGGCTGGGCGGTGGAGGCGCTGCGGGCCAAAGGCTATTTCCTGGGCGGGCTGCTGCCACGCTGGTTCGACGAGGACGGCCTGCTCATGCAGCGCCTGGCC
>CAZLSD010000186.1:0-6640 GCA_964561775.1 uncultured Desulfarculus sp. | reverse complement strand
CTCCTACCCCACCCGCACGGGCAGGGTGCGTTCAAGCCAGATGCTTTGGGGGGTGACGCGGGCTTGCACGGCGATGGCGGTGACGCCCTGGGCCAGGGCTTGGGCCAGCAGGGCGGCGTAGACGGGATCGATGGCCTGGGCGGGGGCGAAGGAGTCGGCGTCGGAGCGCTGGATGACGTAGAGCATGGCCGTGTCCAGGCCTTGGGCGTGCAGGGCCATTAGCTCTTGCAGGTGCTTGGCGCCCCGGGCGGTGACTGAGTCGGGAAAGATGGCGGTGTGGTTCTCCACCAGGGTGACGTTTTTTACTTCGATGTAGAGGGGGCCTTGCGCGCGCTGGACCAAGAGGTCCAGGCGGGTGTGGGGGTTGATACGCACCTCGCTTTGCACTTGGCGCGCGCCCTTGAAGATGGGCAGGGCTCGCAGTTGGGCGGCTTTGGCGGCCAGCTGGTTGGGCAGGCCGGTGTTGACGCCCACCCAGTCGCCGTTGATGTGGATCATCTCCCAGGTGTGAGCGGTGCGGCGGCTGGGCGAGGGGTGATGGCTCACATAGACCGGCGCGTGGTCTGCCAGGCAGCCCAGCATGGAGCCGGAGTTGGGGCAATGGGCGGTGACTTGGCCGCCCTGATCCAGCTCGATATCGGCCAGGAAGCGCTTATAGCGGCGCAACAGGCGGCCGGGCAGCAGGGGCGCGGGGAAGTCGTGGCGGACCTGCTTGAGGCGGGAGGGGCTCATGCCGTCTCCGCCGAGGCCAGCAGGGCGTTCAACTCCTCCACCGTGGTGACCGGGCGCTGGCAGGCGTGGTTCTGGCAGACATAGGCGGCCGGAGCTCCGCCCACCGGGTCCATGCCTCGGGTGTAGGGGGCCAGGCCGCGCAGGCGCTCGCCAGCCGGGCCGGGCGAGTTGAGCAGCAGGGTCAGGTCGGGCCGGAAGGAGGCCAGGGCCGCGCGCAGCATGGCCTGGGTGCGGGGGTCGGCGGGGTCGCCGGCGATGACCACCTCGCGGCCAGGGGCCAGGGCGTAGTCCAGGGCGCAGAGCAGGTGGGTGTGCGCCTGGGGAGCCTGGCGCACCTGGCCGGCGAAGGCCTTGAAGAGCTTCATGGCCTTGCGTTCCCAGGTGGGGTCTCCGGTCAGGCGGGCCAGGCGCAGCAGGTTATGGGCCGCCACCGAGTTGCCCGAGGGCATGGCCCCGTCGTAGATGTCCTTCTCGCGCATGAACAGGGCCTCGCCGTCGTGGGCGGCGTAGTAGTAGCCGCCGTGCAGTTCGTCGGCGAAATGGCGCTCCATGAGGGCGGTCAGGCGCAAGGCCTGTTCCAGCCAAGCCGGGTTCTGATCAGCCTGATACAGCTCCAAGAGTCCCCAGACGAAGAAGGCGTGGTCGTCCAGGAAGCCTTGGCCGCTGGTGTGGCCGTCGCGCCAGCGCCGGAGCAGGCGGCCCTGGGGGTCGCTCAGGTTGGCCAGGATGAAGCGGGCGGCGGCCTGGGCGGCTTGCAGCCAGTCGGGGCGGCCGGCCACGGCGTGCCCCTTGGCCAGGGCGGCGATCATCAGGCCGTTCCAGGCGGAGAGAATCTTGTCGTCCTTGAGGGGGTGGACGCGGCCTTCGCGGGCGGCGAAGAGCAGGCCCCTGGCCTGGGCCAGGTCGGCCTCCACCTGGGCCGCCTCCAGGCCGCGGGCCTGGGCGAAGGCCTCCACCGAGCGGGTCAGGTGGGGGATGCTCATGCCGTGCTCGAAGTTGCCCGCCGGGCCGATGTCGTAGAAGCGGCAGAACAGATCGCCCAGCTCCGGCCCCAGGACCTGGTTCACCTGCAGGGGCGTCCAGAGGTAGAAGAGCCCCTCCTTGCCCTCGCTGTCGGCGTCCTCGGCCGAGAAGAAGCCGCCCTGGGGGTGGGTCATGTCGCGCAGCACATAGGTGAATATATCGGCGGCGGTTTGCAGGTGGCGGGTCTCACCGCTTTGCTGGTGGGCCTCCAGGTAGGCCAGGGCCAACAGCGCCTGGTCATAGAGCATCTTCTCGAAGTGGGGCGCCAGCCAGCGCTCGTCCACCGAATAGCGGGCGAAACCCAGGCCGAGGTGATCGAAGATGCCGCCCGCGCGCATCCCGTCCAGGGTTTTTTCCACCATCACCCCGGCGCGCCGGGGGGGCTGGCGGATCTGCCAGCGCAGCAGGAAGTTGAGGTGATGGGGAGTGGGAAACTTGGGGGCCTTGCCGAAACCGCCGTGCTTGGGGTCGAAGGCCTGCTCCAGGGCGTAGTAGGCCTTCTCCATGACCTTGTCGTCCAGTTCGCCGCCGGCCCCGGCGGGTCTGGCGTTCACGGCTTGGATTATGTGGCCGCTGGTCTCCAGCACCTTCTCGCGCTGCTCGCGCCACAGACGGGCGATCTGGGGCAGGATCTCCATCAGCCCGGGGCGGCCCAGGCCGGAGTGCTTGGGATAATAGGTGCCGGCATGGAAGGGGCGGCCCTGGGGAGTGAGGAAGACCGTGAGCGGCCAGCCGCCGCTGCCGGTCAGGGCCTGGCAGACGCTCATGTAGACCCCGTCCAGATCGGGGCGTTCCTCGCGGTCCACCTTGACCGGCACGAAGTGCTCGTTGAGCAGGGCGGCCACCTCCTGGTCCTCGAAGGATTCGTGGGCCATGACGTGGCACCAGTGGCAGGTGGCGTAGCCGATGGAGAGAAAGATGGGCTTGTCCAACTCCAGGGCCAGGGCCAGGGCCTGGTCGCCCCAGGGGAGCCAATCCACGGGATTGTGGGCGTGCTGCAACAGGTAGGGGCTTTTTTCCTGGGCCAGGCGGTTGGGCATGGGCTGGTCCTTTCGGAAACAGGGCGCAAGAAAGGCGCGGCTGAGCAAGGCCCTGGCCCCCTCAAGCCGCGCCGGTGGCGATCGTTATGGCCCGAGCCAGGCGGGGCGTCCGCCCGGCCTTGAGCTTGGGCTAGTCTTCCTTCTCGATCACGGCTCCCTTGTGCTTGGTGCCGCACATGGGGCAGAGGATGTCGATCTCCTTCTCGTCGCCGATGAACTTCTCGCGCATCTTCTCCGGCGGAATAAAGGAAATGTCGCCGCAGGCGCAGGCCGGACATTCGGCCCGGACCTCGATGTGTTTTTTCTTGCCCATCTTGCTTGCTCCTTCACCGGAATAAGGCGGTGGTAATCGTGACCGGCCGAGGCGTCCAGCCCTCTTGAAGACAAATATAAGCCCGCCCCTGGCCGGGGCAAGCCCCCTGACAACGCATCTTTCAGACCTTGGGCGTAATATGCAGCACTTGGTCCAGCTTGAGGGTCTGAAAAAGCCGGTGCATGTCCTTGGGCACGTTTTCTAGGCAGGCCTTGCCCCCCCGGCTGGCCAGGGAGTTGTGATAGCTCATGAGCAGGCCGATGCCCATGCTGCTGATGTACTGAAGGTTGGTGCAATCAAAGCTAAGCGTCTTGACGCCGCTTAGTTTGCTGGCGGGCAGGCTCTGGCGCAGCTGGTCCGCGCCCTTTTCATCAAGACGTCCCCCCAATAAAACCAGCATCTGATCCTGCTGCTGTCTGGCGGTTATCTGCATGGCTTCCTGGCTCTATTTCCGGGCTGGCAGGTGGTGCGTATTGCATCATGGCGCATATGAAAAATATAACCCATGCGCCCGCGGGCATGATTAAAAAAAACGCCGGCCTTGACCCGGAGCCCGGGCGGCCTGCATGCTGGTATCAATAGAGGGTTCCGCCCGTCTGGCGGAACCAGCCGCCGGAGGCCCGCCCATGCTGTATGTGCATCCCATCCTGCAGATGGCCGCCACCGCCCTGGCCCTTTGGGCCCTGGTCCTGGCCTGGCCGCGCATAGCCACCCTGCACCTCAAGCGGCGCATGGTCTTCAAGCGCCCTCGCCACGTGTTCTGGGGCAAGCTGGGCTTGGGCCTGATGCTGGCCGGGCTGCTGGGGGGGCTGCTGGTGGTGCGCCTGGTCTGGCAGGACTGGCTGGTGACTGGCGAACACGCCCTGGTGGGGCTGATCATGCTGCCCCTGCTGGGGCTGGGGCTGATGAGCGGCCTGGTCCTGGCCGGGTCCAGGAGCCCCCGCCGGGGCTTGGCCCTGCTGCACGGCCTCAACAACCTGGCCCTGCTGGTCCTGGCCTCTTTGCAGATGCGCAGCGGCGGCCAGCTGCTGGCGGCCCTGGCGGGGATGGATTAGGCCCGGCCCAAAAACCTTTAGGCGGCGCATTTTTCGGTCAAGCCCCGCTGAGCGCCTGCCGATAAGAGCGGCAACTGCCGGGTCTTGCCCCCGCGCCCCGGCCACCCTATAATCCTAGAAAGCAGCCAAGGATGGGAGCGCTAGGAACATGACCAGCATAGACAAGATCAATCCAGGCCAGACGCCTGCCGCTTCCGCCTCCTCCGCCTCCGGCGTCAAGGGCGACAAGGACGCCTTCCAGAAGCTTCTGGACCAGGCCGCCGCCCAGGTGGAGGGCTCTGCCGCGCCGGCCGCCAGCCAGGCCGCCGCCCCGGCCTTCGACCCTCTGGCCAGCCTGCAAAACGTCAAGCCGGTCCAGCCCGGCCAGGAGCAGGAGCTTAGTCCCGCCCAGACCGAAGGCCTGATGCGCGCCGAGCGCACCCTGGAGTTGCTGGAGGACTATGAGAAGATGCTGGGCGACCAGGGCAAGTCCCTCAAGCAGGTCTCCCAGTTGGTGCAGTCCCTGGACGGCGAGGTGCGCGAGTTGGCCGGGGTGCTCAACAGCCTGGACCCCGGCGACCAGCTCTACGGCATCCTGCAGGAAGTGGCGGTTACGGCCATGGTGGAGAGCATCAAGTTCAACCGGGGCGACTACATCCCCCAGAGCGGCCAGGCCTAGCCCCTACTTGCCCCCCTGCGTCTGCGTCTGCCCCTGTGTCTGCCCCTGCGTCTGCCCCTGACCCGTGGCCGCCGGTCGCCGCTGATCGATGATGACCCCCCGCAGGGCCTCCAGGCTGCGATCCTCCTTCTGCCGCTCCCGTTCCTCGAAACGCCGGTTCTCCTCGGGCGTGTTCTGGCCGGCCCGGAAGATCACCTCGTCCTTGGTCTCCACCACGGGGCCGCTGTCGGCGCGCGGGGCTGTCCCGCCCTGCCCGGCCGCGCGCTCCTGCTCCATCATTTTGTGGATGGTCTCGTCGCTCACCCCGGCCTGCTTGAGCCTGATCACCTCATCGGCGCTCAAGGCCCAGGCCCCGGCGGCCGTTGCCAGGCAAATGGCCAGGGTCATCAGGGGTAGAATCCCGTGCATGGAAAGCCCTCCGCGCCGCAAGGTCCAACTCCGCGCCATTCTCTAATGATAACACAGAGGCCCGCGGGCGGCGGCAAAGGCCGCCCTCAGGCCAGGCTGGCGGCGGCGGCCAGCTCTTGCCGGGCGGGGCCCAAGGCCGAGGCTCCGCTGGCAACGCCCCCCAGACGCCGGCGCAGGGAGGCGGCCACCCGTGCGGCCGTGCGGCCGTCCCACAGCTCGGGCCTGCGCCCGGCCGGCCAGCGCCCGGCCAGGGCCTGGGCGGCGGCCTCCAGCAGGGTCTCCGGCTCCACCAGCCGGTTGCTGCCCTGGCTGATGGTGATGGGGCGCTCGGTGTTGGGGCGCAGGGTCAGGCAGGGTATGCCCAGGTAGGTGGTCTCCTCTTGCAGGCCTCCCGAGTCGGTGACGGCGAGACGCGCGCCCATGAGCAGGCTCATGAAGGGCCGGTAGCCCAGGGGCGGGCAGGTGAGCAGGCCAGGGCTGGAGCTGAGCAGTCCTTGCAGGCCGAACTGGGCGATGCGGGCGCTGGTGCGGGGGTGCAGGGGCAGGACCAGGGGCGTCTGGCGGGCCAACTGGCCTAGCGTCTCCAGCAGTTGGGCCAGAATCTGGGGGTCGTCCACGTTGGCCGGCCGGTGCAGGGTGGCCAGGGCGTAGCCGCCCGGCGTGAGCCCCCAGCGCCGCCAGGCCCGCTGGGCCTCTATGGCCGGGCGCTGCCGCTCCAGGCTATCCATCATGATGTTGCCCACCCGCTCGACGCGGGCCGGCTCCACCCCCTCGCGGGCCAGGTTCTGGTCGGCGTCGGGGCTGGGCGTCCAGAGCAGGTCGGCCAGGGCGTCGGTGGCCACCCGGTTGATCTCCTCGGGCATGGTGCGGTCGAAACTGCGCAGGCCCGCTTCCAGATGGGCCACCTTGACGCCCAGCTTGACCGCGGCCAGGGTGCAGGCCAGGGTGGAGTTGACATCCCCGGCCACCACCACCCATGCCGGCGGCGACTTGATGAGTTCGGCCTCGTAGGCCACCATCACCGCGGCGGTCTGCTGGGCGTGGCTGCCCGAGCCCACCCCCAGGCGCAGATGGGGCGGGGGCAGCTCCAGGTCGTCCAGGAAGGCCTGGGACATGTTGTGGTCATAGTGCTGGCCGGTGTGTACCAGAAGCGGCCGGCACCAGTCCGCGCGGGCCAGCTCGTGCCACAGGGGGGCCACCTTCATGAAATTGGGCCGGGCCGCGGCCACCAGATGGACCAGGGGCTGGCTCATGCGCGCCTGCCCTCCGCCGGGGCGGCGGACTCCGCGGCGCAAACCGTGGGCGGGCAGCCCGCGGGCTGGCTGTTCAGGTATTGCTCCAGGGCCGCGGTCAGGGAGGCTGAAAGGCTGCGCACCAGCCTGGCCCGGTGGGGCGGCACGGGGGCCGGGGG
>CAZLSD010000185.1:0-6650 GCA_964561775.1 uncultured Desulfarculus sp. | reverse complement strand
ATGGACTGCATGGAGCCCAGCCTGGTCTTCGAGCGCTGGCGGGGCCAGCTGCCCAACCTGAACCGCCTCATGGACCAGGGCAGCTTCGGCCGCTTGACCAGCACCATCCCCTGCATCACCGTGCCGGCCTGGGCCGCCATGCTCACCAGCCAGGACCCCGGCCAGTTGGGGCTCTACGGCTTTCACAACCGCCCCGACCATTCCTACCGCCCCATGACCATCGCCAACGCCACCGCCATCAAGGAGCCCTGGGTCTGGGACATCCTGGGCGAGGCCGGCAAGTCCGTGGCCGTGTTGGGCGTGCCGCCATCCTATCCCCCCCGCCCGGTCAACGGGGTCCAGGTGGGCTGCTTCCTCACCCCCGGCACGGACAAGCCCTACACCTGGCCCCCCGAGCTGAGCGCCGAGATCAAGAACACGGTCGGCGAGTACCTGGTGGACGTGAAAAACTTCCGCACCGAGGACAAGACCTATCTGCTTGACCAGCTCCGGGCCATGACCCAGAGCCATTTCGCCCTCATAGAGCATCTCTTGGCCAAACAGGCCTGGGACTTCTTCATGTTCGTGGAGATAGGCGTGGACCGCATCCACCATGGCCTCTGGCGGCACCACGACCCCAGCCACCCCCGCCACGACCCGGACAACCCCTATCGCAACGCCATTCACGATTACTATCAGTCCCTGGACGCCCACCTGGGCCGGGTGCTCAATATGCTGGACCAGGACACCGCCGTCTTCGTGGTCAGCGACCATGGGGCCCAGAACATGGTGGGCGGCTTCTGCGTCAATGAATGGCTCATCCAGGAGGGCCTGCTCACCTTGAAATCCCAGCCCCCGGGCCTGGTTAACATCGACAAGTGCGAGGTGGACTGGAGCCGCACCAAGGTCTGGGGCGGCGGCGGCTATTATGGCCGGCTCTTCTTCAACGTCTCCGGCCGCGAGCCGCAAGGCGTCATACCCCCTGGCGAGTACGAATCCTTCCGCGATCAGCTAATCGCCCGCCTGGAGGCCGTCGTGGATCATGAAGGCCAGCCCATGGGCACTCGCGCCTTCAAGCCCCAGGAGCTCTACCGCGAGTGCCGGGGCGTGGCCCCTGATCTCATCGTCTACTTTGGCAACCTGGACTGGCGCGCCGTGGGCAGCCTGGGGCATCCCGGCCTCTACACCTTTGCCAACGACACCGGCCCCGACGACGCCAACCACGCCCAGCAGGGGCTGTTCATCCACTATGACCCGGCCCGCCCTGGCCAGGGTCAGTGCGGCCCCTTGGCCATCACCGACATTGCCCCAGCCATCCTGACCCAGATGGGCCTGCCCGTGCCCCCCCACATGATTGGACGCGCCCCGGACTTCATCGCAGGCTGAGCACAACCATGATTGACGAGCGACCCAGCAACTTTCCCGGCGCCACCCTGCCCGAGCAGCTGCGCTACTTCGCCAGCCGCCAGCCGGAACGCCTCTTTGTCAGCCACCGCGCCCGCCGCCTTTCCTGGGGCGAGACCCATGAGCGCGCCTCGGCCCTGGCCGCCTTTCTACTGGACCACGGCCTGGCTTGGGGCCAGCGCGTGGGCCTCATGCTGGAGCGCAGTCCCGAGGCCGTGCTGGGCTTCTTGGGCGCGGTCATGGCCGGCGGCGTGGCCTTCCCCCTGGACTACAACCAGCCCGCAGTCTATCTGCAATACGTACTGGACTTCACCAGCCCCGCCGCCCTGCTGGTGCAAGACAAGTTCCTGCCCCAGCTCATGGGCCTGCAATTGCCCTGCCCGCCCGAGAACATCGTGGTGGTGGGCGACTGCCCGGACGGACCCCATCCCTCCTGGGAACGCCTCTGCGCCAAAGGCGGAGCCGACCCCCAACTGGCCCTGAGCCCCGAGGAACCGGCCTACCTGAACTTCACCTCCGGCACCACCGGCCTGCCCAAGGGAGCCATCACCACCCACTTGAACATCCTGGCCAACACCCAGGCCGCCGTGGCCGCCCTGGACCTGCGCCCCGACGACGTGCACCTTTGCATGTTCCCCGTGGTGGCCCACCCCCATGAACTCTTCGCCCGAGCCCTCTACCTGGGTGGGGCCTCGGCCCTGGTGGAGGGCATCTATCCCGCCTCCCTGGCCGCCACCATACGCGACAACCAGGTCAGCGCCATGATGGCCGTGGCCGCCATCTACGAGACCCTGGTGCGCTCCGGCGACGTCAAGGGCTCGGACCTGGCCTCCCTGCGCGCCCCCGAAAGCGGCGGCATGCACGTGAACGCCGAACTGGCCCGCCGCTTTCAGGAGCGCTTCAACGCCCGCCTCACCCCCGTCTGGGGCAGCACCGAGACCACCGGCATCGCCCTGGCCTTCCCCCTGCATGAACAATTCCGACCCGGCTCCATGGGCAAGCCCTGCCCTGGCTATGAGATCAAAGCCATCGGCGAGGACGGCCAGGAAGTCGGCCCCGGCCAACTGGGCGACATGTGGGTGCGCGGGCCCGGCGTAATCACCGGATATTTCGCCAACGAGCAGGAAACCGCCAAGACCCTGCGCGACGGCTGGTTCATGAGCGGCGACCTGGTCAAGATAGACCAGGACGGCTTCTTCCACTTCCAGGACCGCAAGGCCCGTATGCTTAAAGTAGGCGGGCTAAAGGTCTTCTGCACCGAGGTGGAGGAGACCCTGGCCAGCCACCCCGCCGTGCTGGAAGCAACGGTCGTGCGCGCCTTCGACCCCAGCCACGGTGAGATGCCCCGGGCCTATGTGGTGCTCCAGCCCGGCCAGGAAGCCAAGCCCCGCGACCTGCGCCGCTATCTGGAAGAGCGCCTGGCCCGTTATAAGGTGCCCAAGCAATACGAGTTCATCGAGGCCCTGCCACGCTCCAGCGCGGGCAAGGTCCTCTGGCGCACCCTGCAGGACAGCGGCGGTGAGCCACCGCGGGCATAGCGGGTCGGGCGAGGCTAACGCTTGATCGGGCGGGACCGGCTCCCGTTGGGAGGGGATCACGGAAAGATTCAGCCTTCCCGCTCGATGAACCAGCGAGCCCGATATGGGGCAATCTTTCCCTCGCCCCCCTTCAGGGGGGAGAGGGCAGGGTGAGGGGGGCCAGGAAATCCCCTTGCTTACTTGGAGGCAAGTTGGGGATCGCGGGAGAGCCAAAGAGCGTTTCGCACGGGTCGCTCTCGCTCCCCGCCGGGCACAACCCCCGCCAGCTTGGCTGGCGCATCCGCTTGCGCGGAAATGGCTGAGGCAACCCTCACCGCCCGTGCAAGCGGTGTGACAGCCAAGCTGTCACGGGTTGTGCAAGCGGTGGGAAATCTCTTTCTTTGTGTTTCTTCCCGCCCGCGCGGGCTGGCTGGTGGGATAATGATTAGATCGAGGCACAAACGCGGTGATTCTTGGGGAACCGGCTCTCTGGCCAGGCTCCCGGAAAGGTCGCGAACATCATGACCGAGCAGGAACTTAGAGACCAGTTGGCCGAACTGCGCGCCCGCATGACAGCCCACAACCTGCGCTTGATGGAGGACTTCAACATCTTCATCAGCATTTCCAACCAGATAGGCGAAGTAAAGGACAAGCTGGGCCTGGTGCATTTCGACCCCGTGCGCGAAGGCGAGATGCTGCGGGACGTGCTGGCCGCCAACACCGGCCCCATGCCCCAGGACCAGATGAAACAACTGTTCAAGCAGGTGTTCCGCGCCTCGGTGGAGGAGATGGGCCTGGAGACCCGGGCCAAGCTCAAGGTCAACCGCCTGCCCAACAGCCACGACCAGGTAGTGGAGGTTGCGGGGGTGAAAATCGGTGGAGAAGCCCCTGTCATCATGGCCGGACCCTGCGCGGTGGAGAATCTGGAACAGATGCAACTGACCGCCCAGGGGCTCAAGAAGTTGGGCGTCAACCTGCTGCGCGGGGGGGCCTTCAAGCCCCGCACCAGCCCCTACAGCTTCCAGGGCCTGGAGGAGGAGGGGCTCAAGATCATGCGCCAGGTGGCGGATGAACTGGGCATGGCCGTCATCACCGAGGTGCTCTCGGTGCGCGACGTGGATTTGGTGGCCCATTACGCCGACATCCTGCAAGTGGGCACCCGCAACATGTTCAACTATGCGCTCTTGAAGGAGCTGGGCCGCCACCACAAGCCGGTCATGCTGAAAAGAGGCATGATGGCCACCATGGAGGAGTTCGTGCTGGCCGCCGAGTACATCTACGTGCGCGGCAACCACCAGGTAATCCTCTGCGAGCGGGGTATCCGCACCTTCGAGACCTGGACCCGCAACACCCTGGACATCTCGGCGGTGCCCATCCTCAAGCAAGAGACCTTCCTGCCGGTCATCGTGGACATCAGCCACGCCCTGGGGCGCAAGGACATCATCAAGCCCATAGCCCGGGCGGCCCTGGCGGCGGGGGCGGACGGCCTGATGTTTGAGGCCCATTACAACCCGGCCCTGGCCCTGTCTGACAGCCAACAGCAGCTCACCCTGGACGAGGTGGCCGATCTCCTGGCCTACCTGCGCCAGTTTACCCCCACCGTCTAGGCCTCCGGAGACCAGATATGCAGACCCAGGTGCTCGTCGTGCGCGCCCAGGAAGCCCCCCTGGCCGGGGTGGCCAATCCCGGACCCCATCAGATTTACCGCAACCCCAGCCTGAGCGTGGAGAGCCGGGAGCTTGGCCCCCTGGACCCCGAGGATATCCGGGTGTCCATGATCTACGCCGGGGTCTGCGGCACCGACGTGCACCTGGTGGAAAGCGATCCCCTGACCGGCTACGTGCGCTGCTCGGCCCCGGCCACCATCCCGCCCCAGGGCCGGGTCATCGGCCACGAGGGCGTGGGCCGGGTGCTGGAGGTGGGCCAAGCGGTCAAGCACCTTAGCCCCGGAGCCCTGGTCACCTTCGAGTCCATCATCGTCTGCCACTGGTGCGAGGTCTGCCGCCGGGGCCAGTTCAACCAGTGCCGCCTGGCCAAGCTGCTGGGGCTGGAAAAAGACGGGCTTTTTGGCAACGTGGTGGATGTGCCGGCCATGCTGGCCCATGACGTCAGCTTTTTGAGCGGAGGCGAGCAGGATTACCGCGCCGCCGCTTGCGTGGAGCCGGCCGGGGTGGCCTATGTGGCCTGCGAGAACACCCGTATCAGCGGCGGCGATGTGGTGGTGGTCTTCGGAGCCGGCCCCATCGGGCTTTTCACCGCCATGCTCAGCAAGAGCATCTTCGGGGCCTCGCGGGTGCACGTGGTGGAACCGGTGCCCTTCCGCCGCCGTCTGGCCCAACCCTGGTGCGACCAGGCCTGGGACCCCGCCGACTTTTTCGCCGACCCGCCGGGAGCGGTGGACGTGCTCATCGAGGCCAGCGGCCGCATGGAAAACGTAAGCCAGATATTCCGCCGCCTGGGAGCCAACGCCCGTATAGCCCTCTTGGCCCGCAGCGGCAAGCCCCTGGTCCTGGACGCCGTGGACCACATGATCACCAACGCCATAACCCTGGTGGGCAGCCGCGGCCATCTTTGCGGGGCCTTCGCCAAGATTCTTTCCTTGTACCAGAACGGACGCCTGCCCCTGGACGCCCTGGTCACCCGCGTCCTGCCCGGACTGGATGAACTGCGCCAACTGCTCGCCTCGCCCCAGGCCATTTTGGAAGACAACTGCAAGGTGCTGGTGCGCCTGGACTAGCCGAGGAGCTCGGCTCCTTGGCCGGATCGGGTAGCGGGTAGCGGGTAGCGGGTAGCGGGTAGCGCTCCCTGGCCTCGGACCGCGACGGCTCCCGTTGGGGCGCTCTCACAAAAGTAAAGCCCTCCGTCAAGCGAGCTTGACGGAGGGCTTTGTGTTTAAAATCCGGCGGCGTCCTACTTTCCCACACTTGAAAAGCGCAGTATCATCGGCGCTGAGGAGCTTAACTTCCGTGTTCGGGATGGGAACGGGTGTGGCCTCCTCGCTATCGCCACCGGAAACTGTATTTCAGTGTCCGGGCAACCAAATAGAGTAAGAATTTACCGCGTATCCGACGTGTTGGCTGAGTCGTGAAAAGCCCGTCAAAAGACTTTTTAAAAGTGGCCAAGCCTCACGGACGATTAGTACCGGTCAGCTGAACGCATTGCTGCGCTTACACCTCCGGCCTATCAACCTCGTAGTCTTCGAGGGTCCTTCAGCCTCCGAAGAGGAGGGAGATCTAATCTTGGAGGGGGCTTCCCGCTTAGATGCTTTCAGCGGTTATCCCTTCCGAACATAGCTACCCGGCGGTGCCGCTGGCGCGACAACCGGAACACCAGAGGTTCGTCCATCCCGGTCCTCTCGTACTAGGGACAGCTCTCCTCAAATCTCCTCCGCCCACAGCAGATAGGGACCAAACTGTCTCACGACGTTTTAAACCCAGCTCACGTACCGCTTTAATCGGCGAACAGCCGAACCCTTGGGACCTGCTCCAGCCCCAGGATGCGATGAGCCGACATCGAGGTGCCAAACCTCCCCGTCGATGTGAACTCTTGGGGGAGATAAGCCTGTTATCCCCGGCGTACCTTTTATCCGTTGAGCGATGGCCCTTCCATACGGGACCACCGGATCACTAAGGCCTACTTTCGTACCTGCTCGACCTGTCAGTCTCGCAGTCAAGCTCCCTTATGCCTTTACACTCGACGGCTGGTTTCCAATCAGCCTGAGGGAACCTTCGCGCGCCTCCGTTACTCTTT
>CAZLSD010000184.1:3976-6661 GCA_964561775.1 uncultured Desulfarculus sp. | reverse complement strand
GGATCAAGGGCGGCTGGGGCGAGGCCAGCCTGGCGCTGGATTCGGGGATCACCGTGGCCGCCGGGGTGGCGGTCAACTCCCTGGGCGCGGTCATCGACCCGGCCAGCGGCCTGTTCTGGGAGGCCAGGCTGGAGGTGGGGGGCGAGTTGGCTGGCCGCGCCGGACGCGCGGTGGCCCCGCCTGCCCCGCCCGCGCCCCAGGCCGGGCAGAACACCACCATCGGGGTGGTGGCCACCGATGCGGCGCTCAGCAAGGTCCAGTGCCTGAAGCTGGCCCAGATGGCCCACGACGGCCTGGCCCGGGCCATCCGCCCGGCCCACACCATGTTCGACGGCGACACCATCTTCTGCCTGGCCACCGGCCAGCGTCCCCTGCCGGTCAGCCAGGGCTTTTTCGCCGCGCCCTCGGCCCCGGCCATCAACGAACTGGGCCAGGGCATGGCCGACTGCTTCGCCCGGGCCATCATGCGGGCGGTGCTGGAGGCCTCCAGCCTGGGCGGCATGATCGCCTGGCGGGACTTGCCCTCGCGCTAGGAGCGGATGCCAAATAGGGAGCCTTGCTCCCTCGCGTGCAGGCGACGCCCGCGCCGCCCGCCGTGGCGCGCGGCCCAAAAGACCTGGGGGCCGGCTCCCCTCGAGCCGGCCCCCAGGACCTTCACGCGACTTGGTCTAGCCTGCCGCTACTTCTTGGGATGGCACTCGTCGCACTTGGCGGGGCCCTTCTTCTGCTCCTTGTGACAGTCGCGGCAGTTCTTGTGATAGGCGTTCATCAGGCTCAGGGTCTCGCCCTGGTTCTCCTTGGGGGAGGTGTGGCACTCGGCGCACTTCTGCACCTTGTCGCCTTCCTTCCAAACCTGCTTCTTGTCCTTGTAGACGTGGTGGCAATTGTCGCACTTGACCTTGTGATCGGTGGTGTGCTTGGTGTGGGTGAAGGCCACCGGGCTCTTGGTCAGGGTGCCGAAGGTCTTGGTGTTGTCGATCTTGAGATCGTCAGCCACTTCGCCCGACTTGGTCTTGGCGGCGAAGGCGACCCCGCCCAGGGCCAGGGCCAGGGCGGCCACCAGGGCCATGATAACCAGCATGCTCTTTTTCATGATGATCTCTCCCTCCTCCCGTTACCAAAAAACAGACAAAAAGGTTCCAGACCTGGTTTGATTGGGTTCTAACCCGCGTTTATAGCTCCGCCATCGGAGGCTTGTCAAGGGAAATGCCGGGAGTTAGAGCGCTTAAACTCCTATATCTTCAAGCGGTTATCCCTAGGAAAACCGAAGGGGATCGGGGCTATGCCCCGCCGGGAGCGGAGGCCAGGCCGGCCTTGGCCTCTTCCCACAACTGGTCCCACTGGGCGGGGTCCAGCCGCCCCAGCTCCAGGCCCCGCCGCCGGGCCAGGCCCTCCATGAAGGCGAAGCGGGCCTGGAAGCGCTGGCTGGCGGCGCGCAGGGCGGTCTCGGGGTTCAGGTTCTGGTGGCGGGCCCACTGGGCCAGGGCGAAGAGCAGGTCGCCCAGCTCGTCCTGGCGCTCCTCAAGGGTCTGGGCCTGGGCCAGTTCGGCCAGTTCCTCGCCCACCTTGTCCCATACCTGGGGCGCGGTCTGCCAGTCGAAATTGACGCGGGCCGCGCGTTGCCCCAGGCGGTAGGCCCGCACCAGGGCCGGGGCGGCCAGGGGCACGCTGTCCAGGAGCCCCTGGGGGGCCTGGCCGGCCTCTTCCCGCTCCCGCTGCTTGATGCGCCCCCACAGCTGGCGCACCTCCTCGGGGCTGGCCGCCTGGTCGGGGCCGAAGACGTGGGGATGGCGGCGGCGCATCTTGGCCTCCACCTCGGCCAGGACCTGGGCCAGGCTGAAAAGCCCCCGCTCCTCGTAGAGGTTGACCATGAAGACCGCCTGGAAGAGCAGATCGCCCAGTTCGGCGCGGGCCTGGCCCGGGGCGGCGCTCTCCACCGCCTCCACGGCCTCGTAGGCCTCCTCCAGCAGATAGGCGCAGGCGCTGGCCGGGGTCTGCTCGCGGTCCCAGGGGCAGCCGTCCGGGGCGCGCAGGCGTCGGATCAGCTCCCTGAGCCGCTCCAGGGCCAGGGCGGCGTTTTCCTCGGCGGGCGGGGCGCTCATCGCGGAGAGGGCTGATCAGGGCGGCGGGGGTCCAGTTGGCGCTTGATGAGCCCGGCCCGCTCCTGCATCTCGCGGGTCAGATCGCTGGGCACCAGGTCCACCAGATAGCGGCCGGCGCGCACCACGTGGGGGGCCAGCCAGGATCGGCTCACCAGGTTGGCGCTCTCCGGCCCGGGGTTCACCAGCATGCCCACGGGCAGGGCCATGAGCAGCACGTTGAGGAGCAGATAGCAGATGAGCACGCCCTTGACCAGGCCGGTGGCCGCGCCCAGCAGGCGGTCCAGGCCGGAGAAGGGCCCCCGGTGGATGAGCCGGGCCAGGGCCGCGCCCAGATACACGAAGAGCACGAAGACCAGGGCCAGGATGGCGGCGAAGGCCACCGCGTCCCACCAGGCGCTGGCGTCGTCCATCACCCGGCGCAGAAAATTGGCCAGGGGGTGGAAATAGGCGGCGCTGGCCAGCACCGCGGCCAAAACCCCGGCCAGGCCCATGACCTCGCGCACCAGGCCCCGGAAGAGGCCGCGCAGGACAAAGACCAGCAGCAGGACCATGAGCGCGATATCAAGCATGTTGGGGGTTTGTG
>CAZLSD010000184.1:0-3876 GCA_964561775.1 uncultured Desulfarculus sp. | reverse complement strand
GCCCCTTGCCGGCCCAGGGTGGGGTATGGTAAAGCTTGCCCAAGCGAAATTACACATGCTCCGCCGCCTTGCGCGGCGTCGGCTGGCCAGGAAGGCGGGCCGGCGGATTAACGGCCAGCGCGGGGAGAAAAGGGTAGCCTTTGGCTTTTGTGGAACTGAGCTTCGCCGACCCCGAGGCGGCCAAGGCCTTGCTGGGCCCCCAGGGCAGCCATCTCAAACAGGTGGCCGCCGTCAGTGGGGTCAGCGCCCGTTCGCGCGGCTCCCAGGTCAGCCTGGAAGGCCCGGAGGAGGGCGCGGCCCTGGCCCGCTCGGTGCTGGAGGAGCTCTATGAGCTCATCCGCCAGGGCTATCCCGTCTACGAGATGGACGTGGACTTCGCCGCCCGCATCCTGGCCGCCGACCCCGCGGCCAAGCTCAAAGACATCTTCCTGGACCAGGTCTACCTCTCGGGCAAGAAACGCATCATCAGCCCCAAGACCCTGACCCAGAAGGCCTACCTCCAGGCCATGCGGACCCACGACATCGTCTTCGGCATCGGCCCGGCCGGCACGGGCAAGACCTATCTGGCCATGGCCATGGCCGTGGACGCCCTGGTCAAGGGCCGGGTGGACCGCATCGTGCTGGCACGGCCGGCGGTGGAGGCCGGCGAGAAGCTGGGCTTTCTGCCCGGGGACCTGGCCGAGAAGGTCAACCCCTATCTGCGCCCCCTCTATGACGCCCTGCACGACATGATGGACTTCGACAAGGCCGGCCGCCTCATGGGCAAGGGAGTCATCGAGGTGGCTCCCCTGGCCTTCATGCGCGGCCGCACCTTGAACGCCAGCTTCGTCATCCTAGACGAGGCCCAGAACGCCACCGGGGAACAGATGAAGATGTTCCTGACCCGGCTGGGTTTCGACTCCAAGGCCGTCATCACCGGCGACGTGACCCAGGTGGACCTGCCCCAGGGCGCCCGCTCCGGTTTGGTGGAGGCCCGGCGCATATTGACCGGCATCGAGGGCATCGGCTTCGTGGAGTTCAGCGAGGCCGACGTGGTGCGCCACCGCCTGGTGCGCCAGATAATACGCGCCTATGATCGCGAAGGAGCCTAGATGGCCGAGGAAAAGCCCGCCCCCCTTAAGGCCGTGCCCACCGATCCCCAGCGCCAGAAACGCTACCGGGACCTGCTGACCAGGTTGATAGAGGCCCACGACGCCCTGCGCCAATACCTGGGCAGCCAGCGCCGCAGCGAATGGATGGTGGCCGGCGGCCTGGGCCTGCTTTTGGCCCTGGCCGTGGTGCCCCAGACCGGGCGCATCGCCAACCTGCCCGCCCTGCTGGGCACCGCCACCCTGGCCGCCGTGTTCCTGCGCGTCATCTTCTTCGCCTGGTACCGCCTGACCTGCACCGGCAGCGGACGCGGCCAGGGGCGCGATCTGATCCTGCTGGCCACCTTGGTCACCATGGCCGCCTGGCTCACCCGGGGCTTCGAGGTCTTCGCCCAGGCCCTGGCCGCCGACTGGCAGAGCGTGGGACGCCAGGCCCTGGCCTATCTGACCCCGCTCTCGGCCGGACCCATGCTGGTGGCGCTCTTCCTGCGCCCCCAGGCCGGCATGCTGGTGGCCTTGGGCGGCAGCTTCCTCTCCTGCCTGATCTGGACCGACAGCGCCGGAGCCTTCGCCTTCTACCTCATCACCGGCCTGGTGGCCGCCCACTACGTCAAGGGCGGACGCACCCGGTTTGCCCTCATCAAGGCCGGCCTGCGCGCCTCCCTGCCCGGGGTGCTGGTCATCACCGGCCTGGCGCTCATGCGCGGCTGGCTTCTCTCCTGGGACTTTCCCGTGGCCATCCTGGCCGCCGGCCTGGGCGGGCTCTTGGCCGGGGTGCTGGCCGCCGGACTGGCCCCTTTGGTGGAGATCACCTTCGGCTACACCACCGACATACGCCTCATGGAACTGGCCAGCCTGGACCAGCCCCTGCTGCAGGAATTGATGATGCAGGCCCCGGGCACCTATCACCACAGCCTGGTGGTGGGCTCCCTGGTGGAGGCCGCCGCCCAGGAAATAGGGGCCAACCATCTGCTGGCCAAGGTGGCCGCCCTCTACCACGACATGGGCAAGGTCAAGAAGGCCCCCTACTTCGTGGAGAACCAGGGCGGCGGACCCAACCGCCACGACAAGCTGGCCCCCTCCATGAGCGCGCTGATTCTCATCAGCCACGTCAAAGAAGGCGTGGAACTGGCCCGCAAACACCGCCTGGGCCAGCCGCTCATGGACATCATCGGCCAGCACCACGGCAACCGGGTCATACCCTTCTTCTACAACAAGGCCCTGGAGTCCCGCCGCGCCGCCGGCCAGCCCGACCCCGACCCCCGCGACTTCTCCTATCCCGGGCCCAAGCCCCAGACCCGCGAGGCCGGCCTGGTCATGCTGGCCGACACCGTGGAGGCGGCCAGCCGGGCCGTGGAAAACCCCACCCCCGCCCGCCTGCAAGGCCTGGTGCAGCAGCAGATCAACAAGATCTTCTCCGAAGGCCAGCTGGACGAGTGCGAGCTGACCCTTAAAGACCTGCACAAGATAGCCAAGAGCTTCTACACCATTCTCTCCGGCATCTTCCATCAGCGGGTGGAATACCCCCAGATGGAGACCGACGACAAGGCCAAGAAACGCCATGGAGATAGCGATAAGCATCAGGCCCAAGGGGGAGGCTCCCGACCGTCGGGCAATCAGGGCGCGCCTGCGAAGGGTCTTGGCCGCCTTGGGCTGCGCTGAGCAGACCGAACTCAGCCTGCTTTTGACCGACGACCCCGGCATAGCCCAGCTCAACGGCCAATACCTGGGCAAGCCGCGCCCCACCAACGTGCTCTCCTTCGCCCAGGGCGAGGGCGAATACGCCGGGCTGACCCCCGGGCTCCTGGGCGACGTGGTGGTATCCCTGGAGACCGCCCAGCGCGAGGCGCGAGAAAACGACCTGGAGCCACGCGAGCACCTCTACCGCCTCATCATCCACGGCGTCCTGCACCTGTTGGGCCACGACCACACCCAAGACCGCGCCCAGGCCCGGGCCATGGAAGAATTGACCGAACAACTGCTGGAGAAGAGCGCCTATCCCCGCCGCTCCTCCGGCTCCCTTAAATAAGGAGAGTCCCTTGGCACGCCTATCCGTCAACGTGGACCACGTGGCCACCCTGCGCCAGGCGCGCGGCATCGATGAACCCGACCCGGTCTGGGCCGCCGTTTTGGCCGAGAAGGCCGGGGCCGACGGCATCATCTGCCATCTGCGCGAAGACCGCCGCCACATCAACGACCGCGACCTGCGCGTGCTGCGCCAGGTGGTCAAGGGACGGCTCAACATGGAGATGGCCGCCACCGAGGAGATGATCGCCATCGCCAGCGAGGTGCGCCCCAACCTCTGCACCCTGGTCCCCGAGCGCCGCCAGGAACTGACCACCGAGGGCGGCCTGGAGGTGCGCGGCAACCTCGACGCCATCAAGACCGCCGTCAAGCAATTGAACGCCGCCGGCATCGAGGTCAGCCTCTTCATCGACCCCGAGGCCGAGCAGGTCAAAGCCGCCCACATGGCCGGAGCCCAGATCATCGAGCTGCACACCGGCGCCTATTGCAACGCCAGCGACGAGCCCAGCCGGGCCAAGCTCGTAGACGCCATCGCCGACGCCGCCCGCCTGGCCAGCCGGCTGAAGCTCAAAGTCGCCGCCGGACACGGGCTCAACCTGCGCAACCTGCGCCCCATGCTCAGCATCACCGAGATCGAGGAATACTCCATAGGCCACTCCATCATCGCCCGCGCCGTCTTCGTGGGCCTGGAAGAGGCCGTGGCCGAGATGCTAGCCCTGGTGCGCCGCGCCCCGGCCCCCCGCGCCTCCGAGCCGCCCCGGCG
>CAZLSD010000183.1:0-6671 GCA_964561775.1 uncultured Desulfarculus sp. | reverse complement strand
CCGATCAAGAGCCACAAGAGCCGCCCCGCCCGAGCTGAGCCTGGAGGAATACCAGCGCCTGGCCCCCAGTCTGGGGCGGCTCTTGTGGCTCTTGATCGGCGGGGGCGAGCCGTTTCTGCGCCCGGACCTGGCCGATATCTGCGCGACGCTGTGCCGCCACGCCCGGCCCGCCATCCTTACCTTGACCAGCAACGGCTCCCTGCCCCAGGTCGTGGAGGCGCGCACCCGGGAAATTTTGCGCCGCGCCCCGCCCCATACCCTGGTGGTGGTCAAGCTTTCCCTGGACGGCCTGGGCGCGGCCCACGACGCCCTGCGCGGCCAGCCCGGCAGCTTCGACCTGGTGCTGGAGAGCTTCGCCCGCCTGCGCGGGCTGGCCCGCCATGAGCCCCGCCTGGAGCTGGGCATAAACAGCGTGCTCATGGCCGCCAACGCCGCGCGCATGCCGGGGCTCATCGACTTCGTGGCCAGCCTGCCCGGGCGGCCCGCCCACACCATCTCCTTGGCCCGGGGACGCCACGCGCCCGCCAGCTGCAAGGCCGTCAGCCCGGCCTCATACCTGGACGCCATGGCCCGCCTGGAGGCCCGGGGCGCGGGCTACCGCTTCGCCGGGGCCGGGCTCAAGCTGGCCCTGGACCGCCGGCAGCACCAGGTCATCGCCCAGACCCTGGCCCAGGGGCGGCGGGTCATCCCATGCCAGAGCGGCCGGCTCAGCCTGGTCCTCTCGGCCACGGGCGAGACCTTTCCCTGCGAGCCCTGGCAGAAGAGCCTGGGCGGCCTGCGCGACTTTGGCCTGGACCTGGCCGCGCTGTTGGCCAGCCCCGGGGCGCGGTCGGCGCGGGAGGGCATCCTGCGGGGCTCGTGCCACTGCACCCACGAGTGCCACGTCCTTACCAGCCTGCTGGGCAACCCGCGTCTTTACCCGGCCTGGGCCGGCGCCTGGCTGGCCCGGCCCGCCCCTCTGCCCTAACCGCCCAAGCCCGTCAGGGGCAAATTCACTATCGTGGCCCAATCGTGACATAACTTGTGTTGAAAAACCTGGCGCGCTGGGCCAAAGTATGTGAAACGGAGAATACGTTTCGCGAGGGGGGAGGGAGTTTGCTGCCCGGCCTGGCGACCATGTACGCTGCGAAGAGGGGTTGGCTGGGCCTGGCCTGGGGGGCGCTGGCTTTCTGCATGCTCAGCCTGGACCCGGCGGCGGCCTGGGGTCTGGAGCCCTTGAGCCTGGAGTCAAGCAAGCACCACTACAACCTGCTGCCCCATCTGGAACTGCTGGAGGACGCCGAGGGCGGCATGGGCCTGGAGGAGGCGGCCGCGGCGCGCAACCAGCACCGCTATAAACCCGTGTCCAGCCAGACCCTGCGTCTGGGGCAGAGCGCCTCGGCCTGGTGGCTGCGCTTTAGCCTGGACAGGAACAGGGCCGGTTCCGTCTCGGCCCCGGAAGTCACCTGGCTTCTGGAGTTGGCCAAGCCGGTCATCGATCGGGTGGAGTTGTACCAGCCCCGCCCCCCTGGCCAGGAAGGCTGGAGCCGGGCCAGCATCGGCGCGGGCTTTCACGAAGACCAGGGGCACATCTGCTACCGCACCACGGTGCTGGAACTGGACGACGACTTCGACCCCAGCCGCCCCTTTTATCTGCGCCTGGCCAGCCGGGTCTCCCTTAGCATGCCGGTGCGCATCTGGTCCTTGCGCGGCTTCGTGGAGTACGCCTTCAGGGACAGCCTGGTCTTTGGGGTGATCTTCGGGGTCATGGCCGCCCTGCTCTTGTCCAACTTGCTGCTGTTCATCTCCCTGCGCGACCGGGCCTATATCTTCTACGTGTTCTATCTGGCGGGCATGCTGCTCACCATGGCCGTGCTGCAAGGCCATATGAAGACCGTGGCCCACGGCCTGGGCCTGGACCTGAGCCTGGCCCAGCAGTTGTCCCTGGCCTTCTGCATGTTCTTCGCCGCCTTGTTCAGCCGCGCCTTCTTGGACCTGGGGGTCAACGCGCCCCGTTTGAACCGCCTGCTGGACCTCTTTCTGCTGGGGTCCTTGGTCATGGCCGGCCTGGCCGCCAGCGGCCGTTATGTCTGGGCCAACAACCTTGGCTATACCCTGGCCCTGCTGGGTCCCCTGCACGCCATAGCCAGCTCGCTCATCTGTCTGCGCAAGGGTTTCCAGCCGGCGCGCTTTTTCCTGGCCGCCTGGCTGGCCTTGATGGTGGGGGTGCTGGGTTTCGCGCTGATCTCGCTGGGGGTCATGGGGCCGCGGATATGGAGCGTCTACCTGCTGCCCGCCGGCGTGGTGGCCGAGGCCATGCTGCTCACCCTGGCGCTCACCCACCGCATACGCACCCTGCGCAAGGAGCGCGAGAAGCTGGCCTCCAGCCAGCGCCGGCTGCAACTGCTCAGCCTGACCGACAGCCTGACCGGGCTCTACAACCGGCGCTACTTCGACAGCAAGCTGGCCAGCGAGATGGGGCACGCCGCCCGCCTGGACCAGCCCTTGAGCCTGATCATGGCCGACCTGGACGACTTCAAGGCCTTCAACGACGCCTGGGGCCATCCCGAGGGGGACAAGGTGCTGGCCCAGTTGGGCGCGGTCATCGCCGCCTCGGTGCGCGAGGGCGACGCGGCCTGCCGCTATGGCGGCGAGGAGTTCGCGGTGGTTTTGCCGGGCAGCGGGGTGGAGGAGGCCCTGGCCGTGGCCCAGCGCATGGGCCAGGCCTTCGGCCAGACGGTGTTCCGCCCCGCCAAGGGGCAGGCGGCGGCGGTGACGGTGAGCATGGGGGTGGCCCAGATGCGCCCGGGCGAGAATGGCTTGGGCCTGGTCTCGCGGGCTGACCGGGCCATGTATCTGGCCAAGGCCCAGGGCAAGAACCAGGCCCTGGCCGCCCCCTAGGGCCGGACTAGGCGGAGACGCCCTGCTTGAGGGCCTGGATCTTCTTCTCCTGCATCACCTTCTTTTTGTGGGCGTCCTGGATCTTGTAGACCAGTTCGTCGATGGCCGCCGGTTTGAGCAGATAGTCGAAGGCGCCCAGTTCCATGCCCTCGATGGAGGCCTCCAGGCTGGCGTGGCCGGTGAGCATGATCACCTCCACCAGGGGGTGGGCCTTCTTGATCTCACGGATGGCGGTGATGCCGTCCATGCCGGGCATCTTCACGTCCAGCACCACCACGTCCACCGGGTTGTTTTCAAGCACCGCCAGGGCCTGGTTGCCGCTGTTGGCGTTGAGCACGCTCAGTTTGCGCAAGGACAGGCGGTTGGTGAGGGTGTTGACGAAATCGGGCTCGTCATCCACCAATAGAACCCTGATCTCCTCGGACACGCTGTTTCCTCCCTCAAGCGGACTGCTAAGCATATAGCATGGCGCGGCCGGGCGTCCATGGCTTTTTACCCAGCCCGGGCCTGGCGAAAACAGGGGCGCGGCCCCTGGCGGGAGACCGCGCCCCTTATACTGGCTCGTCAGGGCCGGACGGCTAAGGTCCGGCCCGCAAAAATGGCTAGTGCTCCAGACGGAAGCCCGCGCCCTCGAAGAGGAACATGATGCCGAAGCCGTACCATACGGTGTAGATGACGTAGAAGATCAGGGAGAAGGCCACCAGCCCCCACTTGTCCATGATGTCCTGGGGGTTGACGCCGTAGTAGTTGTAGGCGCACTCCACCGCCTTTTGCTGGGCGGTGGAGCCTATCTTGGCCTCGGCGAACTTGCTCTGGCGGTTAAGGTCCTTCTCGGCGGCCTTGTATATCTGCCACCAGGCGTGCAGGGCGGCCTTTTCTTCCATGCCGGCGTACTTGGCCTTAACCTCCGCGCCCTTGTTGTGATACATCAGGTCGCTGTCGGCCAGGGAGGCGGCCACGATCTTGCCCCAGTCGCCAGAGACCTTGACGTCCTTGCCGCTGGCGTTGGCCTGGGCTCCGGCCCCCGTCAACAGGGCCACGGCCTGGGCCGCCACCTTGTCGCTGGGCATGGCCAGGGTGATCTCGACCGCCTTGCCGTTGAAGGCCTCGGCGTCCTTCTTGACCTTGGGGATGTAGTAGGCGCTGCCCTTGGAGATGGTGTTGTAGAGGTTGTCCAGGTAGTCCAGGCCGTTGGCCTTCTGGTCGCCCACGCCCGGGAAGATGGGCATGAAGATGATCACCAGGACCACGGTGAACAGGACAATCAGGATGGCGCCCAGGCTCAATTTCTTCTTGTCGGTGGCCATTAGTGAGCCTCCCCTCTGAGCGTCTTGATGTTCATGACGAAGGTGCCGATGACCCAGACCGCGAAGATGGTGATGACGATGAAGAAGGCCCAGACGCCTATGCTCTCCAGCACTCCGGCGGTGTCCTTGGTTATGTCGATGACCTCCAGGTCTCCCAGCTTGCCCGGCAGGGCGAAGACCCGGTTGATGAAGCCCGACAGCACCGCCATGGCGTAGAAGCCGCGGATGGTGATGCCCGGCACCACCTTGGTGGCCATGGCCCCGATCTGGATGCCCAACAGCGAGCCCAAGAGCATGCCCATGGCCAGGGTGTAGAAGATGAAGCCGTAGATGGCGTACTGGCTGATGCCGGCGTAACCGGCGGTGAAGACGATCTGGAAGATGTCGGTGCCCACCGTGGTCAGCGAGCTGACGCCCAGCACGTAGACGAAGATGGGGAAGGTCAGGAACCCGCCGCCCACGCCCATGATGGCCGCGGCCAGGCCCACCAGGAAGCCGGAGAGCACCAGGAAGAGCCAGGATATCTGGCGGCCGCCAGGCACCAGGCCCTGGTCGAAGGTGATCATGGGCGGAACCTTGATGGCCTGGAGCTTCTTGGGCAGGTTGCCCAGGTCCGCGCCTTCGCTCTTGCCGCCGTGGGCGTCGCCGCCGCCGTGGAAGTCGCCCTTGCCGGCGCTGCGGGCGCGCAGGAAGTCGATCAGGGAGTAAAGACCCAGGAAGCCCAGCATGAAGACGTAGATGATGGTGATGAAGGCGTCGGAGAGCACCGGGTTCTTCTCATAGAGGAACCGGTTGAGCAGACCGCCCGCCGTGGCCCCGCCGATGGCCCCCACCAGGAAGATGAGGGCCAGGGAGACGCTGACGTTGCCCAGCTTGCGGTGGATGACGCTGCCCATGATGGCCTTGGCGAAGATGTGGAACAGGTCGGTGCCCACCGCCAGGATGCCCTTGATGCCCGCGCTCATCAGCGCCGGGGCGATGATGAAGCCGCCGCCCGCGCCGATGCAGCCGGTGATGAGCCCGGCCCCAATGCCGATGGCGATGGAGGCCAGGAAGATGCCGGTGCTGTAGTAGGCCGGGCTATAGGCTTTCTTGCCGCCCAAGAGCTGGGGCAGGGCGTCGCTCACCTGGTCGGCGAAAGCCACGCCGCCCAGGAGGACGGGCAAGAGCATCAGCCCCAACAGGGCCAGACGTCTTTTGTCTCCCATGATGGTGCGGGCCATGTCCAGCTCCCACCGGGCGTGCGCCCTGGATGCCGCGACCAGGAATTGGCCCCAAGCCTGGAAAAATTTCATACCCTACTCCTTCACTAATTTTGGTGTTCAACCCACGGCTTTTGTCGAGGGTTGACCGCCGGAAGGCGGTCAGGGCGCATCCCTCTTAACTGACTTGGCAGGGGGCGGTCGCTCTCCATTTCCCCTATGGAGAGTTTGAAGACAGCCAGCCAAGCCGGCTTACGCTAGCAGGAAGCCGTCGCTTCGTCCAATTTTTTTTGTTCCAACTGGCCCATAACAATGCACAAACACTAGCTGGCCGCGGGTGTTTGGCGGCAAGCCAGGTCTGGCGGAGCACATGTGGTGGTGTGCAGGTCAGGCTCTTCAGCATCATGTGGCCTGGGCCAGGGGCACGCCCAGGCAGGCGTGTATCTGGGCGATGAGGGTCTCCAGATCGCAAGGTTTGACCAGATAGTCATAGGCCCCCAGGGTGATGCCGGTGGCGGCCGCGTCCACCGTGGCGTGCCCAGTCAGGATGATGACCCGCACCTGGGGATGGCGCGCGCGCAGGCGGCGCAGGGTCTCCATGCCGTCCATCTCCGGCATCTTCTGGTCCAGCACCACCACGTCGCTGGGGGCCTGCTCCAAGAGGTCCAGGGCTTCTTGTCCGCCGGCGGCCAGGCGCACCTGGAGCCCGCGGCGGGTCAGGCGCTTGCGCATGGCTTCCAGGAAGCCGGTTTCGTCGTCCACCAGTAGCACTCTGATCTGGGCCATGTTCCGGCTGTTCTCCCTGTGCGCCTAGGCGCTGGCGGCATGCGGCGGCGGGGGCAGGCGCACCACGAAGGAAGCCCCCTGGCCGGGGGCGCTCTTGACCTCGATGCTGCCGCCCAGCTTGTTCACGATGCCGTAGCAGATGCTCAACCCCAGCCCGGTGCCCCTGCCCACGGGCTTGGTGGTGAAGAAGGGGTCGAAGATGCGCGGCAGCAGGTCGGGGGGGATGCCCGGTCCGTCGTCGCTGACCGAGAGCTCGACCCCGCCCGAGGGCTGGGGCAGGGTGCGGATGATGACCTGGCCGCCGGTCTTTTCCATGGCGTCCATGGCGTTGTTGACCAGGTTCAGGAGCACCTGCTGCAACTCCGAGGGCGAGACGGTGATCCGCGGCAGGTCCGGGGCCAGTTCCAGCTTGAGCAGCACGTTGTTGTAGCGGGCCGGCCGCTCCACGATGCCGGCCACCTCCTGGGCGATGTCGTTGACCTGGGTGGGTTGGGAG
>CAZLSD010000182.1:0-6711 GCA_964561775.1 uncultured Desulfarculus sp. | reverse complement strand
GTATGGTTCCCTGGCGGCCATGCCGGGGGGCGGGCCTTGGTCCCTGAACCCCCTGCCCGGGGCGGCATCCCGCTCCTGGCCCCTCTCCGGCAAAGGATATCCCCCGGACGCCATCTGGCCGCGCTCCCGGGGAGGCGGCCCGGGCCGGCCAGGGGCGGTTGCCAAGGCCCCCTCCTCCAGCATGCGCTCCAGACGGTCGATGGCCGCCGCCAGTAGCCCGGCGGCCCGCTCCGGGTCGCCGCCTTGCATCTGGCGCTCCACGGCCTGGGAGTCGGCCTTGGAGAGCACCTGGTCCACCAGCCTGGCCTGGCCGCCAGCCATGAGCTGGCCGAGCACCTGGCCCAGTTGCTGGTGGCGGGGCATCACGTTGCTGGCGTTGGTGGGCTCCCGGCGCTGGGCCTGGACCAGTTCCCGGGCCAGGTTCTGGGCCTGGCCGGAGGAGGGCGGCGGGCCGGAGAAGCGCTCTCCAGCGGGCTGGGCCTGGGCGGGGCCGGCCATCCCCCAGCCCAGCAGCCAGACCAGGCACAGAAGCGGCAGGGCGTGGCTAATCCTCACCGGCATTCCTCCTTAGGCGGAGCCAGCGCTTTTGGCCCTGGCTCCGGTCCCGGATGCCAGCCGCCGGCCCTGGATCGCCCAGGCCGGGGCTGCTCAGGCCTTGCGCCGCATGAGCGAGCGGCGTATGCGCCCCAGGTCGCCCTTGAGCAGGGCGCGCAGGCCCTTGGAATAGTAGATCATGCGATCGCCGGCCTTTTCCAAGAGCCCCCACAGGCGGCCCCATTGGGGCTTTTCCAAGCGGCGCACCAGGGAGTCGCGGGCCAAGAAGCGCACCACCCCCCGGGGCAGGCGGCTGAAGCCGGCCAGATACATGAGGAAGTTGACGTAGCGCCCATGGGGGGCGTGCAGGTGCTTGTTGTAGATTTCCCGCCACTCGTCCTCTTCGGTGCGGATGAGCCCCTCGGCCTTGGCCCGGTCATAGACCTCGGTGCCGGGGAAGCAGACCAGGGAGGAGCGCTTGAGCCAGAAGGGGGTGGGCAGCTTGAGCACGGTGCTCAAGGTCTCCACCACGTCCTGGGGCGTCTCCCAGGGGTTGTCCAGGATGACGTGATAGCAGGGGGGGTGGATGCGCCCCTTGAAGCGGTCGTAGACCTTGGCCGCGGTCAGGATGGTCTCCTCGGAAACCTTGCGCCGGTAGACCTCCATGCCCGCCTGGCTGGTGGACTGGATGCCCATCTCCACGAAGGCCAGGCCAGCGTCCACCAGGGCGGCGATCTTCTCCTCGGTGGTGGTGGCGGGGCTGGCCTGGATGTGCAAGGGCAGACCGACGCGCTCCTTGTACAGGGCGGCGAACTCCTTGATCTCCTTGGCCGGGCGCACCAGGAAGGTATCGTCGAAGCAGAAGATGCTCTCCACGAAGGGCATGTCGCGCTTGACCTGGGTCAACTCCTCGATGACGTTGGGCAGGCTGCGCTTGCGCAGATAGCTGTGCCCGCCGTACAGCTCCTTCAGGGTCTTCTCGGCGCAAAAGGCGCAGCGGTGGGGACAGCCCCGGGTGGTCATGGTCTTGAAACAGCGCCCCCGGGGATAGTTGTCATAGAAGGTGCCCTCCACGTGGGGCTCCAGGGGCAGGCAGAGCTTCAAGAGTTCCTTGCTCATGGGCTCCACCGACTTCTTGGCCAGGTCGTAGATATAGTGATTCTCTATGCCGAAGTCGAAGAAGGGCAGGCTGTCCAAGTCGGCGATGGGCGGACGCAGGGGGTTCAGGATGACCCGGCCGTCGCGCTTCAAGGCCAGGTTGGCCACGTCGGCGTAGTCCTGGCCCCGCTCCAGGCGGGCGAGCAGTTCGGCCAGGGTTTCCTCGCCCTCGCCCCGGCAGACCAGGTCGGCGAAATCCAGGCAGGCCAGGGGCTGCACGGTGGGATGGATGCCGCCCACGATGAAGGGGGCGTCCACGGCCTTCTTCACCGCCCGGCTGATTTGCATGACCCGGTCCAGGTAGTTGCTCATGAAGGAGAGCCCCACCAGGTCCGAGCCCTGACAGAGGTCGGTGACTTGGGCCAGCACCCGGGGGTCATATTGATAGCGTTCGCCGGCGCGGAACTGCTCCACGCCGCCGGGCAGGAACACCACCCGCACCCGGTGGCCGGCCCGTTTGAGATAGGCGCTCAGCGCGCGGGTGCCAAAGGCGGAGGCGTCCAGGGGGGTGGGTTCGATGAGGGTGACTTGCATCTAGATATGACACCTTGTTTGCGCGGGGATTATGACCGGGCTCTCCCGTTCGAGGGCGGCCGCTGGTTAGGCCTGCCGCCAGACGCTCCGGGCGGACTTGTCCACCGGAGTCTGGCCGCAGGTATGAGGGCAGGCATACCTGAAAGGAATATTTTACCCTTTTTTTACGCAAATAAAACCTTGGCCAGCCGGGGCGGGCAAGGCGGATGAAAGCCATAGGTGATAGGATGGCCCCTGGGCCAGTGAGGCTTTCCCGGGGCCGAGACCGAGGGCAGGCAAAAAGTCACAGGCCCCGGGGCCAGCAAGAATAGCTTGACTTCAGTACGGCAGCCCCGTAAGTTTCTCTGTAACCGCAAGAGGTTGGGAGGTAAGCCCGCATGCAGCCAGGCCAAAGGGGACAATCCCTTGCCCGGGGGATCGCGGGGCGGGCCGCAAAGGCCTGGCCTGTGGTCCTGCTTCTGTTTCTGGCCCTGTTGCTGGCTGGCTGCGCCAAGGACGACATCCTGGGAGCCCAGCCCCTGCCCGAGCAAAGCCCCTGGGGCCTGAAGGGCCGGGCCAAGCCGGCCCGCCCAGAGGCGGCGCAGGCCAAGGAGGCCGAGACGGCCCCGGCCCTGGAGAAACGGGCCAGCCAGCTGCGGGTGGCCCAGGACATGCAATCCTGGGCCCCGGCCGACCTGGGCCCCGAGCGCCGCCGTCCCTCCGCCGACACCGCCTCCGATCCCCGCCGGGTCATCAATTTCCGCGACGCCCCCCTCTCCGAGGTGGTGGGGGTGTTCAGCGAGCTTTTGGGCATCAACGTGGTGCTGCCCGCCGAGGCCAAGGGCACGGTGACGGTGCAGAGCGGCGGCGAGGTGCGCGCCGACGAGGTCATGCCCCTGTTCGAGACGGTGCTGGAGGTTAACGGCTGGGCCCTGCTCAAGGAGGCCGGCGTCTATCGCCTGACGCCCCTGGCCCAGGCCAAGACCGGGGCGGCCCTGCCCCGGGTGGGGCGCAAGGGCCTGGCGCGCGGCGGCCAGGAGGGCTTCGGGGTGGAGGTCTTCTACCTCAACTACCTGACCGCCTCCCAGGCCGTGACCAGCCTGAAGCGCTTCACCAGTTCCACCGGCGAGATGGCCGCCGTGGCCGGGGCCAACGCCCTGGTGGTGGCCGAGAGCGAGGCCAACCTGACCAAGCTGCGCCGGCTGGTGGAGCTTCTTGACGTGCCGGTCAGCCGGCGGGTGGGCATCCGGGTATACCACGTGGAGCACGTGCCGGTGGCCAACCTGGCCCGGGACTTGCGCAAGATATTCGAGGCCATGGGTATTTCGCAGAGCCCCAGCAGCGGGGTGTGGGTGGATATCGTGGCTCTACCCGACCTGGACTCCATCGCGGTCATAAGCTCGGTGCGCGACATGTTCGGCCGGGTGGAGCAGTGGCTGGCCGATCTGGACAGCCAGATCAGCGAGGCCGAGGTGGGGGTCTTTGTCTACCACTGCCAGAGCGGCGACGCCCAGGCCATCGCCAACGTGCTGGGCGGGCTCTTCGGCCTGCCCGGCCAGACCAAGAAGCAGACCACCGCCCAGGACCCCCGCTCCACGGCGCTCTCCGCCTCGGGCCTGCCCGCCGACCTGAAGGCCCAGGCCCAGCCCGTGACCAGCAGCCCCTCCCAGACCAGCGCCGGCAGCGTGACCGGCACCTCGGCCGCCTTCACCCGCGAGGCCGCGGGCAGCGATCGCCGCCGCGGCGAGACGCCGCTTTTGGCCCGCGGCCAGGTGGCCGCCAGCGGCGAGAAGGAAGAGCAGCAGGCCACCGTGCTGGAGGGCGGCATCCGGGTGGTGGTGGAGCAGAACACCAACTCCCTGGTCATCCGCGCCCCGCGCCGCCAATACGAGTCGCTTCTGCGGGCCATCCGCAAACTGGACGTCTTCCCCCGCCAGGTGCTCATCGAGGTGCTCATCGCCGAGGTCTCCCTGGACGACTCCATGCAGATGGGCGTGGACTGGTCCATCGCCACCTCCACCGGCGGCGACACCACCCTGACCAACACCCTGACCAGCGACACCACCCTGACCCCCACCAGCGGACTGGTCTACACCATCGCCCGCGCCGACGCGGTCAAGGTCACTTTGAAGGCCCTGGCCACCAAGAACAAGGCCAACGTCATCAGCGCGCCGCTTCTGCTGGCCGCCGAGAACCAGGAATCGCGCATCACCGTGGGGCAGGAGATCCCCATCATCACCTCGGTGACGGTGAGCGAGAGCCTGGACACCACCACCGGCACCAAGATCAGCGACCGCTCGGTGAAATACCGCGACATCGGCATCAACCTGGCGGTCATCCCGCGCATCAACGACTCCGGCCTGGTCAAGCTCCAGATAAGCCAGGAGATCAGCGAAGTCTCCAGCGAGTCCTTCGGCTCCACCAGCAGCCCCTCCTTCAACAAGCGCAGCGCCACCACCAACGTCATCACCACCGACAGCCAGAGCGTGGTCATAGCGGGGCTCATCAAGACCGAGTTCTCCGACAAGGACAGCGGCATCCCCTATCTGAGCGACATCCCCGGCCTGGGCAACCTCTTCAAGGTGGCGTCCAAGACCAAGGCCCGCACCGAGCTGATAATCACCTTGACGCCCTACGTGATTCACGACATGGCCGACGCCAAGCAGATAATCCAGGACCTGAAGGACGAACTGAAGCGCATACGGCATGGCAACGGCCTCACCTTGCCCGAGCGGGGCGGCATACGCATCCAGGGCAACGTGGTCAACTAGCGGGGCCGGCCTGGCGCCCCGTCGGCGGCTTGCGCCCTTGCCGCACGGTTTGCATCCTGGCCGATCAGAGAGTGACGGGATGGGCGGCTTTCATTGGACCTTGGCCCTGGTTTCGGCCCTGCCCGCCGCGGCCTTGGGCAGCTTCTTGAACGCGCTGGCCCATTGGCTGGTGGGCGGCCCCTCCCTGCTCAAGGCCCGCTCGGCCTGCCCCCTTTGCGGGGCCACCCTGGCCGTGCGCGATCTCTTTCCCATCTTTAGCTATGTTGGCCTGCGCGGCCGTTGCCGCCGCTGCCAGGGGCGCATCAATCCCCTCAACCTGGCCGCCGAGCTGGCCGCCGCGGGGCTGGCCCTGCTCTGGCTGGGCGGGCTGGGGCCCAGCCCGCAGGCCGCCTGGGGGCTGGGCTTTTCCCTGCTGCTCCTGACCCTGGCCCTGGCCGATTTGTGGGCCGGTCTGGTGCCGGACTGGCTGGTCTGGCCCGCCCTGGCCGTGGCCGGCCTGGGGCCTTTCTGGGGCCTGGGGCCAGAGCCGGAGCAGGCCTGGCTGGGCGGCCTGCTGGTGGGCGGCGGGCTGTGGCTGGTGGCCTGGCTTTATGAGCGCCTGGCCGGCCAGGAGGGCCTGGGCCTGGGCGACGTGAAGCTGGGCGCGCTCCTGGGCCTGCTCCTGGGCTGGCCCGGCGGCGGGCTGGCCGTGGTGCTGGCCGCGGCCCTGGGTCTGTTGGCCGGTCTGGCCCGCCTGCTGGGCGGGGGGGCGGACTGGCGTCAGCCCCTGGCCTTCGCCCCTTGCCTGGCCCTGGCCGGGGTGATCACGCTGCTGCTGGCCGCCCTGGGCTGGAGTGGAGAAGTCCTGTGAAGCGCCAGGCCCCGGACCAGGCCGCTCCTCTGGGTCAACGCCTGGGCCAGGCCTGGCGGGAGAGCTTCGCCCGCCGGCCCCTGCTCTCCTGGGCGGCCCTGGCCGGGGCCCTGCTGCTTTTCTGGCTGGTGGCGGGCGAGCCCCTGGCCGAGGAACTGCTGGGCCTGCGCCAGCAGACCCTGGCCCTGCGCCAGGCCTTGCCGCCCCAGGCGGCGGCCCTGGCCCGGGAGCAGGCCCGCGCCCAGACCCTGCGCCAGCAGGCGGCCCAGGCCCAGGAGATGCTGCGCGGCCTGCCCGCCCTGGAGACGGCCCAGGCCCAGGCCGAGCTGGCCCGCGAGATAACCCGCCTGGCCACCGAACAGGGCCTGCGCCTGGAGGAAATGCAGCCCTTGCCCGCCTCCCCGGCCCAGCCCTTCGCCAGCGCCGCCTTTTCCCTGCGGGCCGGGGGCGACTACTTAGCCGTGCGGGGATTCTTGCGCGGCCTGGCCGCCTCTCCCCTGCTGGTCCACGCCCAGGACCTGGAACTGACCCGCCTGCCCGGCGAGACGGCCTTGCGCCTGCGCTGCCAGGTCCACGGCTTGTGGGGGCGTTGAGATGGCCTTGAAATGGCGCGCGCTGCTCAATCTGGGGCTCATGGGGCTCTGCCTGCTGCTGGCCGGCGGCGGGGGCTGGCTGGCCTGGCTGTGGCTGAGCGAACCCAGCCAGGTCGCGGCCGCCACCCCGGGCGGCGTCCCGCCGGCCGCCTCCCTGGCCCAGGCCGGCGGCCGCGATCCGTTTTCACCTCCGGGAGGGGCGGCCGCCTCCGCCCGCCCGGAAGAGGCCTGGCAGTTGTTGGGGGTGGCCATTGACGGAGACCAGGCCTTGGCCCTGGTCTCCGTCAATGGC
>CAZLSD010000181.1:0-6717 GCA_964561775.1 uncultured Desulfarculus sp. | reverse complement strand
CTTTAAGGCTTTAGCCCAGGCATCCAGGGAGCGGCGCACCACCTCGGCCAACTGGCGCAGGGAAAGGGGCTTGGTCATCAGCTCTTCCAGGCCCAGGGCCTTGACCTGGGCCGTGGCCTCCTTGTCGGCGAAACCCGAGCAGAGCACCACGGGCAGGCCGGGCCGCGCCGCGCGCATGGTCCGGGCCAGGGCGATGCCGTTCATGCCCGGCATGTTCAGGTCGGTGATGATCAGGTCGAAGAGATGGGGGCTACGCTCGAAGGCCATGAGCGCCTCGCGGGGGTCGTTGAAGGCCAGCACCCGATAGCCCAGTTCCTCCAGCATGCGCTTGCCCACCTCGGTCAGGCTCTTCTCGTCGTCCACCAGCATGATGCGTTCGCTGCCCCTGGGCAGGGGAGGCAGGGGCGGCGCTGGCGCGTCGGGAGGCAGGGAATCCAGGGCGGGCAGGAACACCTGGAAGTTGGAGCCCCGGCCGGGCGCGCTTTCCACCATCACCGCCCCGCCATGGCGCTTGACGATGCCGTGCACCACGGCCAGGCCCAGCCCGCTGCCCTCGCCCGGAGGTTTGGTGGTGAAATAGGGCTCGAAGAGGTGCTCCAGGGTGACGGCGTCCATGCCCGGGCCGTTGTCGGCCACCGAGAGCACGTGGAAGGCCCCCGGGCGCAGCTCGGGCAGGGCCTGGACCGCGTCCTCCTCCAGGGTCGTCTGGCGGCAGCTTATCTTGATAAGGCCGCCCGAGGAGCGCATGGCCTGGGCGGCGTTGCTGGCCAAGTTCATCAGCACCTGGTGAAGCTGGATGGCGTCGCCCATGACCATGGCCCCCTCGTCCTCCAGTTCCACCTCCATGGCGATGCCGGCGGGCAGGGTGGCGCGCAGCAGGGAGAGGGTCTCGCGCACCAAGGGCGTCAGGTTGAGGGGCTGGCGGGCCTGCTCGCCGGTGCGGCCGAAGCTCAATATCTGGCGCACCAGTTCCTTGGCCCGCTGCACGGCCAGCAGGAGTTGCTCCAGGTCGCCACGGGCCTTGGCCTGGGGGTCCAGGTTCTTGCGGGCCAACTCGGCATAGCCCAGGATGGCGGCCAGGATGTTGTTGAAGTCGTGGGCTATGCCGCCGGCCAGGGTGCCCAGGGCCTCCATCTTCTGCATGCGCCGGACTTGGGCCTCCAGGCGGCCGCGCTCCTCCTCGGCCCGGCGGCGGTCGCTTAGGTCGCGCAGGATGGTGGTGGCCAGGGTCTGGCCGTGCTTGTCCTTGAAGAGGCGGGAGGTGACCTCCACGGGCAGGCGGGAGCCGTCCTTGCGCAGGAAGGTCATGGTCCCCCGGAAGGCCCCGCTGCGCGCCCTTTCGCGTAGGGCGGCCAGGGACAGGGTGTCCTCCAGGTCCAGCAATTGCCCCGGCCCCAGCTTGGCCAGTTCGAAGGCGGCGTAGCCCAGCATCTGGCAGGCCGCCGGGTTGGCGCTTAGGATGCCGCCCCACTGGTCGGTGAGCAGCACCCCGTCCAGGCTGTGCTCCAAGAGCAGGCCCTGGCGCTTCTCGCTTTCGCGCAGGTCCTCCTCCACCCGCCGCCGCTCCAGTATCTCCTGGGTCAGGTCCTGGTTGGCCTGCTCCAACTGGGCGGTGCGCCTGGCCACCTTCTCCTCCAGGCGGCGGTTAAGGTCGTTCATCTTCTCCAGCATCTCGTCAAAGGCCCGGCCCAGGCGCCCCACCTCGTCGGGCGAGGAGACCCCGGCCCGCGCCCAGGTCTCGCCGGCGCTGATGCGGCCGGCCACCTGGGCCAGGCGGCGCAGGGGCCGGGTCAGGGCGCCGCCCAGCAGCACCGACAGCCCCAGCACCAGGACCAGCCCGCTGGCCGCCACCAGGGCCGAGTGTCCGGTTTCCCGCCAGATGGGGGCGTAGACCGCGGCCAGGTCCCGCTTGACCACCAGGCCCCAGCCCACCTCCGGGGAAAGCTGCACGTGACGGTAGGCGGCCAGCACGGCCTGGCCCCGGTAATCGTTGGATTCCATGCTGCCTTCCTCGCCCTGGGAGGCCAGGCGGGCGGGCGTGCCGGTGTGCAGGGATTCCAGGGGGCCGGGCAGTCTGCCGTCCAGTTGCGGCCGGGAGGTGGAGAGCAGGTTCTGGCAGGCGCTGTTGACCAGCACCGTCTCGTCCATGCCCAGCTTGTCCTCGGACTTGAGCAGGGGAGTGAGGATTTCCTCGGCGTCCACCTCCACCACCAGAACGCCCGCGGCCTGGCCGCTGGCGGCGCGCACCACGTGGCCGAAGTCCATGGAGGTCAGGCCGCTCTGCTCGTCGTGGTGCACGTCGCTGACATAGCCGCCCCGGGTCTTCAAAGCCCCGCGCACGGCCTCCATTTGCCCCATCTCCATGCCCAGCCGGCCCGGCTCGCTGGAGCAGATGACCCGGCCGCTGGACTCCTCCACCACGCTGACCCGGCGGTAGCGGCCGAACACCTTGAGCACCCAGGACAGGAACTCCTCCAGCCGGCGATGCTCGGGGTGGCGGCGCAGGCGCTCCCACGCTTCCTTTTCGTCGCCGTCCGCCTGGCGCAGGAGCGCCAGTTCCTCGTTCAGCGCTTCCACGCTTTGCCGCACCTGGGGGTTGGAGGCGAAGAAGAGCACGCCGGCCCGCCGCTCTTGCAGCCAGGTGAGCAGGCGCACCTTGAGCAGGTCGGCCTTTTGATCGAGCATGTTCAGCGTCTCGGCGCGCTGGCCGCCCAGACGGCCGCCATAGCTGGTGAAGGGAACCCCCACCAGTTCCACCAGGAACACCAATACGAAGGCGGCCACGAAAAGCAGGCCATAGGCGGTGATCAGGCGGGTGCGGATGCTGCGGCGCGGACCAGAATCGCGGCCCACGGAGATATCTGGAGCGGAAGCGGCCACGGCTAGCGGGCCTCGGCGGCGGCGGAAGCCGCGCCAGCGGCGCGCGGCGGACCCCCAGGCAACGGACGCGCCGTCCCCAGACCCCGCTTGCCAGCCGGCGTCATGGTTTTGGGTAACCTCTTGACAACATGAAACAGGCCTTGGCCTTCCTTGGTCGAGCCCGTCTATCCCCCGGCGCCCCGGTTGTCCCTTAGCCGGGGAGATTACCAGAATACCACGTAGCCTGCCTCAACGTGCTTGAATCATGGCCGGGTCCGGACTATTTGGTATAGTGGAGCCTGGCCGGGCCGCTGGTGGCCTGGCCTGCCAACGAGGAAGGCTCTGCTTGCCGCAAATCCATCCCCCCAGCCGCCTGCCCGTGGAGGACCCAGCCGCCCTCAGGCGCAAGATGCTGGTGGTGGGGGTGCTCTACTTCGGCGAGGGCCTGCCCTACGGCTTCCTCTTCAAGACCCTGGCCTACTATCTCTCCACCCAGGGGCTGTCGCTAACCGCCATAGGCCTGGCCGGCCTCCTGCACCTGCCCTGGACGCTCAAATTCATCTGGGCTCCCCTGGTGGACCGCTTCGGCCGCCGGGCGGCCTGGATCGCCGTCTGCCAGCTGGTCATCGCCGCGGCCATGGTCCTCACTCCCTGGCTGCCCCCCCAGGGCCTCTCCGTCTTCGTCTTGCTGGGGATTCTCGCCCTGGCCGGGGCCACCCAGGACATCGCCATCGACGGCTACACCATAGACATCCTGGAGCCAGAGGAACAGGGCCAGGCCAACGGCATACGCATGACCACCTACCGCCTGGCCCTCATCGCCGCCGGCGGCCTGGTGGTCTGGCTCAGCGAATACCTGGCCTGGCAGGGGGCCTTCGCGGTCATGGCCGTCAGCCTGGCCCTGGTCACGGCCTTCGTGCTTTTCTGGGGGCCGGCCCACCAGCCGCGCCCGCCCGAGACGGCCCAGGCCCGCCAGTCCCTGGTCGCGGTGGCCCGCCAGGCCTGGCTGGGCATCCTGGGCCTGCCCCATCTCTGGGCCGTGGTCATCTTCATCCTCATGTTCAAGGCCGGCGACGCCTTCCTGGGCCAGATGGTGGGGCCTTTCTGGGATAAGAGCGGCTACACCCGGGCCGAGTACGGCCTGGTCAGCGGCACCCTGGGCACCGTGCTCTCCATCGCCGGCTCGCTCTTGGGGGGCAAGCTCTGCTCCCAGTGGGGGCTGGGGCGCTCTATCTGGATTTTGGGCGGCTTGCAGGCCGTGAGCAACCTTGGCTACGCCCTGGCCGCCTTGAGCCCGGCCACCGCCGCCCTGGTCTATGGAGCCAGCATGCTGGAATCGTTGGCCGGCGGCCTGGGCAACGCCCCTTTCCTCACCTTTCTGATGCGCCTGTGCAGCCGCCAGGTCTCCGCCGCCCAGTACGCCGCGCTCTCGGCCATCTTCGCCCTTTCCGGCACCCTGGCCGCCTCCTTGAGCGGGCTTTCCGCCCAGTCCCTGGGCTTCGCCGTCTTCTTCGCCCTGAGCTTTTTGGTGGCTTTGCCGGCCTTCGCCGTGCTGCCCTGGATAGTTCCCCTGGCCGACAAGCCCCCCCTTGCCGAGCGATAAAGGTTGTATCAGCCGATCTTCCCTGGTATTTTCATTGATTATCAGCCTACCTGTCGTCTGGAGTGAGCCCATGCCCATGGACTGGACCCCCCCGCCCAAGGGTGGCGGCCGGGAGCCCGACCTCAGCCAAGTGCTGGACGAGGTCAAGAAGCGTCTGCCCAACTTCCAAAAAACCCGCGGCCTGCGCTGGCTCATCCTGCTGGCGGTGCTGGCCGCCGCCGGAGCCTCGGCCTATTACACCGTGGGGCCGGACGAGACCGGCGTGGTCACCCGTTTCGGCCGCCTGTCCCGGGAAAGCGGCCCGGGGCTGCATCTCAAGCTGCCCCTGGGCATTGAGACGGTCGCCACGGTCAAGACCGGGCGGGTGTTCAAGGAGGAGTTCGGCTTCCGCGGCGTGGCCCCCGGCGTGCGCAGCCGCTTCAGCGAGAAGGGATTCGACGAGGAGTCCCTCATGCTCACCGGCGACCTGGCCGTGCTGGACGTGAAGTGGATCGTCCAATACCAGATACGCGACCCCAAGCTCTGGCTCTTCGCCGTGCGCGAGGGCGTGGCCGCCATCCGCGACCTGTCCGAGGCGGTGATGCGGCGCATCGTGGGCAACAGCTATGGTGACGCCGTGCTGACCATGCAGCGCGTGGAGATAGCCGCCCAGGCCCAGAAAGAGCTGCAACACCTGTTGGACATGTATCAGACCGGCGTCTCGGTGATGACGGTCAAGTTGCAGGACGTCAACCCGCCTGGACCGGTGCAGCCGGCCTTCAACGAGGTCAACGAGGCGCGCCAGCAGAAGGAACGCATGATCAACGAGGCCCAGGAGGCCTACAACCGCGAGCTGCCCAAGGCCATGGGCGACGCCCAGCGCATCATCACCGAGGCCGAGGGCTATGCCACCGAGCAGGTCAACCGCGCCCAGGGCGAGGCCAAGCGCTTCACCGACGTGCTCATGGCCTATCGTCAGGCCAAGGACGTCACCCAGCGCCGGCTCTACCTGGAGGCCATGACCCGCATGCTGGCCAGCGCCGGCAAGGTCTATGTGGTGGACGATACGGTCAAGGGGCTGCTGCCCATGTTGAATCTGAGCCAGGCCGGCAGAGGCGAGGCCAAGGGGCGGGAGGTGAAGCCGTGAAGAGCGCACGCTACCTGGTCCCCCTGCTGGTGGTGCTGGTGGCCGCGACCTTCAGCAGCTTCTTCACCGTGCGCGAGGGGCAGCAGGCCCTGGTCACCCAGTTTGGCAAGCCGGTGGGCGGGCCTTACAGCGAGGCCGGCCTCTACATGAAGATTCCCCTCATCCAGGAGGTGCACCTGTTCGAGAAGCGCCTCTTGAAATGGGACGGCAAGCCCAACGAGATACCCACCCGCGACAAGAAGTACATCTGGGTGGACGCCACCGCCCGCTGGCGCATCACCGACCCGCTGCGCTTCCTGCAAACCGTGACCACCGAGACCGGGGCCAACAGCCGCTTGGACGACATCCTGGACTCGGTGGTGCGCGACCTGGTCTCCAGCAACCTGCTGGTGGAGATGGTGCGCTCCATGGACTGGGATCCCAACGCCCCCCGCGACCTGGGCGAGGGCGCCGACCCCATGGCCGGAGGCTCCGCCGGCCTGGCCTCCTTTGGCGACGCCTCCACCGAGCCCCTGGATGTCAAGTTCGGCCGCCAGGTGCTGACCAGGCGCATGCTCTCCGAGGCGGCCAAGCTGACGCCCCAGTACGGCATCGAGCTGGTGGACGTGGAGATCAAGCGCATCAACTATGTGGAGAGCGTGCAGAAGAGGGTCTTCGAACGCATGGTCAGCGAGCGCAAGCGCATCGCCAGCCAGTACCGCTCCGAGGGCGAGGGCGAGAAGCACCGCATCCTGGGCACCATGGAAAAGGACCTGGCCCGCATCCGCTCCGAGTCCTACAAGAAGGCCCAGGAAACCAGGGGCGCGGCCGACGCCAAGACCACCACCATCTATGGCCAGGCCTTTGGCCAGGACCCCCAGTTCTACTCGCTTTTCAAAACCCTGGAGACCTACGGTATCCAGACCGACGGCAGGACCGAACTGATACTAAGCACAGATGGCGAGTATTTCCGCAATCTTAAGAAGGTGCCCTAGCAACGCCCCCTCCCGCCGGGGGAGATATGATTGACGCCCCGGCGGGGGTGTGGTAAATAGGCGCTCGACAAATATTCCTCGGTAGCTCAGTCGGTAGAGCAGGTGGCTGTTAACCACCCTGTCGCTGGTTCGAGTCCGGCCCGGGGAGCCAAAAA
>CAZLSD010000180.1:0-6802 GCA_964561775.1 uncultured Desulfarculus sp. | reverse complement strand
TAGAAAGCCTTGTCCTCGGTGTAGGCATAGCCGCGCATGTTGTACATGGCCCTTTGGGCGCGGCGCTCCAGTTGGCTGGCGATGTTGATTTCCGCCACATAGGCCTCATCCACCAGAGCGGCCTCCTGCGAGGCCCCCAGCATCTGCACCGCCGCCATGCCCCCCAGGGCCAAGGCCAGGACGATGAGGATGCCAAAGCCCAACGCCAACTTGGCTCCCAACTTCATCTTTTTCATCGAAGCCCTCCCGGCTGAAAATATTTACGCGCCAGCGGCCGCCTGGTGTTCTAGGCCGCCTGGCTTAGCATTTCCAATTCCTCGCCGCCCAAGATCAGGTCGATGTCCAGCAGCAGCCGCACATTGTTCCCGCTCTTGGCCATGCCCAGGATGAAGCGGGTGTCCAACTGGAAGCCGAAACGGGGGGTGGCCTCCAGATCATCGGGATGGATGTTGGCCACCTCGTTGACGGCGTCCACCACCAGGCCTATGGTCCGGCTGCTCTCGCCCTGGCCGGATTGGACCACCACGATGCAGGTGCGATCGTCATAGGGAGCGGCCTCTCTTTCGAATTTGAGGCGCAAATCTATGACCGGGATGACCCGGCCGCGCAGATTTATGACTCCTTTGACGAAATGGGGCGTGCGCGGGATGGGGGTGAAGGCCATCAGTCCGATGATCTCCTTCACCTTGAGAATGGCTATGCCGAATTCCTCCTGGCCCAGGGAGAAGGTGAGGTATTTGCCGGCCAGGGAGGCCGGTCCTGCGGTGGCGTCGCGGTCTGGCGCAGTGCTTTTCTGGTTCATACGCTCTTCTACCTCGCCTTCCCATTCCATCCAGAGAGGATGATGACCGGTCTAAGTCAAGCGGAGCCATCCAGGATGCTTTCCGCCACGTTCCACGGGACAGGGGCATGCTAAGAAGCCGGGGGGGCTGGCCGGGGTCCCAGGCAAGACCCATCATGAGTGTTTGTGTCGCGGGGCTGGCGTCGTTGCGACCAGAACAGATTCAATAGGCATGCCAAAAATGGCCCGGCGGGATAAAAGGTCTACAATCCAGCTATTAGCGATACTGATTGGATGAAATGCCCTTTCTCGTCGGGGCGATTGTCACAGATTGTGTCTTGCGTGACAAGACAAGTATCGCGAGGCGAGACAATATAGCCTGGCAACACAGCGTTTTAGCTGCCGATAAAGCTTATCGTCCAGATAGTGATTCCTGGCCGGCCCAGTGCGGAAAAAGTGCCTGGCTATTCCTTGGGCCGAGCAACGCTGTGCTGCTTGAGCAGGGCGTACAGCCTGCCCCGCGAGAGCCCGGAGATGCGGCAGGCCTCCTTGATGTCGCCCAGGGTCTGGGCCATCAACTCATGCAGGTAACGGGACTCGGCGGCGGCCAGGGCGGCGTCGCGCGCCTCTTGCAGGGTGCCCAGGCTTTGCGGCGGCTGGTCCTGGTTCTGGGAAGGATGGGGATGGGCGTGGCTCTTACGGATGGAGGCCCGGGCCAGGTGGGCGCGCAGGTAGGTGGGCAGGTGATAGGGAAACAGGATGGGGTCCTGGGGGGCCGAGGCCACGGTGCGCTCCAGGGTGTTCACCAACTCGCGCACGTTGCCGGGCCAGGGATAGGCGGCGATGGATTCCAGGAAGTCGGGGGAAAGCCCCTTGGGACGCAGTTTGTAGCGCCGGCAGATGCGGTCCAGGTGGAAACGCACCAAATCCGGCAAGTCCTGACGCCGCTCGCGCACGGGCGGCAGGTCCAGATGGAAGGCGCGCAGACGGAAAAACAGGTCCTGGCGGAACTCGCCGCGCTCCACCATCTTTTCCAGGTCGCGGTTGGTGGCGGCGATGAGCCGGAAATCGCTATGCAGCTCGCTGTCGCCGCCCACCGGCCTGAAGCGGTGTTCCTGGATGACCCGCAGGAAGGCCTTTTGCATGGAGGCGGGCAGTTCCCCCACCTCGTCCAGGAAGAGGGTGCCCCCGTCGGCCTGCTCCACCAGGCCGCGCTGGGAGCGCTCGGCCCCGGTGAAGGAGCCCTTGACATGGCCGAAGAGCAGGCTCTCCACCAGGGTCTCGGGCAGGGCCGTGCAGTCCACCACCACGAAGCTCTTGTCGACGCGGGCGCTGTTGTGATGGATGCCCAGGGCGAACAGCTCCTTGCCGGTGCCGGTCTCCCCGGTGATGAGCACATTGGCCTCGCTGGCGGCGGCCTGGGCCATGGCGTTCATGGCCGCGGTGATGGCCGGGCTCTCGCCCACGATCTCCTGACGCTTGAGCAGGCGGGGCATGTCGCGGGCCGCGCGCTCGGAGCGGAACTCCAGGGCGCGCAGCAGGGGCAGCTTCATCTTGTCTATGGAGGCCGGTTTCTCGATATAGTCCCAGGCGCCGTTCTTGATGGCCAACTCGGCCCCGTCCGGGTCGCCCATGCCGGTCATGATGATGACCTCCGGGGTGGAGGCCAGGCGTTTCAAGCGCGGCAGCACCTCCAGGCCGTTGCCGTCGGGCAGGCGGACATCCAGGAACACCACGTCAGGCCCTTGGTTGAGGGCCAAGTCCAGGCCCTCGCCCAGGGTGTGGGCCATGGACCCCACGTGCCCCAGGCGTTCCACCAGGCGCACCAAAAGCTGGCAGATCAGGTTATCATCATCTATTACGAGAACTTGGGCCATAAAGCGCTTCAGAGTCCCCTTCCCGCTTGGTCCTGCGGATTCTTGTTCGGCCTGATTCCTGGCAGTTAAGGAGTAGACGCCGGAACGTTGAATTGACATTCATGTTTCATGATAGCACAACGCCGGGATTTGTTTGCATCTTCTTAGCCAACGTGTCAATATCACCTGGCCCTTCCGGGGCATTAGCTCATTCGGGGAGGGAAGCCCGCATGCTGCCCGATCACGTACCAGCCTATGGCGTGGGACCCATGCTGGGCCTGGCGGTCAACGGCATGCTGGGCCTGCTCTGCCTGGCGGTGGTCTTCACCTACCGCCAATACCGGCCCCTGCGCAGCCTCTTCGCCTTCTACCTGACCCTCAGCGTCTATTTCCTGGGCTTCACCATCTACACCTACCAGTCCTCCGACTACTCCATCAGCGAGGGCTACCGCCTGATGCTCCTGGCCCTCTGCTTCGCGCCGGTCACTTGGGTATGGTTCGCCCTGGCCCTGCAGAACGCCCGCCCCGGCTTTTGGGCCTATCTTTCCCTGGGCGTCTCCCTGGCCCTGGCCGCGGCCATCATGCTGGTGGACCACCCGGCGGTGTTCGGCAAGCCCTTCATCTTCAAGACCCTGCCCGGCGTCTGGCAGCCCAGCGCCTACATAAGCAAGCCGCTCATATATTTCTTCGACCTGACCGTGGTGCTCAGCACCCTGTTCATGTTCTGGTTCCGCTGGTGGCCCGCCCCGGGCAAGCCGGCCTATGTGCGCGCCCTGGTGGCGGGTCTGGCCATCTGGTTCCTGGGCGGGGCCCACGACGCCGCCTATTCCCTGCAAATTCCCTATGTGCTGCCCCAGCCCATCACCTGGGTCGGCTCGGTCTGGCTTTCCCTGTGCCTGGCCCTGGCCGTGGCCTTCCACCTGCGCGCCTTGGAGGAATCCCTGCGCCAGTCCGAGGTCAAGTTCAGCAAGGCCTTCGCCGCCAACCCCGACGGCCTGGCCGTGACCAGCCAGGGCGAGGGGCGCATCCTGGAAGTCAACGAGGCTTTCCAGCGCCTAATCGGCCGCGCGCGCCAGGAAATCCTGGGCCGCACCTTCGACGAACTGGGACTGTGGGCGGGACCCAACGATCGCCTAGGCCTGGCCATGGCCCTGCGCGAGAAGGGCTCCGTGCAGGACCTGGAGATCATCCTGCTCAACAAGGCCGGCGACAAACGCACCGTGCTGCTCTCGGCCGAGCCCTTGGCCTTCGACGGCCAGGAAAGCCTGCTGCTGGCCACCCGCGACATCAGCGAGCGCAAGGCGGTGGAAGAGGAACTGGCCCGCCACCGCCTGCACTTGGAAGAACTGGTCAGCGAGCGCACCGGCGAACTCTTGAAGGCCAACAGCGAGCTGCAACGCGAGGTGGGCGAGCGCCAGCGCACCGAGAACGCCCTGCGCGAAAGCCAGGCCAACCTGCAAACCCTCTTCGACTCCTTGCAGGATTTCCTCTTCGTGCTGGACCAGCAGGGGCAAATACTGGAGGTCAACCCCACGGTGCTGCGCGGCCTGGGCTATCGGCGTCTGGACCTGGTGGGGCAAAGCATGCTCAAGCTGCACCCTCCCCAGCGCCACCAAGAGGCCAGGCAGGTGCTCTCGGCCATCGCCGCCGGCGAATCCCTGACCTGCCTGGTGCCCCTCATGCCCCGCGAAGGCGGGGAAATCCAGGTGGAGACCAAGTTCACCCAGGGGCGCTGGGGCGATCAGGACGCCCTGTTCGGCATCAGCCGCGACGTCAGCGAACGCCTGCGCGCCCAGGAAATCCTGCGCCAGTTGGCCGCCGGCGTGGCCCACAACTTCAACAACCTGCTGGCCGCCATCCTGGGCAACGCCCAGGCCGCCGAGTCTCTGCTGCTGCCGGAAGAACCGGACATACCCCGCGCCCGCCAACTGGTGGACAACGTGGTGTACAGCGCCTTGAGCGGCAAGGGGGTGGTGCAGCGCCTGGCCGCCTACGTGGGGCGGCGTCAGGCCGGCGTGCAGGACGACGCCATCACCGAGGTGGCCGAGGTGGTGCGCGCCGCCCTGGACATAGCCTTGTCGGCCTTCCGCAACCTTAGCTGCGACAAGGTGCGCATAGCCACGGACCTGGCCCCGGACCTGGGCACCAGGGTGCCCCGCGATGAGATGATGGAGATATGCCTGAACCTCATCCGCAACGCCCTGGAGGCCATGCCCCAAGGCGGCGAGCTGGAGGTCAAATCCGGGCTTGAGGGAGCCAACGCCTGGGTCAGCTTCCGCGACACCGGCCAGGGCATAGGCGAGGAAACCCAGGCCTTGCTCTTCCAGCCCTTCTTCACCACCAAGGGCGTCTCCGGCCAGGGCCTGGGCCTGGCCAGCAGCCGGGGCATAGTGCGGGCCTATGGCGGAGACATTACCGTGGAGAGCCAGCCGGGGCGGGGCTCCTGTTTCACGGTGAGCCTGGGCCACGGCCTGGCCCTGCCCCCCAGCTCCGCCGAGACCGCCTATGTCCAGCCGCCGGCCGGCATGAAGGTGCTGCTGGTGGAGGATGAGGTGCTGGTGGCCCTGGGCACCCGGGCCATCCTGGAGAGCGCCGGTCTGGTAGTGCGGGTGGCCGGGGGCGTGGCCGAGGCGGCCCGGGGTTTGAGCGAGTTCCAGCCCCATCTGGTGCTGTGCGACCTGGGCCTGCCCGACGGCAGCGGCTGGGACGTGGCCCGCCTACTGGCGGCCAGCGCCGACAGCGGGCAACCCAGCCCGCCCATCATCCTGCTCACCGGCTGGACCAACGAGCGCCTGCCCCAAAGCCCGGCCCCGGACATGGCCCACGCCTGGGGCCTCCTGCACAAGCCCGTGGACCGCATGGTGCTGCTAAAGACCCTGGCCCAAGCCGCGCCGCGCCAGTTGTGACCGGCCGCCGGCTGTCACGCCCCTTGCACGGGCGGCGACGGCGGCTTCTTGCCTTTTCCGCGCAAGGGGCGCGCCAGCCGGCTGGCTCCCTTATGCCTGCGGTTGCCGGCCCTCCAGCCAGGGGGCCAGGATGGCGCGGGCCTGCTCCACGTCGGCCTTGATCTGCTCCACCAGGGCCTGGGGTCCGTCAAAGCGTTTTTCCGGACGCAGGTAGCGCACCAGGTCCAGGGCCATGTCCTTGCCGTAGAGGTCCTGGTCAAAATCCAGCAGGTGGGTCTCTATGGTGACGCCGCCCTCGCCAAAGGTGGGGTTGTGGCCGATGTTGGTGACGCCCATGCGCCGCTGGCCGGGCTCCAGCTCCACCAGGGTGGCATAGACCCCCAGGCCGGGCAGCAGCTCCTCGTTGGCGCGCAGGTTGGCGGTGGGAAACCCCAGCAGCCGGCCTCCCCGGCCGTGTCCGCTTTCCACCCGCCCCTGGATGCGGTAGTGCCGGCCCAGCAGCTGGCGGGCCTGGTCCAGGTCGCAGGCCTTGACCACCTGGCGCACCCGGGTGGAGCTTACCGGCTGGCCTTGCACCAGCACCGGACCCACCTCGTGCACGGCAAAGCCCGCGGTTTTGCCCTTGGAGCGCAGCAGGTCCAGGTCGCCCAGGCCCTTGTGGCCGAAGGCGAAGTCATAGCCCACCACCAGCTCGGCCAGTTTTAGCCGTCCCACCAGCAGCTTGTCCACGAAGTCGTCGGCGGAGAGCCGGGCGAAGTTCTCGTCGAAGCGCAGGCAGAGCACCACCTGGATGCCGCAGGCCTCTATGAGGGCGACCTTGTTCTCCAGGGTGGTGATGAGCGGCAGGTTGACGGCGGGGCGCAGCACGCGCATGGGGTGGGGCTCGAAGGTGAGCGCCATGGAGGTGCCGCCGATGGCCTTGGCCCGCTGCTTGACCAGGTCGAAGATGGCCTGGTGCCCCAGGTGCACGCCGTCGAAGTTGCCGATGGTCAGCACGGGCTTGGCATGGCGCTGCCGCAGATCTTCCAGGCCGTAGAGCACGCTCATGGGGCTTCAAGCTCCTTGGGGGTATAAAGGGCGGCAAAGCGAGGCAAACCACCCGCAAGCCCTTGACAAGCACGGGGTTGGATTATAGACTTCGCCCCGGTGCTTGGCAACTCGGGCCGGCTGGACAGACCCCAGCAGGCGGCAAACCGGGAAGCGCCAGCCACTTGCCGAAGTGGCGGAATTGGTAGACGCGCTAGGTTCAGGGTCTAGTG
>CAZLSD010000179.1:0-6813 GCA_964561775.1 uncultured Desulfarculus sp. | reverse complement strand
AAAAAGCCCCGCGATCTCCTCCAGGCGCTCCATCGCCAGGTGCCGGGCCGTGGCCAGGGCCGGAGGGCGGATCACCGTGTTGAGCTGCACCAGGTCCGGGCCTATCTCCTGGGCCGCCGCCACCAGGGCGGCCAGCTCCTCGGGGCTGTCGTTCAAGCCCGCCACCAGCAGGATTTCCAGCCAGAGGGGGCCAGCGAACTGGGCGCGCAGGGCCTTGAGCCCGGCGATGATGTCGGGGGGATTGAGCCCCGGGGCGGGGCGGTTGACCCGCCGGAAGGCGTGGCCGCTCACCGCGTCCAGGCTGGGGACCAGCACGTCGGCTTGGGCCAGCTCGGCGCGCACCGCCGGATCGGGGGTCAGGGTGGAGTTGGTCAAGACCGCCACCCGGGCCGGGCCCAGCTTCTTGATCCCGGCGATGATCTGGCCCATGTCTAGGTGCAGGCAAGGCTCGCCCGAACCGGCCAGGGTGATGAAGTCCGGCGGCGCGGGCAGCTCGGCCAGGCGCTGGGCCACCTGGCGCAGCACCTCGCCCGGAGCCACGAAGCGCTCCCGGGTGGTGGTCAGCCGGGTGGTGGGGCCGCACTCGCAGTAGACGCAGTCCAGGGAGCAGGTCTTCAGGGGCAACAGGTCCACCCCCAGGCTGAGCCCCAGGCGGCGGCTGGGCACCGGACCAAAGACGGCGCAGAAGGGGGCGGGCGCGGACAAGCTGGTCTGCTCCGGTTCCAGGAAGAGGTTGCTCGCCTCAAAGCATGGGCGCGCCCCGGCCGCCTGTCAAGCGACGCTTCGCAGACCGCCGGGGCGCGGCTTGAACCTGGGCTGCCGCCCGGTAAACTTGCGCCCATGCGCATCGCCGACTTGCAACTAGATTCGCCCTTTTGGGCCGCGCCCCTGGCCGGAGTCTCCAGCGCCCCCTGGCGGCTGATGGCCCGCCGCTGCGGCGCGGGCCTGGTCTGCACCGAGATGGTCTCCACCGCCGGGCTCCTGCGCCGCCAGCCCCAGTCCATGAAGCTCTTGACCAGCTTCGCCGAGGAACGCCCCCTGGCCTTGCAGCTTTTTGGCTCCAAGCCCGGCGAGATGCTCTCCGCCGCCCGGCGGCTGCGCGAGAGCCCCGGGCTGGGCGTGGATCTGCTGGACATCAACATGGGCTGCCCGGTGCGCAAGGTGCGCCGCCAGGGGGCGGGCTCGGCGCTCCTTAGCGACCCCATCCTGGCCGCCGAACTGGTGGCCGCGGCGGCCGAGGGCTGGGGCTCTCCGCTGACGGTCAAGGTGCGCCTGGGCGAGAGCGGCGACGACCTGGAAAAGATCGTCCCCGGCCTGCTGCGCGCCGGAGCCCAGGCCATCACCCTGCACGCCCGCACCGTCCGCCAGGGTTTCGCCGGCCAGGCCGACTGGACGGCCATAGAGCGCCTCAAATCCTGGTGCCCCGTGCCGGTCATCGGCAACGGCGACGTGAACTCGGCCGCCGACGCCCTTGGCATGCTGGCCCAGACCGGCTGCGACGGGGTGATGATCGGCCGGGGGGCCCTGGGCAATCCCTGGATCTTCGCCCAGGCCAATGACCTGCTGGCCGGCCGTCAGCCGGGGCAGGTCAGCCTGCCCGAGCGCCGCCGGGTGCTCTTGCAGCAGTGGGAGTTGGCCCGCGCCCTGGCCCGCCCCTATCAGGAGATGCACTACCTGCGCCAGTCGGTGATGTTCTACGTGCGCGGCCTGCCCGGCGCGCCCAGCTTACGCGCGGCGGCCGGTCCCTTGCGCGACCCGCTCAAGCTCAAGGCCCTGGTGGAGGATTTCTTCGCCGACCTGGGGGTGGGTCCGGCGGAGGAGGAGGCCCAGCCATGAAGGTGCGCCTGGCCAGGACCGCGGGCTTTTGCATGGGCGTGCGCCGGGCCATGGAGCTGGCCTTGAGCGCGGCCCATAGCCGGCCGGCCGGCGGGATACGCACCTACGGCCCCCTGATCCACAACCCCCAAGTGCTCGAGCTGCTTAAGGAAAAGGGCATAGAGGCCATGGGGCGCATCCCCGGCCCCGGCGCGGCGGCGGGCGGCACGGTAATCATCCGCGCCCACGGGGTGCCCCCCCAGGACAAGCAGGCCCTCAAGGAGGCCGGCTTCGCCCGGGTGGTGGATGGCACCTGCCCCCGGGTGATCAAGGTGCAGGCCATCATCCGGCGGGCGGCCCGGCGGGGGGCGGCGGTGGTCATCGTGGGAGACGCCGACCATCCCGAGGTGGTGGGGCTCAAGGGGCACGCCGGCGAGCGGGGCCACGTGGTCTCGCGGCCAGAGGAGGTGGCCCTGCTGCCGGACCTGGACCAGGTGGTGGCGGTGGCCCAGACCACCCAGAGCCAGGCCCTTTACGCCCAAGTCTGTGAGGCCTTGCAAGAACGCTTCGGCCCGGTGGAGGCGCACCAGACCATCTGCGAGGCCACCCACCGCCGCCAGGACGAGGTGTTGCGCCTGGCCGGCGAGGTGGACGGGGTGGTGGTGGTGGGCGGCCGCGAGAGCGGCAACACCAAGCGCCTGGCCCAGTTGGCCGCCCAGGGGGGCAAGCCGGCCTTTTTGGTGGAGACCGAGGCCGACCTGGACCGGGAGGCCATGGCCCAACTGGGCTCGGTGGGGGTGACCGCCGGAGCCAGCACCCCCAACTGGATGATCAAGAAGGTGGTGCGCGAGATAAGCGCCCTGCGCTCGCGCCGGGAATCCCGGCTCTCCTTCTGGGCGCGGCGCTCCTTCCGCTTTCTGGTGCGCAGCCAGTTCCTGGTGGCGGCCGGGGCGGCGGGCATGACCACGGCCAGCTCGCTGCTGCACGGCATGCCGCCCTCCTGGACCCTGTTGGGCACGGCCTTCTTCTACATCTACGCCATGCACATCTTGAATCATTTCCTGGACAAGGAGGCTGGCCAGTACAACGAGCCCGACCGGGCCCAGTTCCTCTCCAAGCACCGCGACCTGCTCATGGCCCTGGGCGTGGCCGCGGCGGTCTTCTCCCTGGCCCTCTGCGCCCTGCTGGGCGCCCTGCCCTTTGCCCTGGTGCTGGGCATGAGCGTGCTGGGACTGCTCTATTCGGTGCCCATCATACCCAAGCGCTGGGAGCGCAGGCTCTCCATCCACCGTCTCAAGGACATCCCCGGCTCCAAGACGGTGAGCGCGGCCCTGGCCTGGGCCTTCATCGTGGCCGTGCTGCCCCCGGTGGCCAGCCTGCACTTCGACGAATGGGCCACCCCCCTGGCCTTCGCCTACACCCTGGTGCTGGTCTTCGCCCGCTGCGCCCTCTTCGACATCCTGGACGTGCAAGGCGACCTCATCGTGGGCAAGGAGACCATCCCCATCGCCATGGGCGAAAAGGGCGCCTTGAAGCTGCTCAACAGCCTCAACCTGGGCCTGGCCGCGCTGCTGCTGGCGGCCCCCCTGCTGGGTCCCTTGCCCTTCCTGGCCTGGGCCTTGGTCCTGCCCGTGCTGGGGCTGATGCTCATGCAGCGCCTCTTGGCGCGCGGCCAGGTCATGCCCGGGGCCATCAGCGAGGGCCTGGTGGACTTGAACTTCTGTTTGGCCGGCCTGGCTGCCCTGGCCTGGCGTCTGGCCCTGCCCGCCTGGTCCTGACCTTGGCGGTCCAGCCGGGGCCGCAAACCACAGGAAAACCCTCTCGGCAAAAGGAGCGCCCATGGAAGAACAGCGGGTAAGCATCCCGGTGGACGGGCAGATCACCCTGCGCGGCGGCTACACCCCGGCCAGCCATGAGCCCCGGGGCCAGGCCCTCATCCTGCACCCCCACCCCCTCTATGGCGGGTCCATGCGCAACAACGTGGTGGAAGCCCTGCGCCAGGGGGCGCTGGAGGCGGGCTGGGGAGTGTTGCGCTTCAACTTCCGGGGGTTTGGCGGCTCCACCGGCAGCCACGACGAAGGCCGGGGCGAGCAGAGGGACGTGACCGCCGCCGCGGCCTGGCTGGCCCAGGCCCAGCCCGGGCGACTGGCCCTCTTCGGCTATTCCTTTGGTGCACTGGTGGGCAGCCACGCCGCCAGCGCCCTGCCCGGCCTGGCGGCTGGCCTGTGGGTGGCCCCGGCCCTGGTCTTGGGGGAGATGGGGGATTGGCCACCAGATGCGGGGCCTCTGCTCCTGATAAGCGGGGATGGGGACCAGTACAGCCCCCTGGCGGGGGTCCGGGCCTATGCCGCCAGCCAGGGTGCACGCTGCCAATCCAGAACCCTGGCAGGGGCGGATCATTTCCTAAATGGCCGCGAGAGTGTACTAATACAGGAAAGCCAGGCCTGGCTCCAGGACCTGGCCTGAAAGCCGGCAATAGGGCGCAAGTCCCACCTTTAGGGGTTTTTCCAGGGTGACACCCCAATATATTGTTTTTTGACTTGACAGACACCCAAGGCTTTGCTAGCGTGACGTACGGAAGCAAGTGTACTACGCCTTTGGGCGCTCGCCCGCACCTGGCCCCTAAACCCTGGCAAAGACTCTACCCCAAGGGGTCCAGTCAGGGTCGGGGGCGCTCCTCTCCCCCCTGGAAGGCCACGACCTTCCCCCCTCCCCGCGCAGGGCCGGTCCCCAGCCGGCCCTGCACCTTTCTTTAGGGGACTGTCCAGCTCAAACAGGCAAAAACACACCCCCAACCCCCCCAAGTTGCTTGTGCCCGCGCGGCCATGTTAATACAATGAAGGAATCCGCGCCCAGCCAACCCGAGATTGGGGCACTCTTTGACCGACCAGGTCTGCATAAACGAAGTCCAGGAACTGGGACAGGAACTGGAGAAGTTCCGCCAGATCGTGGAGAACGCCGGCGACGCCGTGGTGACCGCCAACGAGAACCACGAGGTGGTCTACATGAACCAGGCCGCCGAGAAGATGTTCGGCTACTCCCGCCACGAACTCCTGGGCGGCGATCTCTCCCCCCTCATCCCCCACGAGCTGCGCGCATCCCACCGCTCCTTTTTGGAGCGCTACATTGCCACCCGCGTGCCTCGCCTCATCGGCCACACCGCCGAACTGGAGGGAGAGCGCCGCGACGGCACCCGCTTCCCCATGTCCATCGGCTTCTCGGTGGCCGAGGTGGACGGCCGCCTGCTCTTCACCGCCATCATGCGCGATCTCTCCGCCGAGCGCTCCCTGGCCGAACAAGTCAAACGCAGCGAAAAGCTGGCCGCGGTGGGGCAACTGGTGGCCACGGTCAACCACGAAATCCGCACCCCCCTGTCCTTGATCGGAGGCTTCGCCCGCCAGGTGCTGCGCGAGCCCAGCCTGACCAAGCGCGCCCAGCACAAGCTGGACATCATCGTGGAAGAGGTGGCCCGGCTGGAAGGCCTCCTCTTGGACTTGAACGACCTGAGCCGCCCCCAGAACTATAACTGGCACCCCGTGGAAATAAGCGAGGTGGCCGCCCACGTGGTGGAGCTGATGGCCCCCGAACTGGCCAAGAACCAACTCAGGCTGAGCCAGCAGACCGCCCCCGGCCTGCCCCAGGTGGTGGGGGACAAGAACCGGCTCAGCCAGGTGCTCATCAACCTCATCCAGAACTCGGCCCACGCCTCGCCGCCGGGCAGCGAGATATCCCTGGAGGCGGGCCCCAGCCCCCTGGGCGGGGTGGTGATCAAGGTGCGCGACCATGGCTCGGGCATCGCACCCGAGGACATGGAAAAGATATTCAACCCCTTCTTCACCACCAAGAAGCGGGGCACCGGCCTGGGCCTGCCCCTGGCCCGCCGCATCGTCGCCGAACACGGCGGCCGCCTTAAACTGGACAGCACCCCCGGCCAGGGCGCCACCGCCACCATAACCCTGCCCCCCTCCAACCAGCGCGCCTGAGCCAAACCAGGCCCCGCATGCCTGGGCAGGGCTGGAAAAGATAAAAAAAAGAGGCCGCCACCGCTGCGGGATTCATGACAGCCTTGCAAAGGCTGGCGGGAATCCTGCCCCGGCCGGCTGGCACGCCGCTTGCCCGGGCGGCAAGGGCGGCCCTTCCCCTTTCCGCGCAAGCGGCGCGCCAGCCGGCCCGCGCCTTCCTCGAGCCCTGGCCGTTCATTTGTCACCCATCCGTAATGCAAGCTTAACCTGGCCGCCATTCATCCCTTGGCGCCCCCCGGTATATTGCGCTCATGAAAATGGGGAGCCCCAGCAGTAGACCGCGCATCCTGCCCCTGGACCAGGCCCTGGCCTGGCCGGAGCCCCGGACCCAGGAGAGGCCCTGCCCTCGCCAGGCCCTGACCCGGCTGGAGCTGTCCCCTGGACGCCTGCCCTTCGCCGCCGCCGACCTGACCGCCGGGGCCGAGAACGAGTTGCAGGCGGCGGTGCTGGGCCAATCCGAGCAGGTGGACCTGCCCCTGGTCATCCGCGAATCCTCCTACTACGCCAACGTGAAGAAGCGCCTGGCCCGGGGCGAGCTGCCCCGGCGGGCTTTAAGCCAACTGGACGCCTACCTGGAGGAGAACCCGGCCCAGGTCTGGGAAAACTCCTGGGTGCGCCTGCCCCTGGCCAGCCTGGGTCAGGCGGCGGCCCAGGCCTTGGAAAACGACCTGCTGGCGGACAAGAGCCAACCCCAGTTGGGCCGGCGCTCCGACTGGGCCAAATTCTTCACCCAGGGCGAGCAGGGGCGCATGCTGCGCGCGCCGGTCAGCTATCTGCTCAAGCTGGCCCTGGTGCAGGCCCTGGACCGCGAGGGCTTGCCTGGCCTGCTGGCCGCCACCGGCCGCCGGTTGCAAGGGCATTTTCTTAGCGACAACACCTCGCCGGAGACCTTTTCCTTCCACGTCATCGCCTCGGGCGGGGTGGGCAAGGTGGGCAAGGTGGGGATGTCCCTGGCCGGGGAGACGGCCAAGCGCTT
>CAZLSD010000178.1:0-6819 GCA_964561775.1 uncultured Desulfarculus sp. | reverse complement strand
TTCCATAATTTGCGTGAAAGCAGGCTTTCTGCTGAAACAAAAGGGAATCTGGCATTTGACCAGTGATGGGGAAGACGCTCTTAAGCTGGGTGCGGAACATTTCTTCAAGGCGGCGCGGGAGGGATACGGAAAATGGAGAAAGGAAAAACTGGCCCCTGTCGGCGGCGGCCCAGAAGATGATGCCGATATTGTTGAAAGTACAGAACTCGTCATGGACGAAGTTGAACAAAAGGCGCGCCAGGGCCTGCAAGAGCATGTCAACGGCAAGAATCCTTATGAGTTCCAAGATGTAGTGGCAGCGTTGCTGCGGGCCATGGGCTATTACACGCCCTTCATAGCGCCACGGGGCAAGGACGGAGGGGTGGACGTGATCGCCTACCGCGACCCCTTGGGCACCGTGCATCCTCGCATCAAGGTACAGGTAAAGCATCGTCCTGGAAATCCGGTCAACGTTCAAGAAGTGCGTCAGCTTTTGGGGGTGCTGCAAAAGGACGGCGACGTGGGAATGGTGGTGTCCACAGGCGGCTTCACTCCTGATGCGCGAGCCTCGGCCCAGAACTCCCATGTTCACATTGAATTGGTGGATTTCGACCGCTTCCTGAGTCTTTGGCAAGAATTCTACTCCAGGCTATCAGACGAGGATAAGGGCCTCCTTCCCCTCAAACCCATCTACTTCTTGGCTCCACGCGAATAGCCCTCTGGCTCGCCCCTGGATTCCCCGCCCGGTTGGGTCTATTATACTTAGACACTGGACCCGCCGAGGGAGGTGCAAGGTTCTTGAGCAAGCTCCTGTGGATAGGCCTGGCCGGCGCGCTGGGTACCCTGGCCCGCTACGGCCTCTCCGGCTGGGTGCAGCGCCTGGGCGACTTCAGCTTCCCCTGGGGCACCCTGAGCGTCAACCTGTTGGGCAGCGCCCTCTTCGGCCTGGTCTGGGCCTGGGGCGAGAACCGCCTCATCTTCACCAGCGAACTGCGCGCCATAATCCTGGTGGGCTTCATGGGCGGCTTCACCACCTTCTCCTCCTTCGCCTTCGAAACCAGCATGCTAATCCGGGATGGCCAATGGCTTTCGGCCCTGGCCAACGTGGCCGCCCAGAACATCATCGGAGTGGCCGCCCTGGCCCTGGGCATCCTGGCCGGGCGGGCCATATGAAAGAGGTGGCGTCATGAAGCTCACCGGCCAGGCCCAGCTGCTGCGCGTATTCATAGGCGAGGACGACCGGCACCAGGGGCGGGTGCTCAGCGAGGCCATCGTGGAGGAGGCCCGCCGCCGGGGTCTGGCCGGGGCCACCGTGATCAAGGGCGCCCTGGGCTTTGGGGCCAACAGCCTGGTGCACACCTCCAAGATACTGCGCCTGTCCCAAGACCTGCCCGTGGTGGTGGAGATCGTGGACCTGGAAGAGAAGATAGCCGCCTTCCTGCCCGCCCTGGACGCCATGATAAGCGAGGGCATGGTCACCCTGGAGAAGGTCCAGGTCATAACCTACCGGCACAACCAGGGGGAAAAGGCCCGCTGAGCGCCATCCCCCTTCAGCGTATTACTTCTTGACCGGGAGTTTTCGCCTTGAGCCTTAAAGTCGTCATCATCGGCGCGGTGGCTACCGGCCCCAAATCCGGCTGCCGCATCAAGCGCCTTCTGCCCGAGGCTGAAGTCACCATGATCGACCGCGACGCCATCATCTCCTATGGCGGCTGCGGCATCCCCTTCTACGTCGCCGGCGACGTGGCCGACTTGAAGGGGCTGACCTCCACCAGCTTCCACATGCAGCGCGACGCCGCCTTCTTCAAGGGCGCCAAGGGCATCGACGTGCTGACCCGCGCCGAGGCTTTCGCCATAGACCGCGCCGCCAAGCTGGTGCGCGCCCGCCGCCTGGAAGACGGCGAGGAACTGGAACTGCCCTATGACAAGCTGGTCATAGCCACCGGCGCCAACCCCTTCATACCCCCCATACCCGGGGCGGACCTGGCCGGGGTCTGGCCGGTGGGCAACCTGCACCACGCCCAGGCCATCAAGGACATGGTGGCCCAGGGCCAGGTGGGCACCGCCGCCATCATCGGAGCCGGGGCCACCGGCCTGGAGATGGGCGAGGCCCTGGCCGACCTGTGGGGCGTGGAGACCCATGTCTTCGAGGCCGCGCCCCAGGTGCTGCCCGGCCTGCTGGACGCCGAGATGGCCGCCATGCTGGCCAGCCACCTGGCCGCCCAGGAAAACATCCACCTGCACCTGAGCGCCAAGATAGAGCGCATCGAGGACGATGGCCAAGGCAAGGCCGCCGCCCTCTTGGTGGACGGCCAGCGCCTGGAAGTGGACATGGTCATCATGGCCACCGGCGTGCGCCCCAACTCCGAACTGGCCCGCGACTCGGGCCTGGCCCTGGCCCCGGGCGGAGCCATCGCCGTGAACCAGCACATGCAGACCTCCGACCCGGACATCTACGCCGGCGGCGACTGCGTGGCGGTGAAGAACCTGCTCTCCGGCCAGGACGCCTACGTGCCATCCGGCTCCCTGGCCAACCGCCAGGGCCGGGTCATCGGCACCAACGTCTGCGGCGGGGCGGACACCTTCCCCGGCGTGGTGGGCAGCTTCTGCATCAAGCTCTTTGGCCTCAGCCTGGCCCGCACCGGCCTGGGACCCGAGCAGGCCGCCCGCCTGGGCCTGGACGCGGTTTCGCCCCTGGTGGTCCAAGCCGACCGCGCCCACTTCCACCCCGACCAGAAGCTGATGTACGTCAAGCTGACCGTGGAGCGCGCCACCCGCCGGGTGCTGGGCTGCGCCGCCGCCGGCGAGAATGGCGACGCCGTGGTGGGCCGGGTCAACGCCGTGGCCGGCCTGCTGCCCCTGGGCGTGACCCTGGAGCACATCTCCAACCTGGAGCTTTGCTACTCCCCGCCCCTGGGCGCGGCCATGGACGTGCTCAACTCCGCCGCCAACACCGTGGACAACCTGCTGGCCGGCAAGCTGAAACCCATGACCCCCGCCGAGTTCAGCGCCCGCCTGGCACGCCGGGAAAGCGGCGACACGGTCTTCCTGGACGTGCGCGCCATGGATAACGCCGCGCCCTATCTGGCCAGCCTGGCCCCCCAGTGGCGGCACATCCCCCAAGAGACCCTGCAAGACCGCCTGGCCGACGTGCCCCGCGATTGCGAGGTGGTGCTGGTCTGCAACTCCGGCGTGCGCTCCTATGAGGCCCAGTGCCTGCTAAATTCCGCCGGCTTCACCAACACCCTCAACCTGAGCGGCGGCGTGGCCGGGGTCAAGAAATGGGGCGAACCCATATTGCGGGAGGAAGAATAAAGCCGCCTGGCGAGCCGCTTGCGCGGCCGGGGACCCCGGCGGGGAATCGGGTCGGGAGAGGCTCTCGCCCAACCAGCGGGACCAGCTCCCGCTGAGAGGGGAATTACATCACTCGCCTCCGGCCGCCAGAGGCGGCCTGCGGAGGCAGGATTCCCGCCCGCCGCCTGGCGCGCCGCTTGCCGGGTCGCGGCGCATGCTACCCTGTGACCTTTGCAAGCGGCGTGACAGGCGGCGCGAGAAAAAAGCGGCGGTCATGAATCCTGCATAGGTAGGAATTCGCTTTGATTTTTCTTTCTTCATAGGGAGCGGCTCATGCCTTACAAGCACCTGCTTCTGGAGACGGGCTCCGACCACGTGGGAACCATCATCTTGAACCGGCCCGAGCAGATGAACACCTTCACCTCGGCCCTGGCCAGCGAGCTGGAAAAGGCTCTCATGGCCATGGAGGCCGACCCCAAGGTGCGGGTGGTGATCCTGAAGGCCGAGGGCAAGGCCTTCTGCGCGGGCATCGACGTGAAGGAGATGGCGGGCAAGAGCCCCCACCAGCTCAAGGCCTGGGTGGAGCACATGGAGCGCCCCTTGCTGGCCATGGGCCGCATGGGCAAGCCGGTCATCACTCAGGTGCAGGGCATAGCCGCGGCCAACGGGGCCGGTCTGGTGGCGGCTTCCGACCTTTGCGTAGCCGGGGAAAAGTCCCGCATCGGCTTCACGGCGGTCAACGTGGGGCTCTTCTGTCTGGGACCGGCCGTGCCTCTGTCGCGCATGATGGGGCGCAAGCAGGCCCTGGAGCTGCTGCTCTACGGTGAACTCATCAACGCAGCCAAGGCCCTGGAGCTGGGCCTGGTCAACCGGGTGGTGCCCGAGGAAAACCTGGACAAGGAAACCCGCCACCTGGCCGTGCGCCTGGCCAAGAAGAGCCCCCTGGCCGTGCAGATCGGCAAGAAGGCCTTTTACGCCATGTCGGATTTGCCCTATGACAAGGCCTTCGAAATGATGAACGAGGCCTTTGCCCGCCTGTGCAGCACCGAGGACGCCGGCGAGGGAGTCAAGGCCTTTCTGGCCAAGCGCGACCCCATCTGGTCGGGCAAGTAGCCATGGCCGCCTACGCCATCCACGCAATCGTCTGCGGGCTCAACGCCACCGACCAGGGCATCATGACCTATATGCGCGGCTATGGCCGTGCCATCCACATCCCGGTCTACGTCTGGGTGCTGCTGGGCGGGGAGAGCCCCATCCTCATCGACACCGGCCTGGCCGACTTCATGATCCCCGATGGGCTGGAGCAGGAACTGGGGGTCAAGGCCGAGTACTTCGAGGACGGCCTGGCCCGCCTGGGCGTCAAGCCCGAGGAGGTGAGGACCATCATCCACACCCACCTGCACAACGACCACTGCGAGAACGACGGGCTTTGCGAAAACGCCCTGGTCTATGCCCAGCAGATCGAGCTGGATTTCATGGCCAATCCCCACCCCCTGGATCACCGCTACGATGCGGAGTATCTTGAGGGGGCGCAAGTGCGCGGCCTGGCTGGCAATACCCAAATTGCCCCGGGAATTGAGGTGATTTTTACCCCTGGCCACACCCCGGGCGGCCAGTCGGTGCTGGTCAGCACCCAGAACTCCGGCCGGGTGCTCATCACCGGGTTCTGCTGCAACGAGCAGAACTTCCCCGCCGCGGGGCCGGCGGTCTGCCCGGGAGTGCACACCGACGCCATCGCGGCCTGGGAGTCGGCCAACCAGGTCAAGGCCATGAAAGAAGCCGGCGAAATCGATCTCATCGTGCCCCTGCACGCCCTGTGGCCGGCCCGCCAGGGGCGCATAGGCTAACAGCTGGGAAAGGAAACCGAATCCGGTGGCAGCAGGCAGCGATAGACCAGAGCCCACGCGCGGCTCGGTCCGGTTCGAGGTTATGGGCGTGGAGGAGCTCTCCAAGAAGGTCAAGCAGAGCGGCAACTCCGGGCGCATCTATCTGCCCCCCACCTGGGTGGGTAAAAAAGTCAAGATAGTCCGCCTGGACTGAGCCCATGCCCATTCGCCTCACCGTCATAGGCTCGGGACCGGGCGGCTACCAGGCCGCCCTGCGCGCCGCCCAGTTGGGAGCCCAAGTCACCCTGGTGGAGCGTGACGGCCTGGGCGGCGTCTGCCTGCACCGGGGCTGCATCCCCACCAAGGCCCTCTTGGCCTCGGCATCCGCCCTGGCCGCCGCGCGCCGCCTGGGCGAGTACGGCATCCGGCTCGAGGGCCAGGCCGCTCCCGACATGCCCGCCATCCTGGCCCGCAAGGACATGATCGTGGCCACCCAGGCTGGCGGCATCGAAAAGCTCTTGGCCAGCCGCAAGGTGCAACTGCTACGCGGCAGCGGCTCTTTGGCCGCCCCGGATATGGTGCGCGTGGAACTGAACGCTGGCGACCGCCAGGAAGTCCCCAGCGACCGGGTCATCCTGGCCACCGGCTCCCGCCCGGCGGATCTGCCCGCCCTGCCCCGCGACGGCATCCGCATCCTTAACTCCGACGACGCCCTGAGCCTGGCGCGCATCCCCGCCTCCCTGGCCATGGTGGGCGGCGGCGTGGTGGGCTGCGAGCTGGCATGCGTCTTCGCCGCCCTGGGCAGCAAGGTGTTGGTCATCGAGGCCCTGGACCGCCTGCTGCCCATCCCCTCCTTGGACCCCGAGGCCAGCAAGCTGCTGCTGCGCGAATTCAAGAAACAGCGCATGGACGTGCGCCTGGGCACGCTGGTCAAGGAGGCGTCCGCAAGCTCCCAGGGCGTGCGCCTGGTCCTGGAGCCCTCACCCCTGGCCGCCCAAGCCGGCGGCGCGGCTAGCGAACTGACCGTGGACACGGTGATCGTGGCCGTGGGCCGGGCCTTGAACACCCAGGGTCTGGGCCTGGCCGAACTGGGCGCGGAACTGGACCAGCGCGGCGCGCCGCTGGTTGATGCCTCTCTGCGAACCAGCCTGCCCGGGGTCTATGCCGTGGGCGACCTGCTGGGGCCTAGGCGTCCCATGCTGGCCCACATGGCCAGCGCCGAGGGCGTGGCCGCCGTGGAGCAGGCCCTGGGCCGCCCCTCTTCCCTGGACCATGCCCTGGTGCCGGCGGCGGCCTTCACCTTCCCCGAGGTGGCCTGGGTGGGCTGTAGCCTGGCCCAGGCCCGCGAACTCGGCCTGAGCGCCGCCAGCGCCGTCTTCCCGGTACGCCTCTTGGGCAAGGCCCAGGCCATGGGCGAGATCGCCGGCCAGATCCAGCTCATCCACGACCAGGCCAGCGGCCGCCTGCTGGGAGCCCACCTTATAGGCCCCCACGCCAGCGATCTGATCCACGAGTGCGCCCTGGGCCTCAAGCTGGGCGCGCGCATGGAAGACATCGCCCACACCATCCACGCCCACCCCACCCTGAGCGAAGGCCTCAAGGAGTGCGCCGAGGCCGCCCTGGGCCGCTGCCTGCACTTGCCGCCGGGAAGATGAGAAGATATGAGGGGAAACCCTTTTTGCAGCGCAAAAAGGGTTTCCCCCCATACCCCCCTTCCTAA
>CAZLSD010000177.1:0-6875 GCA_964561775.1 uncultured Desulfarculus sp. | reverse complement strand
GGTCACGGGGGGCCAGTGCCCTGGCTGGGGAGCTGGTCCTTCCAGGGCCACGGCGGAGGGCTGGCGGTCGGCCAGGCGGGGTTGGGCGCAGAGGTCGCGTCCTTCTATGAGGTGGCTGAACTCCACGGCCACGCCGTTGGGGTCGAAGGAGTAGATGGAGTGGATGAAGCCGTGGTCCATGGGTTCGCTGACCCAGAAGCCGGCGGCGTCCAGGCGGTCTTTCAGTTCCCACAGGTCATCGGGGCCGGCCACGCTGATGGCCAGGTGGTCGAAGACCAGGGGTCCTTTGGCGGGGTAGCCGTGGTCCTTTTCCTCTATGGGCTGGACAGAGGGCCATTCGAAGAACACCAGCAGGTGTCCGGGGCCGATCTGGAAGAAATATTGGCGCGCGCCTGGTTTGCCCAGGCCGCCCACCAGGGGCAGCCCCACCAGGTCGCGCCAATAGCGGATGGTGGCGTCCATGTCCCTGGTGGCCAGGGCCAGGTGGTTTATGCCGGTGAAGCAGGCCATGGTTTTTGTCCCTCGTCATGGTGGGGCGTAGGCTAAATATTGTAGCATGGCTGGCCAGCTTGGCGGACAGGGGGCCTCCGCGGGCGGCGGCGGGCGTTTGGGCAATCTTTATGTAATAAATACAAAGTAATACCCTCTTTGTTCCGGAAATGCGCAAGAGACTTGACCTGGCGAGCGGCCTGTGTTAACAATGTCGCACTAAGGCTTTTGGGCCTAACTAGTCCATGACATTAGCTTTTCGGCTGGAGAGCCCTTACGGGGCTTTGGAGTGGCCGAGGGTTTTGTTTTGCTGATCCGCCGATAACGGGGCCGGCCGCCATGGCCTGGCCCATGGAGCAGGGATGGCGCTCAAGGAGCTTTTGCAGGGCAAACGCAAGGATATCCTCAAGGGATGGTTCGAGATCATCATCAACTCCTATCCCGAGCAGACCGCCCATTTCCTGCGCACCCAGGGGGATCCCTTCCAGAACCCGGTGGGGGACGCCATCCATTCCCAGAGCGAGGCCATCTTCGACCAGATACTGCAAGGTGTGGATCGCCAGCAGGTGGCGCCCTTCATCGACCGCATCGTGCGCATCCGTGCCTTGCAGGACTTCACGCCCAGCCAGGCCATGGGCTTCATCATGGATTTGAAGAAGGTTCTGCGCCAGGTGGTGGCCAAGCACGGGGACGCCGGCATGTGGGTGGAGTTGTTGGCGGTGGAGGACCAGGTGGACTTGACCGCCATGATCGCCTTCGACATCTTCATGTCCTGCCGCGAGAAGATCTATGAGTTGCAGGCCAAGGAGGTGAAGAGCATGTATTACATGGCTCTCAAGAAGGCCGACATCGTCTATCCCCTGCCCCAGCAGGAGGAGCCCGACCTGAAGCCCCCCGAGCAGGGCTAGGTCAGGGACACGAGGGTTTGCACAGGCCGGGCCGGCCCAGGGTCCGTCGCCTAGGAGGTTCAGTCAAAACGAAAGGGGTGGCAACCATGAGAGCCAACCTGGAAACGAGGTGCAGTAAATGAGCTTCATATTTGCCGTCGTGGCGGTGAGCGCGCTCGTAGTGGTCGCGTTCGCAGGGGTGATGGCGGACATGCAGTACTTCCTGGGAGTCGTGGTTCCCTACGCGGCGGTGGCCACCTTCTTGTTGGGTGTGGCCTACCGGCTGATCAAGTGGTCCAGTTCCCCGGTGCCCTTCCGCATCCCCACCACCTGCGGCCAGGCCAAGGGGCTGCCCTGGGTAAAGACCAACTCCATCGACAACCCCTGTTCGCTGGGCGCGGTCTTCATGCGGATGTTCTTCGAGGTGTTTTTGTTCCGCTCCCTGTTCCGCAACACCCGCATGGAGTATCACCAGGGGCCCAAGGTCCGCTACGGCTCCAGCAAGTGGCTGTGGCTCTTCGGGCTTCTGTTCCACTACTCGTTCCTGGTGGTGCTGCTCAGGCACCTGCGCTTCTTCCTCGAGCCGGTGCCCGGCTGGGTGCAGATCATCGAGCACGTGGACACCTTCTTCGAGATGGGCCTGCCCCTGCCCGGCCCCACCGGCCTGGAGGTCAGCCTGCCTCTGTTGGCCCAGAGCGGCGTTATTTTGCTGGCGGCCACCACCCTGCTCTTCCTGCGCCGGGTCCTCATCCCCTCGGTGCGCTACATCACCCTGGCGGCCGACTGGTTCCCGCTTTTGCTCATCATTTTCATCGCCAAGACCGGCATCCTCATGCGCTACGTGCTCAAGGTGGACGTGGTGGCGGTGAAGAAGCTGACCATGAGCCTGGTCACCTTCCAGCCGGCCCTGCCCGCCGAGCCCATCAGCTTCATGTTCTTCATCCACGTTTTCCTGGTCAGCGTGCTGTTCGCCTACTTCCCCTTCAGCAAGTTGATGCACTTCGGCGGCATCTGGCTGAGCCCCACGCGCAACCTGGTGAACAACAGCCGGGAGGTCCGGCACATCAACCCCTGGAACCCGCAAGTCAAGTTCCACACCTACGAGCACTACGAGGACGACTTCCGGGAGCAGATGATCGAGGCCGGCATCCCCGTGGAGAAGGAAGCTTAATATGGCAACGCAAACTCCCAAGCCCAACGAGGTAGCCAAAACCATCGGCCACCAGCCGCCCAGCACCGACTGGATGGACGTCAAGACGGATTTCCGGGCGGGCATGTACTGTCACCCGGTCAAGGTGGAGAGCTTAAAGGGCATGGACGGGGCCTTCCCCCGGGTGTGGGCCCCCACCGACGACGACTGGAAGCTGCCGGCCGACTGGAAGGGCATCGTCAAGGAGGGGCTCAAGGATCGCCTGCGCCGCTTCCGCTCCTTCCAGATATTCATGGACATCTGCGTGCGCTGCGGGGCTTGCGCCGACAAGTGCCACTTCTTCATCGGCACCGGCGACCCCAAGAACATGCCGGTCTTGCGCGCCGAGCTCATCCGCTCCATCTACCGCGGCGAGATTAAGACCGCGGGCAAGATCCTGGGGCGCATGGCCGGTGGCCGCAAGCTGACCGAGGACGTGATCAAGGAGTGGTTCTACTACTACTTCCAGTGCACCGAGTGCCGGCGCTGCTCGGTCTTCTGCCCCTACGGCATCGACACCGCCGAGGTGACCATCATCGCCCGCGAGATTCTTAATCTCCTGGGACTCCAGATCGACTGGATCGGCACCCCGGTCAACGCCTGTTACCACGTGGGCAACCACTTGGGCCTCAAGCCGCACACCTTCAAGGAGAACATCGAGTATCTCCTGAGCGACATCGAAGAGAACGTGGGCATCACCATCGAGCCCACCTTCAACCGCAAGGGCGCCGAGATTCTCTTCGTGACGCCTAGCGGCGACGTCTTCGCCGACCCGGGCATCTACACCACCATGGGCTACCTGATGCTCTTCGAGCATATGGGGCTGGACTACACCTGGTCCACCTACGCCTCCGAGGGCGGCAACTTCGGCTTCTTCACCAACAACGAGACCATGAAGAGGCTGAACTACAAGCTGTACGCCGAGGCCAAGCGCCTGGGGGTCAAATGGATCCTGGGCGGCGAGTGCGGCCACATGTGGCGGGTGGTGCACCAGTACATGGACACCATGAACGGCCCGGCCGACCATCTGGAAGTGCCCAAAAACCCCTTCACCGGCACGGTGTTCCACAACGCCAAGACCACCAAGATGGTGCACGTCACCGAGTTCACCGCCGACATGATCAAGCACAATAAGTTGAAGCTGGACAAGAGCCGCAACGACCACTACACGGTCACCTGGCACGACTCCTGTAACACCAGCCGCGGCTACGGCTTCCTGGAAGAGCCCCGCTACGTGCTCAACAACGTGGTGAACAACTTCTACGAGATGCCCGAGCAGACCATCCGCGAGCAGACCTTCTGCTGCGGCTCGGGCTCGGGCCTAAACGCGGGCGAGAACCTGGAGCAGCGCTACCGCGGCGGTCTGCCCCGGGCCAACGCCGTGCGCTACGTGCATGAGAAGCACGGCGTCAACCTGCTGGCCAACATCTGCGCCATCGACCGCGCGGCCCTGCCCCCCCTCATGGACTACTGGGTGCCCGGGGTCAAGGTCAGCGGCCTGTCCGAGTTGGTGGCCAACGCGCTCATCATGGATGGCGAGAAGGTGCGCAGCACCAACATGCGCGGTGAGGAAATCAACGACCTGCGCGAGGAGGCCGGCCTGGAGCCCATCGAATGGCCCGAAGAGGGCGACGAGGGCGGCGAGGCCGGAGAGGAGGGTGAGGAGTAATGAAAATCTACGACAGAGGGAGAATCTTCGTCGGGGTCATCATATTCCTGGCCCTGTTCACCTTCCCCTTCTGGAGCGCGGCGGGCAAACCCGCGCCCCAGCCCCAGGTGGATCTGCCCAAGGACGTCAAGGAGTGCGTGGCCCCGGTCAGCTATATGAAGACCTCGCACATGCAGCTCCTAAATGACTGGCGTGACTCGGTGGTGCGCGACGGCAACCGCATCTGGACCTCCCACACCGGCAAGCAGTACAACATGAGCCTGACCAACGAGTGCCTGCGTTGCCACACCGACAAGGCCAAGTTCTGCGACCAGTGCCACAACTACACCGGGGTCAACCCCTTCTGCTGGGACTGCCACACCTATCCCAAGCCCAAGGAGAGCAAGTGATGGCCTGCGACAGGAGAGATTTTCTTAAAATAGCCGGCCTCTCCGCCGCGATGGGTCTGGGTGGCGCCGCGGCCTTTGAACTGCTTCGTCCCGGACAACTCGACGCGGCGGAGATGATTCCCGCTCCGGCCGAGCGCATGGCCAAACGCTGGGGCATGGTCATCGACATCCGCAAATTCACCGACCAGACCCGCGCCGCGGTCATCGAGGCCTGTCACGTCAACCACAACGTGCCCACCAAGGCCCCCGCGCCCAAGAACATCAAGTGGCTCTGGACCACCACCTACGAGAGCGCCTTCACGGACCTGGAGCCGGAGCACACCGACGACCAGATTCGCGATCTGCCCTTCCTGGTGCTGTGCAACCACTGCGACAGCCCGCCCTGCGTGCGGGCCTGTCCCACCAAGGCCACCTTCCGCCGCGCCGACGGCATCGTCATGATGGACATGCACCGCTGCATCGGCTGCCGCTTCTGCATGGCCGCCTGCCCCTACGGCTCGCGCAGCTTCAACTTCTTCGACCCCAGGAAGTTCCTGAGCGATCCGGTGGCCAACAAGGAATATCCCACCCGCACCAAGGGCGTGGTGGAAAAGTGCACCTTCTGCACCGAGCGCCTGGCCGTGGGTCAGGAACCCTACTGCGTGGAAGCCGCCAAGGGGCTCATCCTCTTCGGCGACATGGCCGACGCCGGCTCCAAGCCGCGCCAGGCCCTGCGCAACCGCTACGCCATCCGGCGCAACCCGGGCCTGGGCACCCATCCCCAGGTCTACTACTTGGTGTGAGAGGAAGTCATGCTCGAGAAAGCTCTGCAAGGCGAACCGCGCTACTGGGGCTGGGTCATCTTCCTGCTGGTTCTCATCGGCGCCGGAGCCGGCGCCTATGCCGTACAGTTTCAGGAGGGCCTGGGCATCACCGGTATGAGCCGCGACGTGTCCTGGGGATTCTACATCGCCAACTTCACCTTCCTGGTCGGCGTGGCGGCCTCGGCCGTCATGCTGGTCCTGCCCTATTACCTGCACCACTACAAGAACTTCGGCCGGCTGACCATCCTGGGCGAGTTCTTGGCCATCGCCTCGGTGGTCATGTGCCTGCTCTTCATCCTGGCCGACCTGGGCAAGCCCGCCCGGGCCAACAACGTCATCCTCTACGCAACCCCCAACTCCATCCTGTTCTGGGACATGATCGTGCTTAACGGCTACTTGTTCCTGAACCTCATCATCGGATGGACCACCCTGGGGGCCGAGCGCAAGGAGCTGCCCCCGCCCAAGTGGGTCAAGCCCCTCATCTACATCTCCATACCCTGGGCGGTCTCCATCCACACCGTGACGGCCTTCCTCTATGCCGGTCTGCCCGGGCGCGGCTTCTGGCTCACCGCCATCCTGGCCCCCCGCTTCCTGGCGTCCGCCTTCGCCGCCGGCCCCTCGGTGCTCATCCTGCTGGCCCTTTTGGTCCGCAAGCTGACCAAGTTCGATCCCGGCAAGGAAGCCATCCAGACCCTGGCCAAGATCGTCACCTACGCCATCATCATGCACCTGTTCTTCTTCTTCCTCGAGGTCTTCACCGTGGGCTATTCCCAGATTCCCAGCCACCTGGCCCACCTCAAGTACCTCTACTTCGGCTATCATGGCGCGGCCGGGCTGGTGCCCTTCGTGTGGGTGGCCCTGGCCTGCGGCTTCACCGCCATCGGCCTCCTGATCTTCCCCAAGCTGCGCCAGAACGAGAAGGTCCTGCCCGTGGCCGCCGTCCTGGTCTTCGTCTGCACCTGGATCGACAAGGGCATGGCCATGATCTCCGGCGGCTTCGTGCCCAACCCCCTGCACGAGCTGACCGAGTATGCCCCCACCGGCCTGGAGCTGGTGGTGACCGTGGGCGTCTACGGCGTGGGCATCCTGGTGCTCACCATCCTCTACAAGGTCGCCATCTCCATCAAGGAGACCGTGGAACTCAAGTGATAATTTGGGGGGAACTTTCTTGAAAGAAAGTTCCCCCCTTACCCCCCTCAAAGAACTTTATAAGCGCCGCGAAATGGCCGCGCCCGCCTGAGGCCCCAAGGGGCCGAGGCGGGCGCGGCCATTTCGCAGCCGCCATAAACTTCTTTAGGCGTGTTGGCGGCCACTCCTTTGAAGAAGGAAACCCCTCCAACACCTCTCCCGAAACTTGACGGGAAATATGCGCGGCAGCCTGGCGGCGAAGCCGCCAGGCTGCCGCGCATATTTCCCGCTAAAGTTTTTCGGGAGGGGGTTTGGGGGAAC
>CAZLSD010000176.1:0-6915 GCA_964561775.1 uncultured Desulfarculus sp. | reverse complement strand
GGTGGGGATAATCCGCGTTGGGCCTGGCCGCCGGCTGTCACGCCGCTTGCATGGCGGCCAAGGGTGGCCCGCTGAGCTGCCGCGCAAGCGGGCGCGCCAGCCGGCGTCGCTGGTTTTCTAGAGCGGGCGTCCGCTAAGGCGTTCCACCAGGCGCTGCGAGTTGAGCAGGGTCTGCTCGGCCTCGGCCTGGGAGAGGCCCGCGCCCAGGGCCACGCGCAGGGCCTGGGCGCGGTTGATCAGGTCGCCGGGGGCGTGGGTGTCGGTGTTGACCACCAGGGCCGCTCCGTGGGCGCGGGCCAGGGAGGCCACCAGCCCGTTGCCCAGGCCGTGGCCCTTGCGGGCCGACAGCTCCAGACAGACCCCCAGGGCGGCGGCCAGGCGGGCTTCCTCGGGGGTAAGCAGGCCGGGATGGGCCAGGATGTCCACGCCGGCCTCCAGGGCGGCCCGGTTGGTGCCCGGCGGCACCGGCTCCACGATGGTCTCGCCATGCACCACCACGATCTGGGCCCCCAGCTCGCGGGCCTGGGCGGCCAGGCCGGCGATGAGGGCGGGGGGCACGTGGGTCAGCTCGACCCCGGCCAGGGCGCGCACCTGGTGGTGCTGGTTGAGCTGGTCCACCACGGCGCGGATGCGCGGGGCCACCAGGTCCAGGTTGCTCTGGTCCACGTGGTCGGTGAGGGCTATGGCGCGGTGGCCCATGGCCTGACAGCGCTGGATAAGCTCGGCGGGTAACAGTTCGCCGTCGCTGAAGAGGGTGTGGGCGTGCAGGTCGATCACGGCGTCCTCGCGTGTTCAGGCGGCTGTAGAGCCGGTTGGGGTGCGGATGCGGTCACGGCCTTGGGCCTTGGCCTGATACAGGGCCTGGTCGGCCAGGCCCAGCAGGGCTTCCGGCCCGGCCAGGGTGGCGGGCTGCCCCGCCGCCACGCCCAGGCTGACGCTGACCAGGACTCCGCTGGAACTGGCGGGGTGGGGCAGTCCCAGAGCCCGCACGGCCAAGCGCAGGCGTTCGGCCGTTCTTAGCGCTCCTTCCAGGTCGGTCTCGGGCAGCAGGGCCACGAATTCCTCGCCGCCATAGCGGGCCAGCAGATCGCCGGGGCGTTGCAGGCTGTTTTGCATGGCCTGGGCCACCTGTCTCAGGCAGGCGTCGCCGGTCAGGTGGCCATAATGGTCGTTGTAGGCCTTGAAGTGGTCAATGTCCACCATGATGATGGCCAGTTGCCGGTTGGCGCGCCGGCAGCGCCGCCACTCCGCCTGGAGCTGCTGGTCGAAATAGCGCCGGTTGGGCGCGCCGGTCAGGCCGTCCAGGTTGGAGAGCCGGCGCAGTTCCTCGTTTAGCCGGCCCATCTCGCGGTTGGCCCGGAGCAGCTCGGCCTCCTTGGCCTTGCGCCGGTCGCGCTCGTTTTTCAGTTCCAGGGCCGAGCGCACCCTGGCCAGCAGTTCGATCTTCTTGATGGGCTTGGTGAGAAAATCCATGGCCCCGGCCTGGAAGGCCTGGCCCAGGGTGTTGGGGTCCTGGTTGGCGGTGATGATGATGACGGGAATGTCCGCCAGCTTCTCGGCGTCGGAGAGAATCTGGCAGACGCGCAGGCCGTCCATGTCCGGCAGCACGATGTCCAAGAGCACCAGGTCCACCCCTCCGCCCTGCTTGTTCAGGTCACTCTCGTGGGCGTCCAGCAGCTCCAGGGCCTGGGACGCGCTGCCCGCCTCCAGCAGGTCACGGTGGCCGGCCTCGGCCAGCCAAACGGCCAGGGCAGTTCTGGACAGCCGGGAGTCGTCCACCAGCAGGATACGGCTTTGACCAGGAGTGTAATGCACGGGCAGGGGCTCCTCGCGGCGGGCGGACCCGGCGTCACATCTTGTACTTGCCAAAGTCCTCGGGGTCCATGCGTTCCAGGAGGTCCTTCCACTGCTCCTCCACGTCCTCGCTCTCGCCCTTGCCGGTGGCGCCGGCGGCCTCCAGGACCTGGGCGGCCACGAAGATGGGGGCCTGGGCGCGCAGGGCCAGGGCGATGGCGTCGGAGGGGCGGGAGTCCACGGCAACTTGTCCTTGCGGCCCCAGCAGGTGGATGAGGGCGTAGAAGGTGTTTTCCTTCAGCTCGGTCACTTCTATCTTGGCCACGGAGTAGCCCAGGTCGCCCAGGACTTTACGCAGCAGATCGTGGGTCATGGGGCGGGAGAAGGTCACGCTCTCCAGTTCGCTGGCGATGGCGGTGGCCTCCAACAGGCCGATCCAGATGGGCAGGGTCCGGCCGCCCTCGGGCTCCTTGAGGATGAGGATGGGGGAATTGGAGGCCGGATCGATGGTAAGCCCGTGCACGATCATGCGGACCATGGCTATGCTCCTTGGGCGGGCTCATGCAGCCGGCCCTTCAGTGAGTTGATCCGTCCCTCGCTTATGCGCACCAGGGCCAGGCTGCCCTTCAGTTGCGGTCCCGCCGGAAAATTGACCATGCGCCCGCCCCGGTCGCGGCCGCACATCAGGCCCTCGCCGCGCTTGGCCGGGCCTTCCACCAGCACCTGGGCCACCTGCCCCGCCAGGGCTTGGTGGCGGGCCAGGGAGATGTCCCGTTGCAGGGCCTGCAAGCGGTTCAAGCGCTGGGATTTGACCTGGTCGGCGAGCTTGCCCTCCAGGGCCGAGGCCTGGGTGAAAGGGCGATCCGAGTACTTGAAGCTGAAGAGGGAGTCGTAGCCCACCTCCTTGAGCAGGCTCAAGCTCTCCGTAAATTCGGCCTCGCTCTCACCAGGGAAGCCCACGATGATGTCTCCGCCCAGGGCCAACTGGGGGATGAGCCCGCGCAGCTCATGGACCTTGGCCAGGTACTGGGCGCGGGTGTAGCCCCGGCCCATGGCCTTTAGCACCCGGTCGCTGCCCGACTGGGCGGGCATCTGCAATTGCTCCATGACCTGCTCTATGCCGGCCAAGGCCTCCATGAGGGCGGGGGAGAGGTCCTTGGGGTGGCTGGTGGTGAAGCGCACCCGCCACAGGCCCGGGGTCTGGGCCACCCGCTCCAGCAGGCCGGGAAAGCCCAGGCCCTGGCCGGCGTCGCGGTAGGAGTTGACGTTCTGGCCCAGCAGAGTCACCTCGCGCACGCCCTGGCCGGCCAGGGCCGCCACCTCCTCCAGGATATCCCCGGCGGGGCGGCTTTTCTCGCGGCCGCGCACATAGGGCACCACGCAGTAGGAACAGAAGTTGTCGCAGCCGGTCATCACCGTGACCATGGCCTTGAGGCGGCCCCCGGCGGCGGGACGGGCGCTGGGCAGGCCGGCGGCCTGCTCGACCAGGGCGCGGCGGCGGCCCTGGCGGGCCTCCTCCACCAGCTCGGGCACCCGCTCCAAGGCCCCGGTGCCGAAGACCAGGTCCAGGTGGGGGATGTGGTCCAGTAGCTTTTGGCCTTCCTGTTGGGCCACGCAGCCCCCCACCCCTATGATCAGCCTGGGCCGGCGTTTTTTCAGTTCCTTGAGGCTGCCCAGCAGGGAGTAGACCTTGCTCTCGGCCCGTTCGCGCACGCTACAGGTGTTGACCAGGATCAGATCGGCGGCCTGGGGGTCGGCGGTGGGGGAAAAGCCGTGGCTGGCCAACAGCCCCTCCAGCCGCGCCGAGTCGTACTCGTTCATCTGGCAGCCAAAGGTGGCGATATGCACCAATTTGGGGACAGGACTGGAATTCATCTCGGCTTTTCCACCGCCAGCAGGTTTGGCTCCTTTAGTATAGCAGGGGCGGCGGCCTTGCAAGGGCCTATCGCCAGCCCCGCGCCCGGCCCAAAAAAGTTGCGGGCGGGCGTTCTTTGGCCCATGCTTGCCCAGAGGAAACCACCAGGAGGCCCGGCTTGCTCCCCCTCAAGGACGACAACCCCCTGCAACACCGGCCCTGGGCCACCCTGGCCCTCATCCTGCTCAACCTGGGGGTATACCTGTATCAGGTGTTCCAGCCCTGGCCCGTGCAGCAGGTGCTGGTCTATGACCTGGGGCTGGTGCCGGCCTGGCTGACCGGGGCCGCCGTGCAGGCGCCTCCGCCCGGATTTTTGCCCCGGCCCCTGACCTTGTTCAGCAGCATGTTCGTCCACGCCGACTTTTTCCATCTTTTCGGGAACATGCTTTATCTGTGGATATTCGGCAACAACATTGAGGACGTGTTGCGCCCCGCGCGCTTCCTGCTCTTTTATCTGTTGGGCGGGGCCCTGGCCAGCCTGGTCCAGGTGGCCAGCGAGCCCGCCTCCCCCATCCCCATGGTGGGGGCCAGCGGCGCGGTGGCGGCGGTGCTGGGGGCCTACCTGGTGCTCTATCCCCGGGCCAGGGTCTCGGTGCTGGTGTGGTTTCTCTTTTTCGTGCAGATCATCAAGGTGCCGGCCATCCTGCTGCTGGGCCTGTGGTTTGTCTTGCAGGTGCTGGGCATGAGCGGGGCGGGGGTGGCCTGGATGGCCCACATAGGGGGCTTCGTGGCCGGCCTGGCCATGATCAAGCCGCTGCTGCCCCGCCCGCGCCCCTTGTGAGGCCGCTCAGGCCGCCCTCAGCGGTTGAGGCCCAAAAACTCCAGGCGGCTGATCTCGCTCAGGGGGATGCGGAAGTTGCCGTAAGGGGTCTTGCCGGTGGCCTTCAAGGCGGGCTTGACCGTAAGCTCCACCGCCTCGCCTTGGTGCAGGCTTAAGCGCACCTTGAGGCCGCCGGCCTGACGGAGGAACTCGGCGGTCTTGATGCGCTCGAAGGGCACGGCCAACTGGCCTTGGCCCAGGTTGCCCAGCATGAAGGACTGGCCGTCGATGGCGAACATGGTCAACTCCACCCGGCCGCCCTCCTGATCCGCCAGGCGCACCCGCCAGTCGGCCTGGGGTTCGGGTATGCGGGTGGGACCCTCGCTGTCTCCGCCGCCCATGGCCAGCATGAGGGGCAGGAGCAGGAGCAACGACAGAGCCAGGGCACGAGCGCGGCGCGGCATGGAGTTTCCCCGTCCAGGTGAGAGGTGGAAGGGTATAGGCCAATCAGGCCCTTACCTAAGCCCGCTTTTCATGCTACCAGGGCTTTGGGCAAAAGAAAATACCCCCGGCGCGAGGGCGGACGGCAATCCCGGCCGGGGCCGCCAGGTGCTAGAATCAAGGCCAGGACCGGCCTGGACCCGGGGCCATGGGCGGCGGGGGCTAGCCCCAGCCCAGCTTGGTGCGCAGGATCTCGAAATAGTCCTTGAAGGGGGACTGGATGATGCGCACCGCCTCGGGGGAGCGGCAGATCGTGATCTTGTCGTCGGGCAGCAGGTCCACCCCCACCTGGCCGTCGCAGGTCAGGGTGGTCTCCTGGGCCCGGCGGTCCAGGGTCACGGTGATGGTCATGCCCGGGGCCAGCAGGAGAGGGCGGTTGCTTAAGGCGAAGGAGCAGATGGGCGTCACCACGATGCAGTCCAGGGCGGGGTGGCAGATGGGGCCGCCCGCGGAAAGGTTATAGGCCGTGGAGCCGGTGGGGGTGGAGATGACGAGGCCGTCGGCGCGGAAGGTGTTCAAGGCCGTGCCGTCCACGGAAAGGGGCAGCTCCACGATGCGGGCCAGGGCCGCCTTGTTGACCACCACGTCGTTCAAGGCGGTCAGGTTCCTGAGCAGCCTGCCCTCCCGCTCCACCCGCGCGTTCAGCATGAGCCGGGGCGGGGCGGAGAACTCGCCGGCCAGCACCCGCTCCATGGCCGGCAACAGCTCCTCCGGGGCCAGGGCGGTCAAAAAGCCCAGACCGCCCATGTTGGCCCCCAGGATGGGCGTCTGATGCAGACCGGCCAGCACCACCTCGCGCACCGCCCCCAGCATGGTGCCGTCCCCGCCCAGCACCACCACCAGTTCGGTGTCCTGGGGCAGGTTCAAGTCCCGGCCGTACCCCGCGGAGGGATGCACCGCCCCGGCCTCCAGCACCACGGCTGCTATGCGGCGGGCCACCAGCCAGGCCCCCAGTTCCTCGGCCAGCTCGCGGGCCGCAGGCGTATTGTATTTGTGGATGACCACCACCTTTTTCGGCATGGCACGCTCCTTATGGCGGCCAACCTAACAAAATAACCGCTCCTTCACAAGGGGCGGCCATGAAAGGCCTTGAGCAGCCATGCACGACGACGACCTGATCCTGGGCTTGCAGGCCGCGGTCAAGCAGGAGATCATCGAACACTACCTGCGCGAGCGGCGCATCATCGAGGAGGAGATACGCGACCTGTGCCAGGCGGCCAGCCTCTTCCAGGGCGGGCTGGCCGACCGCGAGTATCGCCTGCGCCGCCTGGCCCTGGCCCTGGTCCTGCCCCACGCCCGCGAGCGTTTCTTCCACCTGGCCGGCCTGGGGCGTCCCCCGGAGATTTTGCCTTCGCCTCAACCAGCCATCTGCCTGGAGCCCAGGGGCTTGACCCGCTTTAGGCGCTACCGCCGCATGATATTCATGCTCTACGCCGACATTTGCCAGCGCAGCCAGTCCCTGGCCAAGGAGCGCGAGAAACTGCTCAGCCTGCGCGAGGAGATAAACCAGGACATCCTGAGCTTCGAGCGCGACCACGACATGCTCTCCCTCTCCACCTATCTGTGCTCCCTGGACCCCCTGGAGCAGGGACGCCGCCGCATCCTGGGCTTCAACTTCTCGGCCAAGGAAACCGCCGACTCCGCCGCCGGGCTTTCCTTCCATACCGTCAGCCTGGCCCGCCTAGGCCTGCACCCCGACCTGGGGCGCGAGCTTGCCCGCCCGCGCCCGCCCGAGGAGGTCATGGCCCAGGCCAAGCCCCTCTTGGAGCAGCTATGCCAAGGCAACTCCTGCCAGGTGGATGATCTTTGGAGCACAGCCGCCGCGCCCGCCCACCGGCCTCTGCCTTCCCTGGAGCAGGCCACTGCCCCGGACAAGCCAGCCAAATTGTTGACAAGACCACCCGGCATGGAGTAGAGGGTGGCAGCCAACCCCGCACGGAGGAAC
>CAZLSD010000175.1:0-6915 GCA_964561775.1 uncultured Desulfarculus sp. | reverse complement strand
CCTATGTGCCCTGGTTCTCAACCGTAATACCGGACCTCCTGCTCGGTCCAAGATAGCAGGGGAGGAAGCCAAATGAACGCGGCCCGCATCCTGGAAGACTCAGCCCGCTACTTCCCCACCCGTCCCGCCGTGCTGGAGGGGGGCCAAGAAACCACCTATGCCCAACTGGAGGCCGAGAGCGGCCGTCTGGCCCGGGCTTTGGTGGAACTGGGATTCAAGCCTGGCGGCCTGGCCGCCATCTGCCTGCCCAACGGCAAACAGTGGCTGGCGGTCTACTTCGGCATCATCAAGGCCGGCGGCGCGGCGGTCACCCTGCCCGCGGCCCTGCCCAGGGACGAGCTGCTGCCCCTGCTGGAGGACTGCCGCCCCGGCTTCCTCTTCACCACCGGGGAGAAGCTGGCCGAACTGGGCGGCGCGGGCGGGTTGCCGTTTCCCTGCCGGGTGGCGGCCCCGGGCGGGGATATGATCTACGAGGACATGCTGGCGGCCGCGCCCGAGCCCTTGGCCGCCCTGGAGCGCGGCCGCGACGACATGGCGGCGGTGCTCTACACCGGCGGCACCACGGGCAAGGCCAAGGGCGTGATGCTCTCCCACGCCAACCTGATCTCCTCGGCCCACAACGTGGCCCGCCAGGAGCGCTCCACCGAGCAGGACCGGGTGCTGTGTTTCCTGCCCCTGAACCACGTCTTCGGCCAGGTGCACATCATGCTCTCGGCGGTGCTCACCGCCGGCTCCCTGGCCATGCTGCCCGCCTTCGACCTGGACAAGGTGCTCCTGGCCCTGGCCCATGACGGCATCACCAAATTCTACGCCGTGCCCACCATCTACGTGCGTCTGCTGGCCCAGCCCGACATCAAGGCCAAGCTGGGCGGGGTGCGCTACACCTTCTCGGCGGCGGCCTCCATGGCCCTGGAGCTGGTGCGCGAGTGGAAGCTAGCCACCGGCCTGGACATCCACGAGGCCTACGGCATGACCGAGTCGGCGGCCATGGTCACTTACAACCACTACTTCAAGCACAAGGTGGGTTCGGTGGGCACGCCGGTGGGCACGGTGGAGGTGACCATCCTGGACTATTCAGGCCAGCCCGTGCCCCGCGGCCAGGAGGGCGAGATCTGCATCCAGGGGCCCAACATCATGCAGGGCTACCTGGGCCGGCCCCAGGAGACCAAAGAGGCCTTCTGGGGGCCCTGGTTCCGCTCGGGCGACATCGGCTATCTGGACGAGGAGGGCTACCTGTTCATCGTGGACCGCCTGAAGGACATGATCATCACCGGCGGCGAGAACGTCTACCCCCGCGAGATAGAGGAACTGCTCTTTGAGCGGCCGGAGGTGGAGGAGTGCGCGGTGGTGGGCATGCCCGACCGGGAGTACGGCGAGCGGGTCACCGCCTTCATCAAGACCAAGCCCGGCCAGGAGATCGACCCCGCCGCCTTGAAGGCCTTCCTGAAGCAGAGGCTGGCCGCCTACAAGGTGCCCAAGGAATTCGTGGAGGTGGAGGACCTGCCCAAGTCGGCCACGGGCAAGATACTCAAACGCAACTTGCGCAGCCAGACCCCTGGCCAAAAAGCCTGAGAACACACCACCGAGTACGCCCCAGAGAGGCTGATTACCGGATATGGAAACCGCAGAGCACAAGATATTCCGCGAGAGCTTCCGCAAGTTCGTGGCCAAGGAGGTCACCCCCAACGTGGCGGCCTGGGAAGAGGCCCACGAGGTGCCGCGCAGCCTGTGGCTGGCCATGGGCGAACAGGGCTATCTCTGCCCCTGGATACCCGAGGAGTACGGCGGCCTGGGCCTGGACTTCAGATACTCTCTCATCATCAACGAGGAGCTTATCCGGGGCGACGGCTTCGGGGTGGGGGTGCCCCTGCACAGCGACGTGGCCACGCCCTATTTGGCCTCCTATGGCACGTCCCAGGCCAAGGAGAAATGGCTGCCCGGCTGCGTGAGCGGGGAGGTGGTCACCGCGGTGGGATTTTCCGAGCCGGGCGCGGGCAGCGATCTGGCCGCCATCCGCGCCACCGCGGTCAAGCACGGCGATCATTACGTGCTCAACGGGCAGAAGACCTTCATCACCAACGGTTTTTGCGCCGACTTGGTGGTGGTGGCCTGCAAGACCGACCCGGCGGCCGGCTACAACGGGGTCAGCCTGATCCTGGTGGACAAGGACGCGCCTGGTTTCGTGCGCGGGCAGAAGCTGAACAAGATGGGCGGCCACATGCAGGACACCGCCGAGCTGTTCTTCGAGGACTGCCGGGTGCCGGTCTGGCATCTCTTGGGACAGGAGGGCAGGGGCTTCAAGTACCTGATGGACAAACTCCAGCAGGAGCGCCTGGAGGTCTGCATCAAGTGCCAGGTCATGGCCGAGGAGTGCCTGAAGGAAGGCCTGGCCTATGCCAAGACCCGCGAGGTCTTTGGCAAGCCGGTGGGCATGCACCAGGCCAACGCCTTCAAGCTGGCCGAGATGGCCACCGAGGTGGAACTGGGGCGCACCTTCCTGGACACGCTGGTCGCCGCCCACATGGCCGGCGAGGACGTGGTGCAGCGGGTCTCCATGGGCAAGTATTGGCTGGGCGAGATGGTCAACCGGGTGGCCTACGCCGCCTTGCAGCTGCACGGCGGCTATGGCTACATGGAGGAGTACCGCATCTGCCGGCTAAGCCGCGACGTGCGCGCGCTTTCCATCTTCGCCGGCACCAGCGAGATCATGAAGCTCATCATCAGCCGCAACCTGGGCCTGCGCGCTTAAGCGGTGCGGGCCGGGGAGCGGCCCCCGGCCCTTCAGGCGAAGATGTTCTCCGGGGCGTAGGGGTGGGCTCCCGCGATGACCGGGATGCCCGCCTTGGCCTCGATTTTTCCGATCAGGCTCTCCCAATAGGGGCAGTGGTCGGTAAGGCAGGGGCCCAGGTGTATCCTGGTGGGCTTCTCGCCCAGGGGGGCGTTCCAAAGCAGCACCTGGACCAGCCGGGGCACGATGGAGGCCCCGGGGCAGTCGCCGCAGTTGAGCAGGCCCAGGAGTTGCACGTCCTTGCCCTGGTATTGCCTGAAGGCCCCCTCGCGGCGGTTGAAGGCCACCAGGCAGCGCGAACAGCCGATGCACACGTCGTCCATGGTGCGCTTGCAGCCGATGATCAGCAACTTTTCCAACGATGCTCTTCCTTTTGGGGAATAGGACGCCCTGGGCCGCTCCCAGCAGCCCCCGTGACGCGATACGATTTCGTCCGCCCGTCTTTTCTTAGGCTGCGCCCGTCACCCGGCGGTAGGTCTTCAGTAGATCCAGGGCCTCCTGGCGGCCAGGACGGGAGGGAAGCTGGGCCAGGATGCCCAGGCCCTCGTAGGCCTCGTGAAACGCCTCCTCGGAAAGCCTGCTCAGCACGGCCACGCTGGTGAAGGCGTTCACCTGATAGAGGCCCTTGATGAAATCTTTTGCCGCGCCATCGCGCATATTCTCGTCCACGATGACCAACTCGGGCTTGTCAAGGGAGACCATCTGCAAGGCCGCGGCGGGTTCGTTGGCCCGCGACAGGGACGCGCCGTCCTGCGAACCCAGGACTTCGGCGAAATGCAGGGATTTGGCCGGCGACGACGTGACCAACAGCATTTTCATGGCTGGCTCCTTGGGCGGGTTGGCGGCGGCTAGGGGTCCAGGACCGGGAACGCCGGGAGCACCCTGGCGCTCCCGGTCCTGGAGGTCCCGAGAGGGGCTTGGACTTGCCAGGCTCTAGCCGTGGGGATGGGGGCTGGGAGCGCCGCCTCCGCCACAGGTGAATTCCTGGCTGAACTGGGGCAGTTTGCCCTGGGCCAAGGCGTCCACGGCCTGGCCCACGGTCTGGGCGCCCGCGCCGTAGAAGACCTGGATGCCCACTTGGTTGAAGCCCATCAAGGGGCGCATGCCCATGCCGCCGGCGATGAGCGCCTGCACGCCGTTGGCGGCCAGGTGCTGGACCGGGGCCATGCAGCCGCCCTGCTGATGGGGCACGTTGGGCAGGGTCTGCACCTGCTTGATCTGGCCCTCTTCCAGCTTGACCACCGTGTAGAGATCACAGTGGCCGAAGTGCTGGCCCAGGGGGGCGTCCAGGCCGCCGGGGAAGGTGGAGGGGATGGCAACGATGGCGTTCATGGGTAGCTCCTGTGGTTGTCTGGCGGCGTGAGGCCGCTCAGGCTGCTTGTTTCAACCCGGCCAGGGCTTCTATGCCCCGCCAGGCGCTGCGTATCGAATCGGTCAAGGGGCTGTTCTGGTATTCGGTCACCACCTGGCCCGCCAGCATGGCCTGGACAAAGACCGGGTCGTGGGGGAATTTGGCCAGCACGGGCATGCCCTGGCGGGCGCAATAGCCCTCGATCTGGCCGGCCTGCTCCAGGTTCAAGTCGAACTTGTTGATGATGACGGCGGTCTTGACCCGGAAGTGGCCGCACAGTTCCACCACCCGCTCCATGTCGTGGCGGCCAGACGGCGTGGGCTCGGTCACGATTACCGCCAGGTCCACCCCGCTCAAGGAGCTGATGACCGGGCAGCCGATGCCAGGCGTGCCGTCGCAGAGAATAAGTTCCCGGCCCTGTTCCTTGGCCAGGGACTTGGCCTGCTGGCGCAGCAGGGCCACCAGCCGCCCCGAGTTCTCCTGGCCGGGAAAGAGCTGGGCGTGGACCAGGGGGCCGAAGCGGGTGTGGGAGAGATGCCAGCGGCCGCAGTGGCGGACCGGGAAATCGATGGCTTTGGCCGGGCAAAAGCTAACACAGACCTTGCAGCCCTCGCAGTGGCGCTCGTCCACCTCGAACCCGCGCTCGTGGCGCGCGATGGCCTGGAAGCGGCACATCTCCTGGCACAGGCCGCAGTCGGTGCAAAGCTCGGGCTTGATCACGGCCTGGTTGCCGGAAAAGAACTCCTCGCTCTGGTAGGGCTGAGGCGCCAGCAGCAGGTGCAGGTCCGGGGCGTCCACGTCCAGGTCGCAGATCACGGGATTGATGGCCAGATGGGCGAAGGCCCCGGTCAGGGAGGTCTTGCCCGTGCCGCCCTTGCCGCTGATGATGAGTATCTCAGGCATGGGCGGCCTCCGGGGCGGCGGAGCGGGCCAGTGCCTCCGCCTTGGCGGCCAGCTCCAGGAACCTGTCCCGCCAGGCCGGCGAGGCCTCGGCCAGCACATGGCCCTGGGAATAGGCCTCAGCCGCCTGGCGCTCATAGGGCAACTGGGCCAGCAGGGGCAGATTGTTGCGCGCACAGAACTGGGCCACGCCGTCGTCGCCCAGGCCAGCCCGGTTGATGACCACGCCCATGGGCTTGCCCAGGGGAGTGAAGGCCTGGTGGGCCAGGCGTAAATCATAGAGGCCAAAGGGCGTGGGCTCGCTGACCAGCAATATCGCGTCGCTGTCCATCACCGCCGTGATGGCCGGGCAACTGACCCCCGGCGGGGCGTCCACGATGACGTCGGCCGGGTTCTGGGCCAGCATGTCACGCAGCTTGGCGCGCACCGCCCGCATCAGGGGCGGGCTCATGGCCTCGCCCACGCGCAGGCGGCCCATGATGAAGCCCGCCTGGCCGGCTCGGCCCGCCTGGCCGGCTCGGCCCCAACTAACCTCGCCCAATTGGCGAAAGGAAGGGCTCAAGGCATGCTGGGGGCAGACCGCCAGGCAGCCGCCGCAGCCGTGGCACATGTCGCTGAAGGTGAGCAGCACCTTGCCCAGCAGGTTGATGGCCTTGAACTGGCACAGCTCGGCGCAGGCCCCGCAGGCGTCGCAGAGCGACTCGTCGGCCAGGGGCACCTCCAGTTGGGCGTTCTGGCTGCCTTCCAGGTCCGGACGCAGGAAGAGGTGCAGGTTGGGCTCCTCCACGTCCAGGTCCACGGCCACCAGGGGCCGGGGCCAGACCCGGGTCAGGGAGGCGGCCACCGTGGTCTTGCCCGTGCCGCCCTTGCCGCTGGCCACGGCCAGGTTCACGGTCTGCCCGCCTCGCGGTTGGGGGCCTGGGCCATGGTGACCTGGCCGGCCTGGTAGCGCTCCAGGGCCTGGCGCACGGTGATGTTCTCCAGGTCCTGGCCCACCTGAACGCCCACCGCCTGCAAGGCCTGGAAGGCCTTGGGGCCCACAAAGCCGGTGAGCACCACCGTGGCCCCGGCCTGGGCCACCACCTGGGCGGCCTGGATGCCGGCCCCCTGGCTGCGGGCCTGGGATGCGCCGTTGTCCAGATAACTGGTCTGCATCGTATCCAGGTCCACCAGCACGAAGCCGCCGGCCCGGCCGAAGCGGGGGTCCACCAGGTCGTCCAGGGTCGGTCCTTCACTGCTTATGGCGATCTTGGCCATCTTGCTCTCCTTGTCGGCCCCCAGGCCGGACTGCTCCGGTTGGGGCCATGGTTGGTCATACCTGACCGCGTAGTCGCCGCCCTCGATGCGCAGAGCCTGGCCCAGCACCACGGCCTGGGCCACCGCCCGGCGGGCGGAGGAAAGCACCCGGCCAAAGGTCTGGCGCGACACGTTCATGCGCCGGGCGGCCTCCTCCTGCTCCAGGCCTTCCAGTTCGGCCAGGCGCAGGGCCTCCAGGCCTTCCACGCTCAGGGTGACTTCGGCCAGTTCGCGCAAAGGCACGCCCCGGGGCTTGAAGAAGTCCACCTTGGGGCCGGTCTCCACCAGACGGCATTTACGGGGTCGGGCCATGGGCCATCTCACGGGTTATGAGCATACGCCTGAAACTAATATACACCCTAAAACACTACGCGCAATAGGTGATGAAAAAACGCCGGGGAGCGCGGCTCACCCGGCGCGGCGGCCAAGACCATCTATATGTGGTTAAGGCAGGTTATACTCCTTGGCCGCAGGAGCCTGGCTTGTTTCAAGCCTGGCCCTGACGCCCCTTGCCCCTGCCACGCCCCCGTCCGCGGCCTTGTCCGCGTCCAGCGCCTTGACTGTCAGTGTCACCCTGGCG
>CAZLSD010000174.1:0-6991 GCA_964561775.1 uncultured Desulfarculus sp. | reverse complement strand
GGCCGCCGCGGCGGCCCTGCTGCTGACCTGGAGCCAGGGGATTTGGCTGATGCTCGGCGTCACCCTGCCCGCCGCCTGGCTGGCCAGCCGCCTGCCGGGCCTGGTGGTCAAGAAGATGTATCGCCGCTGGATGCTCCGCCTGGACGACCAGCTGGTGGACGCGCTGACCCTGGTGACCAACGCCCTGCGCTCGGGCCTGTCCCTGGTGCAGAGCCTGGACCTGGTGGTCAAGGAGATGCCCGCCCCCATCAGCCTGGAGTTCGGCCTGGCCATGAAGGAGCACCGCATGGGGGCGCGCCTGGACGAGGCCCTGGAAAGGCTGGTGGCCCGGGCGCCCAGCCAGGATCTGGCCATGGTGGTGGACTCGGTGGTGATCCTGCGCGAGACCGGCGGCAACCTCACCGAGACCTTCGACACCATCGTCTACACCATCGCCGAGCGAAAAAGGGTCCAGGGCAAGATTCGCTCCCTGACCGCCCAAGGCTATTATCAGGGCATGATCCTCATGGGCATGCCGGTGATCCTGACCTGGGGGCTCTACGCCCTAAACCCCGATTACATGCGTCCCCTGCTCACCACCATTCCCGGCTGGATTCTGCTGGCCCTGGTGGCGGGCATGCTGACCTGCGCGGCTTTTGTGATCCGCCGCATCATCAGCATCGACGTCTAGCCAGGGAAGGAGACGACCATGGCGCGAAAAACCAACGGCACAGCGGCGCTGGTTTGCGTCTGCCTGCTGGCCCTGATCCTGTCCGGCTGCGCAGGAGCCCCGCCGCCCACCGCGGCCCTGCCCCTGGTTCCGCCCGAGCGCGGCCAATGGCTGGAGGCTCAGGCGGTCTGGTACGGGCAGATGTTCCACGGCCGCCGCACCACCAGCGGCGAGGTCTTCGACATGCGGGCCATGACCGGAGCCCACGCCAGCCTGCCCCTGGGCGCGGCGGTGGAGGTGGTCAACCCGGTGAACGGCCGCCAAGTCACGGTGGTCATCAACGACCGCCACCAGGTGGGAAACGGCATCGACCTGGCCTTGAGCCAGGCCGCGGCCCAGGCCCTGGGGCTGAGCGATCAGCGGCAGTTCCCCGTGCGCTACCGCTGGCTGCCCTAGGATGCGGCCCGTGCGCTTGAAGAGCCTGGCGGCCTGCCGGCGCGGCCAGACCACCATGGAGTTCATGCTGGTGTTGGGCGTGTTGTCGGCGGCTCTCATCCTGGCCTTTTACCTCATCGCGCCCATGTTCGTGGACGGCTTCGTGGAGTTGGTCAGACGCATCATGGATTGCGATCCTTAAGAGGAGGCGGCGGTGTCGATCCTGGTCCTGATGGCGGTGCTGCTCAGCGGCTTTTTGGCCGTGTTCCTGTTCCTGCGCCAATTCTTCGCCAAGGAAACCGAGGAAAAAGCCAAGAAGGCGCTGGGCATCGACGATAGGCAGCGGGCGGCCCGCACCTTGCTGCTCAAGTGGAACCGGCCTCTCATCGCCAGGCTGACGCCGCTGACCAACCTGCTCAAGCTGGACGATTGGCGGCGCAAGCGCGGCCGTGAAATCCTGGCCGCCGGCCTGACCGCCGAGATCACCGCCGACGAGCTGCTGGCCTTCAAGTTCATCCTGGGCCTGGAAGGCCTGGCCTTGGTGGGCGTCTTCAATCACGAGGCCGACTGGTGGGTCTGGCTTTTCCTGGGCGGTCTGGGCTTCGTGTTCCCGGATAGCTGGCTTAAAGGCGTCATGCGTAAACGCGGCGATCAGATCGTGCGCTCGCTGCCCCACATGGTGGACATGCTGGCGTTGTCGGTGGAGGCGGGCATGGACTTTATCGGCTCGGTGGGACGCATCGTGGCCAAGGCCAAGCCCACGCCGCTGATGGAAGAGCTGGGCCTGATGCTCAACGAGCTGCGCATGGGCGCCACCCGGGCCGACGCCCTGCGCAACATGGCCTACCGCTGCTCGGTGGGCGAGCTCAGCTCCTTCGTGGCCATCCTGGTGCAGGCCGACAAGCTGGGCATCTCCATCGGCCGGGTGCTGCGCGCCCAGTCCGACAAGATGCGCACCGAGCGCTTCCAGAGGGCCGAGCGCAAGGGAGCGCTGGCCTCCTCGCTGATCCTGTTCCCCATGATCATGTTCATCATGCCCTCGGTGTTCATCGTCATCCTGGGGCCTTTGGTGCTGAAGCTCCTTGGACTTTGAGTGCGTCAATCAACGCACCGGCCAGCAGGTGGCCGGCCGCGTCCGCCTGGCCTCCAGCCTGGCGGCGCGCACGCGGGGGCTTTTGGGCCGGCCGGGGCTGGAGCCCGGCCAAGGCCTGTGGCTTGCGCCCTGCAAGCAGGTGCACACCTTTTTCATGAGCTTCAGCATCGACGTGGTGTTCTTGGACGCCGGACAAAGAGTGGTGGGGCTGTGCCGTGATTTGGCCCCTTGGCGTTTGTCGCCCCTGTTTTGGCGGGCTGCTTCGGCCCTGGAGCTGGCCGCCCACGGCGCGGCCCACCTTAACCCGGACGACGCCCTGCTTTGGCGAAAGCTGGAAGACCAAGCATGAAGCGAGTGCGCATCCTGGAAATCATCTCCGGACCCGACCGGGGCAAGGCCATTGAGCTGTCCCGCCAGGAAAACGTGCTGGGGCGCGGGACCGAGGCCCACGTCGTCATAAATGATCACGACGTCAGCCGGGAGCACTGCCGCCTCACCATCAAGGGCAGCGGCGTCACCGTCAGCGACCTGCAAAGCACCAACGGCACCTGGGTCAACGACAAGCGGGTGGACAAGGTCAAGCTGGCCAGCGGCGACGTGCTCAGGGTGGGCGGCAGCGAACTGCGCCTGGTGACCAAGGAGGTGGAGGACGAGCCCCGGGCCGAGGCCTCGGCCTCGCCCCGGCGGCGCTTGAGCGGCCTGGCCGCGCTGGGCGGCCTAAGCTGGCCAAATCGGGTGCTGGCCATCATGGCCCTGGTGGTTCTGCTCAGCCAGCCTTTGGTGGCCTGGCCTCTCATCTCCGCCCAGGAAGAGGCCCTGATCCAGGAGGCACGCAGACGGGCCTCGGCCCTGGTGCTGGCCCTGGCCTCGGCCAACCGCGAAGCCTTGCGCCTGGGCGAGGACATCCTGGTCGACACCAGCCTGGTGGCCAAGGAGGACGGCGTGGTGGAGGCCAGCCTCCTGGACCGCGGCGGCCGGGTGGTGGCCCCCGCCGCCAAGCTGCACCAGCGCCCGGCCGACGCCCGCACCCAGAAGGCCCTGGCCAGCGAGACGCTGCTGATTCAAATGGCTGGTCCCCAGGAAATCGATCTGGCCCTGCCCATCCGCGCCCTCGACCCGGCCACCGGCGTCTTCAGCCGGGTGGGCACCGCGCGCCTGATCTTCACCCTGCAAGGGGTGGGGCAGCTCACCGGCGGGTTGCGCCTGGTCTCCCTCATCAGCCTGCTGGCCTATCTGGCCCTGGGGTCCGCCGCGGCCTGGCTGCTCATGCGGCTCACCCGGCGGCCCCTGCTGCGCCTGCGTGACGACATCGAGGCGGGCATCAAGGGCGACCTGGAGCAGGTGACGCCCTCGCTGAAATTCCCCGAGCTGGACCAGCTGGCCTCCAGCATCAACCGGGCCCTGGCCAAGCTGGCCCAGTCCCAGGCGGCCCCGCCCCCGCCTCCCGCCCCTGTGGCGGCGCCCGCGGCGCGGCCCTCGGCGGCGCAGGGGCTAGGTCTCAAGGACTTGGCGGCCATGCTCGGCGAAGCGGTCCTGGTCCTGGATGGCGGCAACCTGCTCATGATGGCCAACTCGGCGGCCTGCGCCGCCCTGGGTTCCAGCCAGGCCTCCCTACAGGGGCGGCATCTGCTGGAGATAATTCCCGACAAGGCCCTCCTGGCCCAGATGCTCTCGCTCATGGAGCAGGCCAAGGCCAGCGGCGGCGGCCCCCTGAGCGCCGGTGGGATGGGGGCGGACGGAGGCCTGAGCGTGGCCGTACGCATGGACCTGGCGCCGGACGGTGAACCCCGCTCCATCCTGCTGACCGTGGCGGGTTGGCCCATGCATGAAAGGAGCGCGTTGCCTTGAGTTCCGAGGATATGACCAGAGTGGAATCGCTGTGGCGGGTCAGCCTGACCGTCAACCCGCCCGAGGGGCAAAGCTTCGTCCACCAGGTGGCCGGCGAGGAACTGGTTGTGGGCCGCGCCGCCGACAGCGGGCTGGTGTTGAACGACAACCGGGTCTCCCGCCGCCACGCCCTGTTGCGCCTGGAGTTGGAGGGCTGGGTCATCGAGGATATGGGCTCGGCCAACGGAACCCTGGTCAATGGACAGGCCGTGCAAAGCCAAGTTCTGGCCGACGGCGACCAGTTGACCCTGGGGGCCTGCCGCATCCTGGTCTCCTTGAGCGGCCCCGATGACCTGCGGGAGCCTGTCGAAGGCACCAGGGTGCGCGAGGCCCAGGCCACCGGCATCCGCAAGCTGACGCCGGGAGCCAAGGCCAGACCAGCCCGGCCCGCGTCCGGCGGAGGCCGCAGGCGGCTGTTGGTGGTGGGCGGGCTGGCTGCCCTGGTCATGTTCTTCCTGATCGCCGTCATAGCCTTGCTGGGCGGGGGCGAGCCCTCCAAGCCCCCCGCTCCCGCCTCGGCCCCGCCGCCGGTCACGGCTCCAGCCGCCGCGCCAGCGCCAGCTCCCGCCGTCCAACCATCGGCGCCCCTTGCCCAGCCTCCTTCCGCGCCCGCCCCGCTTTCCGTCAGCCAAGCGCCCGCGCCCGCCGCCGACGCGGCGGCCGCCGAACGGCACTTCAACCAGGGGCAGGCCTATCAGGAGGGCGGCCGTTTGCAGGACGCCGCGGCGTCCTACCGCCAGGCGGCGGCCCTCAACCCGGCCCACCCCCTGGCCAGTACGCGCCTGCAGAGGATGGAGCAGGAGCTTGGCCGCCTGGCCGAGGAGGCCTACAACCGGGGTCTGAAAAGCTACCAATACCTCAACTACGAATCGGCTATCCAGGATTGGCGGCAGACGCAGCTCCTGTTGGGCGACGCCAACCACCCCCTCTATCAAAAGGCCGGTGAGTATATGGAGCAGGCCCAACGCAAGCTGGGCAGATAGGAGAGCGCCTTGGTGAAACTCACCGTCTCCCTGGAGGGAGAAACCGTCCTTACCAGGGAACTGGACCCGGGGAGCTATTCCCTGGGCCGCCTGCCCGAGAACGACCTGGTGCTGGATCACCACGAGGTTTCCCGCCGGCATGCCCGCCTGGTGATCAGCGACTCCGCCGTTCATATTGAAGACGCCGGCTCCACCAACGGCATCCTGCTGGACGGCCAAAGGGTGGAGGCCGTCTCCGTGGCGTCCGGGCAGACCGTGGTCATCAAACCCTACCAACTCGTCTTCAAGCTGCCCACGCCCGCCCGGGAGGAGCGCACCGTCCTGATGGACTCCCCTTTGTCCACGCCCGAAGCCACGGTGGTGATGAGCGCCCCGGCCTGGCGGCTGCTGGCGTGGGGAGGGCCTGGCGGACCGCGCGAGCATGCGCTGAGCGAAGGCCTCCATGTATTGGGCCGCTCGGCCGAGGCGGACATCCAACTGGAGCACGACGCGGTGTCCCGCCGCCACGCCCAACTGGAAGTATCCTCCCAGGGCGTGAAGCTGACCGATCTGGGCAGCAAGGCGGGCACCTTGCTCAACCAGAACAAGGTGCATGAAACAAACCTGCGGGCCGGCGACCGGCTGACCATCGGCCCTTTCATCCTGGAACTGGCCGGCGGCCCCGAGACCGAGGCCATCTCCTCCGCGGCCTCGGGCAAGCAGGGCTCAGCCAAAGCCAGGCTGCCCGGGGAGAATAAAACCAAGCCGCGGCCGGCCGCTGATGGCGGACGCCGCAAGCGCCGCCTGCTGCTGCTGGCCGCCTGCGGGGTGCTGCTGATCCTGGTCATCATGGCCATAGGCCAATCGGGCGAGGAGGACAAACCAGCTCCCCGGGAGGCCGTCAAGACCGCCCAGCCCGCCGCGCCGGAGGCCTTAAGTCCAGCTCAGGAGCAGGAGCGCCGGGAGCAGGCCGAGAAGCTGCGCCTGGCCCAGGCCAATCTGGAAAAGGCGCGTCAGGCCCTGGCGGCCGAGGATTACCCCCAAGCCATGAGCCTGCTGGAGATGGCATCCGCCCTGGCCCCCGGCCAGACCGAGCCCCGCGACCTGCTGGCCAAGGCCCGCGCGGCCCAGACCCAGGCCCAAGATCGTCAGGCCCGCCAGGCCCAGGAGGCCCAGGAGCGCGCCCAAAAAATCTCCCAACTCACCCGGCAGGCCGAGAGCGCCCTGGCCCAGGGGCAGCACGCCCAGGCCCAGGACCTGGCCCGCCAGCTGCTGGACCTGGACCCCGGCAACGCCGCGGCCTTGGCGGTGGAGAGCAAGGCCCAGGCCTTCCTGCAACGCCAGGACCAGGAGCGCAAGGCCGCGCGCGCTGCCGAGGAACAGCGCGCCCAGGCGGCGCGCCGGCATTACGACGATGGGGTGCGCGCCCTGCAAGCCGGCGACCGGGTGGGCGCGGTGCGGGCCTGGAAGCGGGTGGCCGAGGCGGATCGCCAGGGGGCCACGCCATACCTGGGCAAGGCCCGGGCCTTTTTGGCCGAGAACGAGCCCAAGCTGCGGGCCAAGGCCGATCCCCTGCACGCCCAGGGCCAGGAGCGCCTCAAGGCGGGCGACGTGGCCGGGGCCATGGCCTCCTTCCGCGCGGCCCTGCGCGAGGACCCTTGGCACCCCGCCGCCGGCCAGGCCCTGCGCGAGACGGAATCGCGCATGGCGCGCCAGGTGGAGGAGCTGTATCAGGAGGGGCTGGTGCTGGAGAGCCTGGGGGACGCGCCCGGGGCCTTGGCCAAATGGCGCAAGGCCCTGGAGCTTACCGCCCCGGCCAGCGCCAGCCACGGCCGCATCAAGGCCAAGCTGGATAAATACGCCCGCTGAGGGGAGCCGCCGTGAACTTGTCAGCTCGTTTGCTAGCCTGGCCGCTGGCGTTGTGCCTGGCCGGCTGTCTGGCCGCGCCCACCCCGGAGAACGCCC
>CAZLSD010000173.1:0-7047 GCA_964561775.1 uncultured Desulfarculus sp. | reverse complement strand
GGCGGCACGCCGCCGCGCATGCCCAGCAGGGTGAGCAGAGAGAAGGAGGCGGCGGAGATGAGGGCCGAGGCGGGAATGGTGAGCACCCAGGCCACCACCAGATGCCCGGCCACGCCCCAGCGCACCGCGCTGACCCGCTTGCTGGCCCCCACCCCCATGATGGCGGTGGAGATGATGTGGGTGGTGCTGATGGGCGCTCCGAAGTGGGAGGCCCCGCTGATGACCAGGGCCGCCGCGCTCTCGGCGGCGAAACCATGGAAGGGCTCCAGCTTGAAGATGCGGTGCCCCATGGTCTTGATGATCTTCCAGCCGCCCACCGCCGTGCCCAGGCCCATGACCGAGGCGCAGCTCAGCTTGACCCAGAAGGGCACCGTGACCTCGGGTATCAGGTGGAAGATGAACAGAGCCAGGGTGATGATCCCCATGGTCTTTTGGGCGTCGTTTAGCCCATGGCTGGTGGCCATGAAGGCCGAGGAGACTATTTGCAGTTTACGGAACAGGGCGCCGGTCTGGTGGGGGTTGGAGCGCTGGAAGAGCCAGGCCAGCACCAGCATCAGCAGATAGCCGCCCAGGAAACCGGCCAGGGGCGAGGTGAACAGGGGCAGCAGAACCTTGTAGGCTATGGACTGGTATTGCAGGGTGTCCCAGCCGCCATGGGCCACCGCCGAGCCGATGAGCCCGCCGATAAGAGCGTGGGAGGAGGAGGAGGGGATGCCCAGATACCAGGTGATGATGTTCCAGGCGATGGCCCCCACCAGGGCCGCCAGCACCAGGAGCTGGCTGCCCATGACCATCTCCGGCCGCACGATGCCCTTGCCCACGGTGGAGGCCACCTCGGTGCCCAAGAGCGCTCCGCCCAGGTTCAGGGCCGCGGCCAGCATCACCGCCGTGCGCGGCGTAAGCACCTTGGTGGAGACCACGGTGGCTATGGCGTTGGCGCAGTCGTGCGCCCCGTTGGTGAAATCGAAGGCCAGGGCCACCAGGACGATGAGCACCAGAAGCAAAGGCAGCTCAGGCATTCTTGACCAGCACGCCCTCGATGATCTCGGCCAAATCCTCGCTGCGGTTCACCGCCCGCTCCAGGCGGTCGTAGATGCGTGACCAGCGGATGACGATGAGCATCTCCTGGTTGTCCAGGTCACGGGGCTTATACATGTCGGTCATGGCCTGCAAGAGGGTCAAGTCCGAGCGCTTCTTGGCGTCCTTGATCTTCTTGAGATGGCCGGTCACGTCCCTGTTGCCCTTCAGGTGGGCCAGCATCTGGGCCACCTCCTCCAGCATGATCCGCAGGTTGGTGGTCAGCTCCTTGGCCGCCTCGGGGATGGGGATGTAGCTGTACAGGCCGATGCGGGTGCTGATCTGCTTGATGATGGAGAGCACCTTGTCGGATGCCTTGTTGATCTCGTGGATGTCCTCGCGGTCGATGGGAGTGATGAAGGTTTGGTCAAGCTGGCGGCTTATCTCCAGGCAGACTCCGGAGCCCTTGTCCTCCAGCTCGTTGATCTGCAGGGCCTTTTCGCCGAAGCCCGTGGAGAGGTGGCACATCTCCTCCAGGGTGCGCGCCGCGCTCACGGCGTAGTCCATCTGCTGCTTGAACAGCTCCTCGAACTTGGGCGTCTTGGGGAAGAGGCTGAAGCCCATGGGATATGCTCCCCGGAGAAGAGGTGGTCGGACTACCGCTCCGGCTTTCTACAGCCTGGCGGCCATGGCCCATGCCCTGTTGAATTGTAACAGTCTGGTAACTTTCAGGGCACTTATACCACCGTGGCCGGGCGCTGGCCAGGGAACTATGGCTTGAGCCTGTTCAGGAAGGGGATAAGCGTCTGGGCGCTCGCGCGGGGTTTTTCCTGGTGCAGCACGTGGCCCGCGCCGGGCACCGCCTCCAGGCTGGCCCCGGCGATGTGGGAGGCCAGGTACTGGCTGTACTTGATAGGGGTGAGCTGGTCATGCTCACCACAGACCACCAGGGTGGGCAGGCTTATCTCGCTTAAGCGATCCATCACGTCGAACTGGTCGCAGGCGTGGTAGTCGCCCCAGAGCACCTCCGCCCCGGCCTGTCCCATGCCCCGGCCGCCGGCCTGCTTCAGGTCCTGGGCGCTCTCCGGCGCGTAGGCCAGCCCTGTCAGCATCGCCACCGTGGCCGGGAAGTCGTTCTTGAACCCCTCCAGGATGGCGGGCAAAACCCTTAAGCGCGCGCCGGTGCCCCACAGCACCAGGCCGGAGAGCAGCTCCGGCCGGGTGAGCCCCAGGGCCAGGGCGATGGCCCCGCCCAGGGAGTTGCCCAAGAGCACCGGCCTGACCGGCCCGGCCTCCAGGAATCCCGCCACCCAGGCGGCATAGTCCCAGACCGATTGCCGCCCCGGCCCGGGGCTGTTGCCGTGGCCGGGCAGGTCCAGGGCCGCGCCGTTGGCCAGGCCCTTGAGTTCGCGCAGCAGAGGCAGGAACTCCGCCCCGTAGCCGCCCGAGCCGTGCAGGCAAAGCAGGCAGGGCAGGGCAGGGTCATATTCCGTGAAGGCCCGCTCCAGGCCAGCGCCGCCGCTTGCAAGGTGTTTTTCCCACATGGCTAAACCTCACACCAGTCGCGGGCCAGGGCCAGGTACAGGTCGGCCGCCTGCTCGATCTGGGCAAGCGGGCAGCGCTCGTCGGTCTGGTGGGCCATGGCCGCCTCGCCCGGCCCCAGGATGAGGGTGGGCGGCCCGCCCAAGGCGGCCTTCAGGATGCTGGCGTCGGTGAAGTAGTTCAGGTAGCCCGGCTGGGCGGCCATGCCCCTGGCCCGGATCAGTTCCAGGGCGCGGGCCACCCAGGGGTCGTCCTGGGGGGTGGCCACATAGGTGAGGTCCTGCAACACCTGGATATCCACCCCCGGCCCCAGCAGGGCCGCCACTTTTTTCTTCAGCGCGCCGTGTTCCAGACCGGGCACCGTGCGCAGGTCCGCCTCGAAGGAGGCCGCGTCGGGCACCATGTTGATCTTGGAGCCGCCCTGGAAGACACCCACGTTGACCGTGGGCAGGCCCATGCGCGGCTCGGGCTGGGCCTGGGCGAAGAGGCCTTCCAGGGCCAGCACGGCGCGGGCCGCCGGATAAATGGCGTTCTTGCCCGCCTGGGGCATGGAGCCGTGGGCGCTCTTGCCCCGGGTGGAGCAGGCCAGCCACAGCGCGCCCTTGTGCCCCAGCACCGGCTGGTTGCCGGTGGGCTCGGCCACGATGACCGCCCCCGCGCCCCCGGCCAACTGGCCGCTGGCGGCCAGATGGGCCGCGCCCTGGCTGCCCGTCTCCTCGGCCGCGGTGTAGACCAGCAGGAGCCCCCCGGCCAGGTTCTTCTCCTGGGCCAGGGCCGCCAGGTTCAGGGCCGCCACGGTGATGGCCGCGCAGCCGCTCTTCATGTCCACCGATCCCCGGCCGTGCAGGCAGCCGTCGGCGATGACTCCCGCCAGGGGATCCCGGCTCCAGGGGGCGTTGCCCAAGGGCACCGTGTCCAGGTGCCCGGTCAGGCACAGGGGCTTCTTGCGCCCATCGCCGGCCAGGCGGGCCAGCAGGCTGGTGCGCCCGGGGGCGAAGTCGTGATAGCTAACCTCCAGGCCGGCGGCCTGAAGCATATCCCCCAGCAGGCGGGCCGCGCTGGATTCGCCGCCGGGCGGGTTCATGGTGTCGATACGCACCAGGGCCTGGGCCAACTCCACGGGACTGGAAAGGGAGGACATGGGGGTATCCCTATGTTTGAGTACCGCCATCGCCGTGGGCCGTCACGGCGCTTGCAAACCGGACAGGGTATCCTTGCGCCGCTTCCGGGCAAGCGCCGCGCCGGCCCCCGGGCCCAGTGCCTCGACACTCATAACGGGCCGAGGGTCGCTCTCTCCTTCAGAGACTCGCAGGCTCCCGCCATTACGTACTCTCTACCTGCCAGCCTAGCACGCTCCCCTTATCTTCGTAGGGTCGGGGGCCGAGTGCCTCGACTCCCATAACGGGTCGGGAGAGGCTCTCGCCTAACCGGACCTAGCATGCTCCCGTTGTGACGTTGCCTAACATGCCAAGGGCGCGGGTTTGCCCCCGCCCGTCTTCGTGTTAGGCGATGGCGGGTTACGTTTGCGCTAACTCGCCCTACGACATGCTTTCAACAAGCATCCTGGGTAACCCCGACAGCTTGCTGTCGGGGCGCCTCCAGGCGCAAGAGGAAATGACCGACCCCTAACCTGCCCTGGGCAATGCGCGGCCATGCCGCCTGAGGCCTCTTGCCGCTGACGCGGCCCCGACAACAAGTTGTCGGGGCTACCCTTTGCGTAGAAGCGGGGATGAGCGCCGCCCCTTGTATGTTAGATCAGGTCTCTACGGGAGCCAATTGGGTCAGGTCGAAGCATCAGCCTCACCCGACCCGTTTCGGGAGTCGAGGCACTCGACCCCCGCCCCTACGAAGAAAAGGTCATAGCGGCTCAAATTATTTCTCTCAGCCGAAATATGCCTCCTGCACCTCGGGGCTTTGGCTGAGTTCGGCGGCGCCGCCTTGGGCCACCAGGCGTCCGCCGGAGAGCACGTAGCCGTAATCCGCGATGGCCAGAGTCTGCTTGACGTTCTGCTCCACCAGGAAAACCGTGATGCCCTGGCGGTTGATCTCTTCGATGATGCGGAAGTTCTCGCGCACCAACAGCGGAGACAGGCCCAGGGAGGGCTCGTCCACGATGATGAGGTGCGGCGCGCTCATCAGGCCGCGCCCTATGGAGACCATGGCCTGCTCGCCGCCGCTCATGGTGCCGGCCAGCTGGCCTTTGCGTTCGGCCAGGCGGGGAAAGGCCTGATAGACCCGCTCCAGGCGCGTCCTTATTTTTTCGCGCGAGTCCTCCTGGTAGCCGCCCATGCGCAGGTTCTCTTCCACGGTCAGCCCGGCGAAGACCTTGCGTCCCTCGGGGATGCTGGCCAGGCCCAGGCGGGCGATGCGGTGGGTGGCCAGGCGGGTGATATCCTGGCCCTGGAAGAGGATGCGTCCGGTGCGGGCGGGGGTGAGCCCCAGGATGGAGCGGATGAGGGTGGTCTTGCCCGAGCCGTTGGAGCCCAACAGGCAGGTGATGGAGCCTTGGGCCACGCTGAGGCTGATATCCTCCAGCACGTCCACGCGGTCATAGGCGGTGAAGAGGCCCTCCACCTTAAGGGCGGCGTTTTCGGTCATGCTACACCCCCAGGTAGGCTTCCTGGACCAGCCGGTCGGAGGCCACCTCCTGGTAGGTCCCCTCGCAGATCTTGCTGCCGAAGTTGAGCACGGCGCAGCGCTGGGTGCTTTTCTCCATGACCTTCATCTCGTGCTCGATGATGATTATGGTCAGGTCCTCCACGCTTTCCTTTATGCGCAGGATGTCGCCCACCAGGCGCGAGGTCTCCTCATGGGTCATGCCGGCGGAAGGCTCGTCCAGCAGGAGCAGCTTGGGCGCGGCGATGAGGGCGCGGCAAATCTCGATGCGCCGGCGCGAGATCATGGGCAGGTTGGCCACGGGCTCGTGCAGGTCGCCGGCCAGGTCGGGGTCGAAGATGGCCAACAGGTCGCGGGCCTTTTCGCGCAGGCGGGCGTATTGGGCGGCCAGGGATTTGCGCGCGAACAGGTTGCTGAAGAAGCCGGGCAGCAGGTCCTTGTATTCGCCCAGCACGATGTTGTCCAGGATGGAGAGCGGTAGCAACAGGCGCGAGCGCTGGAAGGTGCGGGCGATGCCGGCCCGGTAGACCTCTTGGGGGCTGAAGCCGGTGATGTCTTGGCCTTCGAAGGCCACCTTGCCGCCGTCGGGGGCGTAGATGCCGGTGACCACGTTGAAGAAGGTGGTCTTGCCGCTGCCGTTGGGTCCGATGAGGCCCAGGATCTCGTTGCGGCGCACGGTCAGATCCAGCTCGTCCAAGGCCATGACCCCGCCGAAGTGCTTGCTCAAGCGCTCTATGGCCAGCAGGTGGTTCATGGCGCGCCCTCCAGGCTGCGGTATTTGCGCAAGGGGCGCGGCAGCAGGCCCTGGGGCTTGTAGAGCAGGATGAGGATGACCAGCACGGCGAAGAGCAGGAAACGGTATTCCTGGAGGATTTGGAATTTCTCCGGCAGCACGATGACGATGGCCGTGGCGGCCACCGTGCCCCAGGAGGAGCCCAGACCGCCCAGGATGACGATGGACAACAGGATGAGGGAGTCGCCGAAGGTGAAGTTGCTGGGGGCGATGTAGCCCAGCATCATGGCGTAGAAGGCCCCGGCCACCCCGCAATAGAAGTTGCCCACGGTGAAGGCGGTGATCTTCATGCGGGGGATGGAGAGCCCGAAGCAGGCGCTCACCGTCTCGTCCAGGCGCACGGCGTCCATGGCCAGGCCGGTCCAGGACTCGTCCAGGCGCTTGGCCAGCACATAGCCTATGGCCACCAGCAGGCCGATGAGCAGGATGTAGCTTAAGTAAAAGGAGCCCTCCAGCTCGCCCAGGCTGAACTCCTGGTTGAAGTCCCAGCCCAGCAGGGAGAAACCGCTGCTTTTGAGTCCCTGGGGGCCGCCCAGCACGTCGTTGACCTCCAGGAAGGTCTTGAAGAGCAGGGCGAAGGCGATGGTGACCAGGGCGGCGTAGTGGCCGCGGGTTTTGAGCACCGGCACCAGGATGATGAAGCCCAAGGCCGCGGCCATGATCCCGCCTATGAAGAGGATCAGGATGGGGGGTACGGCGCTGTGCTTGGTCAGGATGGCGGCGGTGTAGCAGCCCACGCCCATGAAGGAGGCCCCGGCGAAGTTGACCACCCCCACGTAGCCGAACTGGATGCCCAGCCCCTGGCAGGCCAGCACGTAGGTCAGCACGCTGGCTATGAGGAAGAGGGTGAAGCTGTCGTCGTGGAAAAAGAGGCAGACCGCCAAGAGCCCCAACAGCGAGCCCCCGGCCAAGACCCGGGGGTGGTCGGCGATGCTTTGGCCCAGGCGCGCGGTCCAGCCCAGGAATTTGGCCACGCCCACGGCGGCCAGGCCCAGGATGAGCAGGCCGAAGACCACGGTTTGGGACTCGCCGTGCAGAAAGGCGGCGCAATAGACCGCGCCCAAGGCCACGGCCAGGGC
>CAZLSD010000172.1:0-7117 GCA_964561775.1 uncultured Desulfarculus sp. | reverse complement strand
CGCCAGGAACGCAACGGAGCACGGCGAGGCCCCTTCTTCATGGGCATTGGTCGGGGAAGAGGATGGGCATGCTGCTAGCGCCTGATAAACGCCGCGTCAACGCCGAAAGCCTGCGCCAGTGGGGCATAGCCCTCTTGGGCCTGCCGGCCATCTGGTGCGCGGTGGAGGGCCAGGACTTGGCCCGCTGGGGGGTGCTGCTGGGCCTGGCTGGCCAGCCGCTTTGGGTCTTCTCCACCCTGCGCGCCCGGCAAATGGGCATGTTCCTGCTTAGCCTGGCCTACACCCTGGTCTGGGCGCGCGGGGCCTGGATTCACTGGAGGCATATATGGGCCTGATCAAGGGCGCGGCCAGCTACACCCGCTACCTGGCCCTGGGCTGGTGCGATCCGCGCCTGGTTTTCGAGCAAGGAGTGCGGGTGCAGCGTTTCAAGGGCATCGATGACACGGTGGAGGAATACGACTCCGGCTGGGTGCGCCCCGATGACTGGCTAGACAGCGACCTGGCCTACGCCAACTGCGTGCAGGAGCCCTACGTGCTCCTGGGCTTCCGCGCGGACCGCCGGCGCGTCAAGGGTCCGGTGCTCAAGAAGGAGCTGCGCAAGGCCTTGGACAAGTGGCGGGAAGAGCATCCCGAGGAGCCACTGAACAAAACCCGGCGCGGCGAGATCAAGGAGAGGGTGCGGCTGGGGCTGCTGCGCCGCCTGCCTCCCGAGCCTTCCTTGGTGGAGCTTATCTGGAACACCAGCACCAACGAGGTTTGGGTGGGCAGCCAAGCCGAGAAGGCCCTGGCCACCTTGGAGACCAAGTTCCGGGCCAGCTTTGGGCTTACCCTGTTGCCGCGCCTGCCCCTGTTGCTGGGCATGGACCTGCTGGCCGACCAGGCCAGGGGCGAGGCCCTATGCGAGGCGTACCAGGTGCAGCCCTTCCTGCTGCCCGACGCGCCCCCGGTGAACACCCTGGAGCAGCCCTCCACGTGGCTAACACAGGACTTCCTGACTTGGCTGTGGGCCACGTCCCACATCAAGGGAGGCCTGGACCTGGGGGAGCTGGGCCGCGTGGATATCTCCCTGGGCACGGAGCTTCGCCTGGGCCCTCGGGACGGCCAGCCTGGCAGCACCATGGCCATCAAGTCCGGGCCGGAACAGACCCTGGAGGACGAGGACCTGGCCGAGGCCTTCGAGGCCATGGAGGCCGGCAAGCGCCCGGTGCTGCTGTCCCTGGAGCTTTCGACCGGCGACGGCTTCATGATCAAAGTGACCTTGAAAGCAGGAGTCCATGGCCCGGCGGGGCTCATCCTGCCTCCCACCGGGGCGGGCAAGGGCTCGGAGTGGTGGGGCGCGGCCCTGGAGAGGGTATCCCTCATCAAGAAGGCCCAGGGGATTCTGGACGGCCTGTTCCTGGCCTGCCTCCTGGCCATGACCGACAGCGGGCAAACCAGGCTGGAACTCTTCCATCGCCTGGACCAGTGGATCAGGGAGAGCCGGGCCGGTGACGGCGGCTGCAAGCCAAGCGCGGCCACCCGGGCCGCCGCCCAGCGCCTGGTGGACACGGTCCAGGCCGGCACATCCATGACCATCACTGGCGGCGACGGCAAGGGAGTCCACGTCTCGCGCCCAGCCCAGGGCGGGCCAGCCCAGGTCACGAAGGTGGAGGGCCAGAGCGCATGAACAAGGAACGCCCCATCCTCATGAACCCCGACAGCGTGCGGGGCCTGCGAGACAACCGCAAGCGCCAGACCAGGCGGGTGATGAAGGACCCGCCAGGCGGCGATCCACGCGACGACGGCCATGCGTCCAGCGTGCTGGAACGCTGCCCCCATGGCCAAATCGGCGACCGCCTGTGGGTCAAGGAAGCCTTCCGCCACTTCGGCAACACCCTGCACGCTGGGCGCTGGACCGCCTCGCTGGAATACCAGGCCGGGGGCTCGGCCACGGTGGATTTTGGCGAAACCCAACCTCCGAGGCGCGCCTGGTGGAACAGCGGCAAGAAGCCCTGGACGCCCTCTTTGCTGATGCCCCGCTGGGCCAGCCGCTTCCTGCTGGAGATAACCCAGGTCCGCTTCCAGCCCCTGCACCAGATCAGCTTCGAGGATTGCCTGGAAGAGGGCATTCTCTCCACTTCCTTCTGGGGCAGCGGCAGCCTTGCTCCCAGCGCCGATGACCTGGCAAGCCTGGACCAGGAGCGCCCCGGAGGCTTCCCCCTGGAGCACGACGACCCCATCGAGCAGGGCTGGGTGGATTACGCCCGCCTGGTCTACTCCCGGCTTTGGGACAGCCTCAACGCCCAACGCGGCCTGGCCTGGGCCAGCAATCCCTGGGTCTGGGTCATCGGCTTCAAGGAGGTGGAGATGCCCGCCAGCCAGCCTGGTTTATGCCGCGTCGAACCCGAGCCAAGGGAGGCCATATGAGCACCACCCGCATTCGCGACCTGGCCGGGGTGCAGGAGCGCCGGGACTACTTCCTGGTGGACCCGCGCGTCATCGTCATAGAGCCAGGCTGGAATCCCCGCGAGGACTTCGAGGGGCACGAGGAGATGATGGCCTCCATCCGGGAGGAAGGGGTCAAGCAGCCCTTGTGGGTCAAGCGGGGTGGAGAGGATGGCAACGGCATCATCCTGCGCGACGGCCAGCGTCGTTTGACGGCCGTGCTGGACCTCATCGAGCAGGGTGTGCCCATCGCCAAGGTGCCCTGCCTTTTCACCCGTACCAACATGAGCGAGGTGGAGGCCCTGTGCCTCACGGTGCTCACCAACACCGGCAAGCCGCTCAATCCCCTGGAGGAGGCCCGTGCCTTCGCCAGGCTGCGCAACTACGGCCTTACCCAGAGCGAGATAGCCAAGCGCACCAACAAGAGCGAGGGCACGGTGCACAACCGGCTGGCCCTGCTGGACACCTCCCCCCGGGTGCAGGAGGCGGTGCGCCAGAAGGAGCTGCCCGCCAGCGAGGCCCTGGCCCTGGCCAAGAGCACCGGTGGCGACGTGGCCAAGCAGGACGAGGCCCTGCGGGCCAGACCAGCGGGCTTGCGCGTCCAGCGCACGGTCCTGGAACGCATCCTGGAGTTGCTGCCCAAGCTTGGCGGCGAGGACATGCGAACCCTGGAAGCCAAGCTGCGCGAGCGGCTGGCCCAAGAGGAGGCGGTATGACTGGGCGAGGCCCCTGGGTCCAACTACACAGCGGGCGGGTTTTCCATCCCCTGGACCCCCAGCCAGAGGAGATTGATCCTGGCGACATCGCCCACGCCCTGGCCAACCTCTGCCGCTTCAACGGCCATTGCCAGCGCTTCTACAGCGTGGCCGAGCACAGCGTCCATGTCTCCCACGCCCTGCCCCACGGACTGGCGCTGTGGGGTCTGCTGCATGATGCGGCCGAGGCCTACCTGGGGGACTTCACCAAGCCCCTCAAGCAAGCCTTGCCTGGTTTGGAGGAAGTGGAGGAGCGGGTGCTCGAGGCCGTGGCCCGGCGTTTCGGCCTGGTTTGGCCCTGCCCCCCGGAGGTCAAGCAAGCGGATCAGGCTGTCTTGGCGGCCGAGGCCCAACAGGTCATGGCCGTGCCGCCCCAAGGCTGGGACCTGCCCGAGCCCGCGCCAAGGGTGAAGGTGAGATTCTGGCCGCCGGTGATCGCCGAGAGCATGTTCAATTTTCAATCGATGGCCATACGCGTTCTTTTGCCCCTGTGCAAGCAATTCCCCAGCCCGTTCAAGGTCGAGGGTCTTGAAACCCCAACATCAGCGATATGGAAGCAGTGAGCATGCCTCTGCCTAGAGCGACAGCGGGTCCAGCCTGTTGCCCGGGCGCCGGGCCTAGCCAGGAGTCGGTTGGTGTGCGCCGGCAGGGTCGAGAAGCCCGAGGAGGCGGCATGCGGGAGAGGGTGAAGCGCGAGGCGCCCCGACACGCTTTGGGCCTGGACGTGCGCCAACACGTCCAGGCCCCGGACACATCGACCCAGCGAGGGCCTCTAGCGCAGGCCCTTCGAGGACCGCGCGCCGGCGCGGCGCGGCGGCCGCCGCGCTTCACCCGGCGCAAGCCTACTACAGGCTTCATCGGCGCTCAAGCGCCGCCTCGGAGGATGCCCCATGCCCCAGAGTCCCATAGCCTGGCTGGGTGGAAAGGCCCGGCTGGTCTCCAAGCTCTTGCCCCTCTTCCCCCCGCATCACACCTACGTGGAGCCCTTTGGCGGAGGAGCTTGGGTGCTCCTGGCCAAGGAGCCCTCGCCCGTGGAGGTCTATAACGACTTGGACTCAGGCCTGGTCAATTTCTTCCGGGTGATCCGCGATCCCGAGCAGGTCCAGCGCTTGTTCTGGCTAGCCGCCTACACTCCCTATAGCCGGGAGGAATGGCGGCTTTGCCGGGCCACCTGGGAGCAATGCCAGGACCCGGTGGAACGGGCTTGGAGGTGGTTCGTCATGGCCCGGCAGGGCTTCGGCGGGGTCACTCATTCATGGGGCAGCGTTGTGGAAGCCAGTAGCAACAACCAGGCCGAGACCACGGCTACCTGGCTCTCGGCCGTGGGCAGGCTGCACGAGGCGCACCAGCGCTTGATGGCGGTGCAGATCGAGCACCAGGACGCCCGCCAGCTCATACCCCGCTACGACACCCCCGAAACGCTTTTTTATCTGGACCCGCCCTATGCCCCGGCCACGCGCAAGGGCGGAGGCTACGCCCATGAATTGAGCATGGATGATCACCGGGGTCTGGTGGAGCTGCTGCTGGGCCTGGCCGGCATGGTCATCCTGAGCGGCTATGACCATCCGGTGTACCTGCCCTTGGAGCGGGCGGGCTGGAACAAGCGCCACTTCGCGGTGACCTGCTCGGCCGCCGCCCGCACCCGGGCCACGGGCTTGCAGGGCAAGGGCCACGTGAGCGAGTTGCAGCAACGGGTGGAGTGCGTCTGGATCTCGCCCTCGGCCACGGCCAAGCGAAGGGCGGCTAACATGGGGGCGGGCTCCGGTGCCGGGCCCTTGTTTGGAGGGGAGGCCTAGATGGAGTTAATGCTTGCCCAAGCCTTCGGAGAGGATGGACACGGCGGCCGTGTTGATGCTCACGCCTTCCGCGCGGGCTCGGACTATGAGCCGAGCGTGCAGGCTCTTGGGCATGCGCAGGGCCATCTTGCCCGTGGCCTGGCTTGGTTCGGGAATTGGCCGGCCTTGCTCTTCCAAGGCCTCGAGGGCGCACTTGAGCGCGTCCAGGCCGTTGGCAAGGGCTTCGGCCGGCGTGTCGCCATCGCTCATCACCAAGGGCAAATCCGGAAACACGGCCAGGTACCCTCCGCCCTCGTCTTCGGGCAGGGGCTGAATCACGCAGGGATATCGGCTCAACTTTTCCATGTTCGTGGTCATGATTCCATCCTCCCATTGGCCGGTCATTCCGGCAAGGGGGGCCTACCCCCGCACCGAAGCCACCAGGGCCAGGAAGTTACGCACATACACCGGCTTTATCGGCCGGTGAGCGGGGACGGAGACAATCAGTTCCGAGGCGGGGTGGGTGAAGATCACATGGCTGGAACCACCGCCCGGCTGCCGCGAAGTGATACCCACCCAACCAGCCACCCGCTCGAGGTCCTCGATCCGCCAGTCGCGCGGATTGTTCCTCATTTGGGCCAGTATGGTTTCCACCTTGCTCACGGTTCAATGATATTGAATATGATATCAGCCGCAAGAAGAAAAAATGGCCGGTTAATTTTTTTTCGCGCCCTATTCTCCATGCCATCCTTGGGCAGCGGAGCCGCCTAGATGGGCTACCTCCTGGTCCAGGCCGACGCGCGCGCGATCCCCTTGCAAGCAAACAGCGTGGACTGCGTGGTCACCAGCCCGCCTTACTGGGGCCTGCGTGACTATGGCGTGGCTGGCCAGGTCGGCCTGGAGGCGGTGCACGATTGCCTGGGCTGGGCCAATGGAGGTCCATGCGGCGAGTGTTGGGTCTGCCAGATGGTGGCCGTGCTGCGCGAGGCGTGGCGGGTGCTCAAGCCCTGGGGCACTTGTTGGGTGAACTTGGGAGATTCATATTCGGCGGGCGGGCACGGCGTCAATTCATTCAGGGCCGACCGCATCCAGGCCATGCCACACCCCGGCCTCAAGCCACCAGGCTTGGCCCCCAAGCAGCTATGCGGCATTCCCTGGCGCTTCGCCCTGGCGGCCCAGGCCGATGGTTGGTGGCTGCGATCGGAGATCATCTGGCACAAACCCAACCCCATGCCCGAGAGCATCAGGGACCGCCCCAGCAAGGCCCACGAGACCATATTCCTGCTTGCCAAGAGCCCCTGCTACTTCTACGACCAGGAGGCGGTGCGCCGGCCCTTGCGGCCCTTGAGCCTGGAACGGCTGGAGCAGGACATCGGGCGGCAGCAAGGCAGCGGCCGCGCGGTGGGCAAGACCAACGGCAACTTCAAGGCGGTGGGTGATCCGGAAAGGGGGGCCAACCTCAAGACGGTCTGGAGCGTGCCCACGGGCCTGTGCAAGGATGCCCACTTCGCCACCTTCTCCGAGGAACTCATCGAGCCCTGCATCCTGGCTGGTACCAGCGCCAAGGGCAACTGCCCAGCTTGCGGCAAGCCCTGGCTGCGCCTGGTGGCCCAGACCCAAGGCCCAGACCGTCCTGGCAGGAGACAGGGAAGGGAAGGAGATAGCTTGGGCCAGGCCCACGGCCAGGATGGCCGGGCGGGCAAGCGGCTTTCCATCCTTAGTTCCACCCTGGGCTGGCGTCCCTCCTGCGATTGCGACGCCGGCCCGCCCATTCCCGCGCTGGTCCTTGACCCCTTCGTGGGCTCGGGCACCACCTGCCGAGCTGCCGAGCGGCTGGGGCGGCGGGCCATCGGCCTGGACCTTAGCCTGACCTACCTGGGCGGGATCGCGGCCCGGCGTTGCGCGGCTCCCCTGCAACCCGTCTTGGCCGGGGTGCTCTGATGTCCTGGGCCTTGGATCACCTCAGCCCCAGCCAGCGGGAGCAGGCCTTCCGGGAGCTGCTGCGCCAAGCTGGGCGCGAGGTGGTCCAGGTCACGGACGGCGGGCAAAACCTGGTCTGCCGTTGTCCCTTGCCTGGGCACGAGGACAAGAATCCCTCCTTTGGCTATCACCTGGGCAAGGACCTGTGGGCCTGCGGGACCTGCGGCGGAGGCGACCTGGTCA
>CAZLSD010000171.1:0-7138 GCA_964561775.1 uncultured Desulfarculus sp. | reverse complement strand
CCAGCCGTGCCCCGCCTTTGACAGCCGGCCCCGCTTTGCGCTAGCCTGCTTCGATGCACCCCAACCGGAGTTAGACCCATGACCAACACCACCCTGCTGCGCCAGGACCATGGCCCGGTGCGCCTGCTGACCATCAACCGGCCCGAACGCCTGAACGCCCTGGACGAAGACATGAAGGACGCCTGCATGGCCGAACTGGAGCAGGCCCGCCTGGACGACAAAGTGGCCGCCCTGGTCTTCACCGGCGCTGGAAGGGCCTTCAGCGCCGGAGCCGACCTGGCCCGCTTCGCCAAGATGTACGAAACCGGCGACCATCAGGCCCGCGTGCGCTTCACCGACCTGGCCTTCCCCCGCGCCTTCCAGTATTTTCCCAAGCCCATCATCGCCGCCATCAACGGCCCGGCCGTGGGCTGGGGCTTCACCATGCCGCTGATGTGCGACATCCGCCTGTGCAGCGAGAACGCGGTCTTCTCCGCCGCCTTCGTCAAGGTGGGCGTGACGCCGGAGTTCGGCTCGGCCTTCTTCCTGCCCCGCATCCTGGGCCTGGGCAAGGCCATGGAGCTGGTGCTGACCGCCCGCCAGTTCGGCCCCCAGGAAGCCCTGGACATGGGCCTGGTCAGCCAAGTCCTGCCCCCGGACCAACTGCTCCCCAAAGCCCTGGAACTGGCCGCCCAAATAGCCGCCCTGCCCCGCCCCGCGGTCCTGATGGCCAAATCCATCCTCCACTTCGGCTCCCAGTCCACCCTGGACCAAACCCTCAGCCACGAAATAACCTATTTCCAACAAGCCATGGCCACCCCCGAACACCACCAGGCCGTCACGGCCATGCAGGCCATGCTGAAGGGGAAGTAAGAGCAATGGGGGGAACTTTCTTGAAAGAAAGTTCCCCCCAGCCCCCCTCAAAGAACTTTAACCTGAGCGAAAATGGCGCGTTTGGCCCTTCTGCCTGGGGCAGAAGGGCCAAACGCGCCATTTTCGCTCGGTCAAGTATCTTTGCGGAGGCGGGGCGGAGCTTGCCTTCAGGAAGGCTGCATGAACTCCAGGACCCGCTGGGGTTGGCTTAAAAAGAGAAGGTCTTGGGCGGCTGGCCGCTGAAGTCGAACATGAAGGCGCTGCCGTGGTCCAGGCTGAAGACCGTGAAATCAGGGTTCTCCGCCGAGCCGTAGATGGAACGCACCAGGGGGTTCTCCTCCATGATGCGGCGCTTGACCGCCATGTCGTCGTCCAGGTTGACCTTGCCCTTCAGGCGCAGGGTCATCATGTCCTTGGAGGTGCAGGAAAGCTCCAGGCGGGGGTCGCCCAGGAGCTGGGCATAGACTTGCTTCTGCTTGGAGGTGCAGAACCAGAAACGGCCGTCCTGCTCGAACTGAAACTGGAAGGGGCGCACCCGGGCTTCGCCCTGGTCGGAGGTGGCCACGAAAACGGTGCGGTTGGCCAGCAGGAAATCGATCACTTCGCGCATGGGATTCTCCTTTGCTTTAAGTTCTACGTCGAACCATAACCCCAAAAAAATTAGCCCAGGTTGGCCAAAAGCCGCTCCAGCCCAGCGACAAGCTCTTCCCGCTGGGGTTGGCCCATGTCTCCCCACGCCTTGGCCAAAAGCGTTTCGGAGATGGCCAGGAAGTCGGCCCGGAAGGCCTCGCCCTTCTCGGTGAGGGCGATCATGGACACCCGCTGGTCCGAGTCCGAGGCCAGGCGGCGCACATAACCCGCCCGCTCCAGCTTGCCCACCAGAGTGGTGACGGTGTTCTTCTGTCTGCGGATGGCCCGGGCCAGGGCGCCCATGGGCAGCGGTCCCCGTTGATAGAGCTGGGCCAGGATGGCCCCGTGGGATGGCGCCAGGCCCGGGTGCCCCCGGCGCTTGAGTTCCGCGCTGATGAGCCCGTTGGCCTTCTCGCGGATGCCGCCGATCAGGGCTATGACGTGTTCCGTTGCCATGGCCCCACTATAGTTCCACATCGAACCTTTGTCAAGCCCCCCCGCCCTTGAGGACAAAGGCTTTCCCCAAAAACCCTCTCCCAAAACTTGATAGGCGCGCGAATTTTGAGGGAACCTTCCCAGGTTCCCCAAAATTCGCGCGCCATATAAAGTTTTTTGGAAGGGGGGTCTGGGGGGAAACCTTTTGTTCACAAAAGGTTTCCCCCCAGCGAACTCTTACTCGAACGAAACGCCGCACCAGGGGCAGAACTTGTAGTTGGTGTCCTGGAGGGGTTCGTGGCAGGCGGAGCAGCGGATGAGCATTTCGTTGGCGCAGAAGGGGCAGTAGGTGAAGGAGGTGCACTGGTCGCGCAGTTCGGGGGAGAGGTTGCCCCATTGCTCGGAGCACTGTTCTTCCTGGCAGGCCTTTTGTTTGCGGGCGATGTGATTCATGGGTTAGACCTCGGGTGATGATTGGGAGGCGACGGCCTGGGCCAGTTCGCGCAGCAACTGAATGGAGGCCAGGGCTTCCTGCTCGTCCACGCGGTGCAGGGCAAAGCCGGCGTGGGTGATGACGTAGTCGCCCAACTGGAGATCGGGCACCAGCATGGTGGAGACCAGGCGGCGCACCCCGGCCACGTCGACGGTGGCCATCTCGTCGTTTAGCTCAATTATCTTGGCTGGAATTGCCAAACACATGGCTGACCTTCTCCGGATTGATCTTGGGGCTGGCGGTTGCGCCCAGTTGGGCCAGTTCCTGGAGCACCATTTCTATGAGCGGCTCCACGGCGCGTTCGACCTTGGGGGTCAGTTCCAGGCCCCAGTTGTCGATATCCTCATATTCCACGCCCAGCACCACCAGATTGGGCACGGGGCCTATGAGGGGCAGGGAGTCCATGGTCTCCATGAGGTCTATCTGGTGCAGGCTGTCCTTGAAGTGGATGTGTTCGGGCTTGGCCTCCCAGGGGAAGCGGTAGATGGTGCCCGGCTCGTCTCCGCCGCGCACGGCGTCCACCACGATGACTTGCTCGGCCTCCATCATGGTGCCCATGAGGGAGAGCCCCAGCACCCCGCCGTCCACCACTTTGACCCGCGGAGGGAAGTCGTAGCGGGCCATGAGTTCGTGGGCCACGCGCACGCCCAGGCCTTCGTCACGCAAAAGCACGTTGCCCACGCCCAACACCAGGATGCGATCAGCGGCGTTTGTTTCCATGACGCTCAATTATAACAGAAATATGTTCATCGCCGGGCCTGGGCGCGGCGAGGGGGACGGCGGTTGCCCGCCGCCCCCCTGGGGTAAGTCGGTAACGGCCCAGTCCTAGAGTATCTTGAACTTGTGGACCTCGTTGGTCTGGGGATCGATTACGTGCACGCCGCAGGCGATGCAGGGGTCATAGGAGTGCACGGTGCGGATGATCTCCAGGGGCCGCTTGGGATCGGCCACTGGCGTGCCGATGAGGGCCTCCTCCACCGGTCCCACCTGGCCCTTGGCGTCGCGCGGACCCAGGTTCCAGGTGGAGGGAACCACCAATTGGTAGTTGTCGATCTTGTCCTTGCTCTGGCTGATCCAGTGGCCTAGGGCGCCGCGGGGCACGTCGATGAAGCCCATGCCCATGCCCTTGTCCGGCCAGGACCACTCGGCGCAGGTGGCGGTGTCGCCGCTCTTGATGCGCTCCACCATCTCCAGGACCCAGGCCGCGGCCTGGTCGGCCACGACCTTGGTCTCGATGGCGCGGGCCGCCGTGCGGCCCAGGGTGCTGAACAATGCCGAGGCGGGCACGTCCAGGTGCTTGAGCACGGTCTCCACCAGGGCCTTGGTCTGGGGATGGCCCTTGGCGTAGGCGGCCAGCACCTGGGCCAGGGGACCGACCTCCATGGCCTTGCCGTCATAACGGGGAGCCTTGAACCAGCTGTACTTGCCGTCGTAGTTGAAGTCGGGCGTGATGGGCTTGGTCTCGCCCTTGGCCGGGTGCAGGGGCGCGCCGTCCTCGTACCAGGCCCGCTTCACTTCCTCGGTGATCTTGCTGACGTCCACGTCCATGGGCTTGGCCAGGTCGCGGTTCATGATGACCGCGCCGGGCAGCCACATCTTCTCGGCGCCGTACTTGGCCGACTCCTGGGGGAAGTTGCCGGCGGCCAGGAAGTTGGTGGTGCCGCCGATGTTCTTGGCGCCCCAGTCCTTGTAGAAGCTGGCCACGGCCAGCAGATCGGGGATGTAGACGTTGTCGATGAAGCCCTGCATCTCCTTGAGGTAGTGCAGGTACTCGGCCAGGCGATCCACGTTCAGGATGTCCTGCACGCAGGAGACGCCGCCGGTGACGTAGCTTTGCACGTGGGGGTTCTTGCCGCCGAAGAGGGCCATCATGCGGGCGGCCTTGACCTGCATGCGCAGCCAGGTCAGGTAGTGGGCCACGGCCAGCAGGTTGGCCTCGGGGGGCAGGCGGTAGTCGGGGTGTCCCCAGTAGCCGTTGGCGAAGGGGCCCAGCTGGCCGCTGGCCACGAAGGCCTTCAGCTTGTCTTGCACGGCCTTGAAGTCGGCGGCGCCGCTGCCGGGATAGTTGCCCAGGGCGTCGGCCAGGGCGGCGGTCTTCTTGGGATCGGCCTTGAGGGCGCTGACCACGTCCACCCAGTCCAGGGCGTGCAGTACGTAGAAGTGGGTCACGTGGTCATGGATGTACTGGGCCGCGTGCACCAGGTTGCGGGTGATGCGGGCCAGGGGGGGAATCTTCACGCCCACCGCGTCGTCCAGGGCGCGGATGGAGGCCAGGGCATGCACCTCGGTGCAGACGCCGCAGGCGCGCTGGGTGATGTGGGGCGCGTCGCGGGGGTCGCGGCCCTTGAGGATCAGTTCCAGGCCGCGGAAAAGCTGAGCGGAACTCCAGGCGTCTTTTACCTTGCCGCCTTCGATCTCCACATCGATGCGCAGGTGGCCCTCGATGCGGGTGATGGGATCGATGGTGTATTTAGCCATCTTATCTTTCCTCCTTCATGGAGCTTTCAGTCCGAGCTATCACCCTACAAGGGCAGTTACATGGCCTCGTAGAACGGAGCCTTGTTATCCCAGAAGCCCGGCTCGGAGCAGCCGATGCAGGGATGGCCAGCGCCGATGGGCCAGTTGGTGCCGTCGTTGAACATGATAAGGGAGCAGTTGTTGTAGGTGTCGGGGCCCTTGCAGCCCATCTCGGCCAGACACCAGCCCTTCTTGGCTCCTTCGTCACCGAACTTCTTGACGAATTCCTTGTTCTCGTAGTGGGCGCGGCGGGGGCACTTGTCGTGGATGGTGTTGCCATAGGCGAACTTGGGCCGGCCCACGGCGTCCAGCTCGGGCAGCTTGCCCAAAAGCAGGTAATGCACCACCGTGGCCACCAAGTTGATGGGGTTGGGCGGGCAGCCGTTGATGTTGATGGTCTTGACGCCGGTAGCCTTCTCCACGCTCACGGCCTGGGTGGGGTTGGGCTTGGCCGCCTGCACGCCGCCGGAGCAGGCGCAGTTGCCCATGGCGATGGTGGCCAGGGCGCCGGCGGTGGCTTCCTTGGCCAGGGCCAGCATGGTCTTGCCGCCCACCTTGCCATAGATGCCGTTGTCCTTGGTGGGGACGCCGCCCTCGCAGACCAGGATGTATTTGCCCTTGTGGGCGGTCATGGCGTCATGCAGGGACTTTTCGGCGGCCTCGCCGCTGGGGGCCATGATGGTCTCGTGGTAGGCCACGTCCAAAACGTCCAGGACCAGTTCGTCGACCCACGGATAGGTGGTGCGGATGAAGGCTTCCGAGCACCCGGTGCACTCGGCGAATTGAAGCCAGATCACCGTGGGACGCGCCTTGGTGGCCATGGCCTGGGCCACCCGTGGAACCATGCTGGGAGCAAAGCCCAGCACAGAGGTCACCAGCGTGGAATATTTAATGAAATCACGCCGGCTCACCCCTTTGGCCTCGATGCGCTCCAACAAATCTCCCTTATGCTCCATCTCCCTAGACCTCCTTGCTCCTCGCCTTCATGGTCAAGGATGCACTGTTTCGAACCAGACGTTACGCCTATGGTTCCTAGACCTGAGACGCAGCACATCCGCTATACGCCAAGGAATAACGGGACCCTCAAACGCGTTGGCAGGATGCGCGCTCACGCCCCTCGAATCATGATCTTTAGAGGTTGTTACCCCCCGAGCCGTCATCTTGGTCTTTGCCCAATAGGCGGCCACATCTTGTATGCTAGCCATCATGCTTCACCAAGCCCCTTAAGGTCAAATAGGTAATAACCATAGCATATCTTTTTTATAGTTATTTTTTTGGCCAACTATTTTAGACCATTGCCATTTGCCGCCCAACCTGATCTTTGTTCAGTACAGTTTGTTGTGCAATCAGCGTTACCTATTTCACAAAGCCAGGTTTATGCTGATTACCCAGGCGGTCCTTGACCGCGCCATGGCGGCGTCCATCGCCTTCAGGCAGGCGAGGGTTTGGCGTCCCACACCGAGCCAACTTGTTTTATGCTTATTTTCCTTTGTGTTATGGTGGAAGTATTCTAGATGCCCCCGGTAGCGGGGTCCCAATCAGCGTTTGACGAGTCCAAGTATGCTTCATCCCGAGCTAGGCTGCTCGGGGCGGCTTTTCCCCCGGTTCAGTTCTTTTATAGCCCTATCCCCTGCCTTGGTCCGGTATTTAGCACAATTATTGCTCTTGCTTTGCACAACAGGGATATTGTCCAGCAAAACACTGGCGGCGCGCTTGAGCGATTGGCAGTCATGGCGTTCCATCGGAAAAATCTTGTTTTACCCAAAGAAAGCAGCCCTCCCGCCCCGCCGAAGCCCTACTGGACCGCTTGCCGGGACTTATCGCCCATGGAGCAGCGGTCTCTCTTTACAGCGCGTGCCGCAAAGCCTATAGTTTTGCCCCGGCGCTCCCGCCCAGCAACCCAGGAAGGGCCGTTATGCCCACCACCTCAGCGCATCCCGGCTCCACCCCGGAGACCGGATACCCCTTTAGCGCCCTGGTGGGACAAGCCAGCATGCGTCTGGGGCTCATCTTGACCGGCGTGGACCCCGGCCTGGGCGGGGTGCTCTTGACCGGCGAGAAGGGCACGGCCAAATCCACGGCGGCCCGGGCCTTGGCCGCCCTGCTGCCGCCCCTCGAGGTGGTGGCGGGCTGCGCCCTGGGCTGCGCTCCGGATGGCCCCTGGTGCCCGGACTGCGCCGCCCGGCCCCAGCCCCTGCCCCTGAGCCAGAT
>CAZLSD010000170.1:1726-7156 GCA_964561775.1 uncultured Desulfarculus sp. | reverse complement strand
GCCGACCCCGGCCCCCTGCTCCAAGCGGTGGCCGGGATCGAGGAGTACGACTGGCTGCTCTTCACCAGCGTCAACGGGGTGGAGGCCTTCTTCATCGCCCTGGAGCAGGCCGGCCTGGACGCCCGCGCCCTGGCCGGGGCCGCCCTGGGGGCCATCGGCCCGGCCACCGCGGCGGCCCTGCGCGACCACGGCCTGGCCCCGGAGATCACCGCCTCCACCTTCGTGGCCGAGGGCCTCCTGGAGGCGCTCTCCGGCCAGAGCCTGGCCGGAGCCCGCATCCTCTTGCCGCGGGCCCAGGAGGCCCGCGATCTGCTGCCCGAGACCCTGCGCGGCTGGGGCGCGGCGGTGGACGTGGTGGCGGCCTACCGCAGCGTGCGCCCGGCCGGCCTTGGCCAACGCCTGGGCCTGGCCCTGGAGGAGGGCCTGGAGGTGCTGACCTTCACCGCCAGCTCCACGGTGACGAACCTCATGGACGCCCTGGACCAGCCCCTGCGCGACAAACTGGCCGAGCTGAGCGCCAGCGGCGCGCTCACCGTGGCGGCCATCGGCCCGGTAACCGCCCAGAGCGCGGCCGAACGCGGGCTGACCGTGCACGTGCAGCCCGGCTCCTACACCATCGAGGCCATGGTCCAGGCCCTGGCCCAGCACTTCGGCTAGGCCCATGCAAGAATCCCGCGCCCTCATGGGCCTCAACGAGGCCCAACGCTACGCTGTTTCCTTGGGCGCCGGCCCCATCCTGGTCATCGCCGGGGCTGGCTCCGGCAAGACCCGCACCCTGGTGCACCGGGTGGCCCACCTGGTGGAGACCGGCGCGGAGCCAGGCTCCATCCTGCTCTTGACCTTCACCCGCCGCGCCGCCGGCGAGATGCTCTCCCGCGCCCGCGAGCTGTCGCCCCAGGCGGCCCGGGTGGAGGGCGGCACCTTCCACTCCCTGGCCCACCGCCTGCTGCGCGCCCACGGCCACCACCTGGGCCTGCGCACAAGCTTCACCATCCTGGACCAGGCCGACTGCGAGCAGATCATGAAGGGCGTGGTGGAGGAGCTGGGACTCAAGAAAAAGGGCGACCGGCTGTTCCCCAAGGCCTCCACCCTGGTGGACATCAACAGCCGCTCCCGCAACCTGGAGCGGGACATCATGGAGTTCGTGGAAGAGCAGATGGGGCACCTGCTGCCCTTCGTGCCGGCCATGCTCACGGCCTCCCGCGCCTTCGTGCAGGCCAAGGCCGACCAGGGCCTGCTGGACTACGACGACCTGCTCTTCTTCGCCGAGCGCCTCTTGCGCGACTTCCCCCAGGTGCGCGCCTCCCTGCACCAGCGCTGGCGGCACGTCCTGGTGGACGAGTACCAGGACACCAACGCCGTGCAAGCCCGCCTGGTGGAGCTTTTGGCCGGGCCACAGAAAAACGTCATGGCCGTGGGCGACGACGCCCAGTCCATCTACCGCTTCCGGGGGGCCAGGGTGCAGAACATCCTGGACTTCCCGGCCCGTTTCGCCGGGACGCGCCTGGTCAAGCTGGAGCAGAACTACCGCTCCACCCAGCCCATCTTGGATCTCACCAACCAGATCATCGCCCAGGCCGCCCGCCACTTCGAGAAGCACCTCTATACCGAGCAGGGCGGCGGCCCCCGCCCCCGCCTGTTGCGCCCCCGCGACGACAAGGGCCAATCGCGGGCCGTGGTGGGGCGCATGCGCGAACTCATCGCCCAGGGCGTGCCCCCCGAGCAACTGGCCGTGCTCTTTCGCACCTCCAACGACTCCTACGACCTGGAGCTGGAGCTGGCCTCCCAGGGCTTGAGCTACGTCAAGTTCGGCGGCCGGCGCTTTTTGGAGGCCGCCCACATCAAGGACGCCCTGGCCCACCTGCGGGTGCTGGCCAACCCCCGCGACTATCTGTCCTGGCAGCGGCTGTTGCAGCTTTTGCCCGGGGTGGGGCCCAAGAAGGCCCAGGCGCTGATGGCCCAGATGACCGCGAGCCTGCAACCTAGCCAGCCCGCCCTGGCCCTGGCCGGCCTGCCCGCCTCCCTGGGCGGCGAGGGCCTGGCCGCCCTGGCGGCGCTGATGGAGCGTCTGTCCGCGCCTGGCTTGGAGCCCCTGGAGGCCATGGAAGCGGTGCTGGCCTATTACGAGCCCATCTGCCGCCAGATATATGAGGACCATCCCCGCCGCCTGCGCGACCTGGGCGAGCTGCCCGGCCTGGCCCGCCAGCACGAGACCCTGGCCGAGCTGATGGCCGAGGTGGCCCTGGACCCGCCGGCGACCCGCGCCGACGAGCAGGGGCCGGGGCGGGTGACGCTCTCCACCATCCACAGCGCCAAGGGCCTGGAGTGGCGGCACGTGTTTTTGCTCTGGGCCTGCGACGGCCGTCTGCCCGCCTTCCCCGCCTTCAAGAACGCGGAGGAGATCGAGGAGGAGCGGCGGCTGATGTACGTGGCCTGCACCCGGGCCCGCGAGAGCCTGACCCTGCTGGCCCCCCGCGAGAGCTACAACCGCGATCGCGGTTTGGTCAGCCTGGAGCTCAGCCGCTTTTTGGCCGAGGTGGACCCCGCTCTGGTGGAGGGCGACCCAGAGGCCCCGGTTTTCCAGGTGCCCGAGCCCGGCCCCGTCCCGGCCAGCCGGGGCGCGCTCCAGCCGGGCCGGCCCTTCGCGGTGGGGCAGCGGGTGAGCCACGCCAGCTTTGGCGCGGGCAAGGTCATGGGCTACAAGGGCCAGGAAAAAATCCTGGTGCATTTTGATCGCTTCGGCCTCAAGATACTGCTGCTGTCCCTGGCCAAACTTCAACCGGCCTAAGCCAAGAGCGTTCAGAAGCATGGACCCCTATCAGACCGCCCTAGCCCGGCTCTATGATCTGCAAAAATTCGGCATCAAGCTGGGGCTGAGCTCCACGGAGAAGCTGCTGGGCCGCCTGGGCGACCCCCAGTTGGGCCTGAAATGCGTCCACTTGGCCGGCACCAACGGCAAGGGCTCGGTGGGGGCCATGCTGGAGGCCAGTTTGCTGGCCGCGGGCGTGCGGGCGGGCTTCTACACCAGCCCCCACCTGGTCCATTTCAGCGAGCGCTTCCGGGTGGCCGGCCGGGAGATCGGCCAGGAACGGATCCTGGACCTGTGCGAGAAGGTCTGGCCGGCGGTGGACAGGCGCGAGCCGCCCACCTTCTTCGAGTTCGTCACGGCCATGGCCTTCCTTTACTTCGCCCAGGAGGGCGTGGAGCTGGCCATCCTGGAGACGGGCATGGGCGGCCGCCTGGACGCCACCAACATCTGCTCGCCCCTGGTCTCGGTCATCACCAACATCGGCCTGGAGCACCAGGAATACCTGGGCTCCACCCTGGCGGCCATCGCCTCCGAAAAAGCCGGCATCATCAAGCCGGGCGTGCCCCTGGTGCACGGAGTGGCCACCGGCCCGGCCCGGCGGGTGGTGGAGGACAAGGCCGGCGAGCTGAACGCCCCCCTCTGGCGCAAAGGGCGCGAACTGACCTACCGCAGCCATCCCGGCGGGGCCTTCGACCTCAAGGGGCGGCTGTGGCGCATAAAAAACGTGGTCACCAGCCTGGTGGGCAAGCACCAGCCCGGCAACGCCTGCCTGGCCCTGGGCGCGGCCGAGGGCCTGGCCCAGGCCGGGCTGCCGCTCAAGCCGGAGCATCTGCGCCTGGGCCTGGCCGGGGCCCGCTGGCCCGGCCGCCTGGAGCAGCATCCCACCGCCCCCGGCGAGCCCACCCTGTGGCTGGACGGGGCGCACAACCTGCCCGCGGCCCGCGCCCTGGTGGACAGCCTGGATTTGGTGCGCCAGGGGCGGGGGCCCTTGGTCATGGTGCTGGGGGTGATGGCCGACAAGGATCTGGCCGGCATCCTGGGCGAGCTGGCGCCGGCCGCCGACATGATAATCTACTCCCGACCCAGCTACCAGCGGGCCGCCTCGCCCAAGGAACTGGCCGCCGCCGCCCCCCAGGGCTCGCCGCCGGGCGAGACGGTGGATAATTTGAGCCAGGCCATAGATCGCGCCCGGCGGCTGGCCGGCCGCCAGGGGGTGGTCATAATCACCGGGTCGCTGTTCACCGTGGGCGAGGCCCGCGCCATCCTTAACGGAATCAGTACAAGCGACTTGCCTTGACGCCTGCTATCTGCTACGGTGCGGCAGCAATGGTGTCTCCAGGCGGGAGACGCGTGGAGGGTGTGATGTCGCAGCGTGTGAGAGGCCGGGCAAAGGTGTTCTGGGCGATGATCTTGGGCCTGGGTCTGCTGCTCATGGCCGGGGCCGGAGGCGCTTTCGCCGCCGATCTCATCAGGGTCGACGCCAGCGGTCCGGTGGATATCCGGGCCGACCGGGTAAACTTCGACGAGCGCACCAGGATATACCTGGCCGAGGGCGAGGTGGAGGTGGTGCGCGGCGTGCACCGCATCTACGCCGACCGCTGCCGCTTGAACGGAGACACCCTCATCGCCGAGGCCGAGGGCCGGGTGCGCCTGGGCACCCCCACCGAGGTCATCACCGGCGAACGCCTGCTCATCGATCTGCAAGGCGGCTCCGGCAAGGTCTACAACGGCACCATCTTCGTCAAGCCCACCAATTTCTATCTGCGCGGCAACGAAATAGAGAAAACCGGCCGCGACACCTACCGGGTGGGCCAGGGCCGCTTCACCACCTGCGACGGCTCCTCGCCAGCCTGGGAGCTGGCCGGCCGCGACATGGAAGTGACCATCGAGGGCTACGGCACCGCCTACGACACCACCTTCCGCGTGCGCGACTTCCCGGTCTTCTGGACGCCCTACGTGGTCTTCCCGGCCAAGTTCCGCCGCCAGTCCGGCCTGCTGCCCCCCACCGCCGGCTACACCAGCCGCGACGGCTTCTTCTACAGCCAGCCCTGGTTCCAGACCCTGGGCGACAGCCAGGACGCCACCGTCACCTTGAACTACATGTCCAGCCGCGGGGTGGGCACGGGCCTGGAATACCGCTGGGCGGTGGACCGCGCCTCCAAGGGCATGATGATGGTGGATTATCTGCCCAGCGACGCCATGGGCGAGCAGCTCTACCAGGAGGGCAAGAACGCGGCCTCCTACAATTCGCGCTACTGGTTCCGCATGAAGGCCGACCAGTCCTTCTTCAACGACAACATCTTCCTCAAGGCCGACATAGACCTGGTCAGCGACCAGGACTACCTGCGCGAGTTCGTCTACGGCTACAGCGGCTACGAGACCAGCAAGGACCGCTTCGACCAGATCTTCGGCCGCACCATCGACTCCAAGAACAGCACGGTGCGCGAGAACAAGGTCAACATACAGCGCTACTTCCCCAACTCGTCCTTAAACGCCAGCCTCATCTATTACGACGAGGTGACCAGCGACAACAAGAACACCCTGCACTCCCTGCCCACCATCACCTACGACGCCACCCGTCAGGCCGTGGGCGAGACCGGGCTCTACTTCCAGATGAACTC
>CAZLSD010000170.1:0-1626 GCA_964561775.1 uncultured Desulfarculus sp. | reverse complement strand
TGTACCGGGTCTATGACATGGGGACCGCCGAGGACCCCCTCAAGATGAAGCACGCCATGCGCCCCTACATCACCTACACCTACCAGCCCAACGTGGACGAGTCGGCCCTGGTCTTCCTGGCCCAGCGCGGACAGGTGCGCTACAACAAGCTGGACTACGGCGTGGCCAACACCTTCACCAGCAAGATAATCGGCCAGGACGAGGACACGGGCGAGGTGCGGGCCGTCTACCGCGACTTCTTCAAGTTCTCGCTGCTGCACAGCTTCGCCATCGACACCTGGCGCGACGAACTGCAGGCCGGCGACACCCAGCCCTGGGGCGCCTTCGGGGCCAACATGCAGATATACACCAGCCGCTACTTCTACGTCTCCTCCGACGCCTCCTGGAACCCCTACACCAACTCCCTCCAGGAGCTGAACGGCTACATCAAGGCCAAGAACCGCCGGGGCGACTCCATCCTCATGGACTACCGCTACTACCAGGATCTGCTCAAGCAGGTCAGCGGCAAGGTCCAACTGGCCATCACCAAGGAGTGGTCGGTGGCCTACACCAACCACAAGGACCTGGACACCAACAGCGACTATCAGTCCATCTACGAGGTTATCTACGAGGGCCAGTGCTGGGGCATCCGGGCCTTCTACACCGACGACGTGGAGCAGCGCGGCTTCTACCTGGCCTTCTCCCTGGGCGGCTTTGGCGAGCTGCTGGGCTGGGGCCGCTCCACCGAGCGCACCGGCAGTTACTAGAGCCCCTTTGGCGCACGCCCCGCAAGGCCGCCCAGGCCGCCGGGGCGCGCGCTTTTTGGGAAGAGTCCACAACCCCTTGACAGAAAGCGCCCCCTGCCCTATAAATACAGCTTCGACTCCCTCAGAGGGAGCGCATGTTTCCATCCAAGCCCAAGGCAGACAAGATGAAGACCTACGTAGCCAAACCCGAGGATTTCTCCCGCGACTGGTTCGTGGTGGACGCCACCGACCTGGTGCTGGGCCGCATGGCCTCCGCCGTGGCCATGCGCCTGCGCGGCAAGCATAAGCCCGTCTTCACGCCCTTCTTGGACACCGGCGATTTCATCGTGGTGGTCAACGCCGACAAGATCAAGCTGACTGGCCGCAAGTGGGAGCAGAAGGCCTACTATCGCCACAGCGGCTATCCCGGTGGAATCACCGCGGTCAACGCCAAGAAGCTCAAGGAGAGCAAGCCCGCCGACCTGATCAAGGCCGCCGTGCGGGGCATGTTGCCCAAGAACCGCCTGGGCCGCCAGCTCATCAAGAAGCTCAAGGTGTACGCCGGCCCCGAACATCCCCACGCGGCCCAGCAGCCCCAGACCCTGGCCCTCTAGGCTTGGTATAAGGATAGCATCATGTCCGACACCCGCTTCTACGCCACCGGCAAGAGAAAAGAGTCCGTGGCCCGCTGCTGGCTCATCGCCGGCGGCAACGGCAAGGTTACCATCAACCGCCGCGCCGCCGAGGAGTACTTCAGCCGCGAGACCGACACCATGGTCCTGCGCCAGCCCCTGGCCTTGACCGAGACCCAGGGTCAGTTCGACGTGCTGGTCACGGTGGCCGGCGGCGGCACCACCGGCCAGGCCGGCGCTATCCGTCACGGCATCGCCCGCGCGCTGCT
>CAZLSD010000169.1:0-7216 GCA_964561775.1 uncultured Desulfarculus sp. | reverse complement strand
CGGATGAGATCCAGGTCCTCGGCGCTTATCATCTCGCTTCTCAGCATGGTGTCCTTGATCCAGTCCACCAGGCCGCCCCAGTATTTGGCGCCCATGAGCACCACCGGGAAGGGGCGGATGCGCCGGGTCTGGATGAGGGTCAAGGCCTCGGCCAGCTCGTCCAGGGTGCCCAGGCCGCCGGGCATGACCACGTAGGCCACCGAGTGCTTGACGAAGATGACCTTGCGCACGAAGAAATAATGGAAGGAAAGCCGGACGTTGGCATAGGGGTTGGGGCGCTGCTCAAAGGGCAGCTCGATGTTGAGCCCCACCGAGTGCCCGCCGGCCTCGGCCGCGCCCTTGTTGCCGGCCTCCATCACCCCGCCGCCGCCGCCGGTGATGACCGAAAAGCCGGCCTGGACCATGAGCCGCCCCAGTTCCTCGGCCTGCTGATAGACCTCGCTGCCCGGCTTGACCCGGGCCGAGCCGAAGATGCTCACGCCCTTGGGCAGATCGGCCATGGTGTCGATGGAGTCCACGAACTCGCTCAAAATGCGGAACATGCGCCAGGATTCGCGGGCGCTTAAAGCGTCCAGCACATATTGGCTTTCGCGCGGGTCTTTCATGGTTTCCCACCTGTGGCCGGGCCGGCGCGCGGTCCCGTTCTGGCGTCCTTGGGGGCGTCCGCCGGGGGGCGGTTGAATTAGCCTCCCCCGCCTTATACTATTTGGTTGGCAAAAATGCCAGCCGTCAGCCCCGCCCGGGGGCGGGCGGCCTCCCACCCCGCGCGGAGATAGTCATGCAAATTACCTGCCTGGGAGCCGCCCGCACCGTCACCGGCTCGTCATATCTGGTGGAAAGCGGCGGCCAGCCCGGTTTCCTGGTGGATTGCGGCCTGTACCAGGGCCCCCGCCAGATCGAGCGCCGCAACTGGCTTAGCCCGCCCTACCGCCCCAAGCAGCTGGGCGCGCTCTTCATCACCCACGCCCACATCGATCACTCGGGCCTGACCCCGCGCCTGGTGCGCCAGGGCTATCGCGGTCCCATCTACGCCACCCCGGCCACCTGCGAGCTCTTGGAGATTCTCTGGCTGGATTCGGCCCACATCCAGGAGATGGAGGCCCGCTGGCAGAGCAAGCGCAACCGCCGCCAGGGCAAGCGCGGGGTGGAGCCCCTCTATGAGACCGCCGACGCCGAGGCGGCCATCAAGCAGCTGAAGCCGGTGGAGTTGGAGCGCGACTTGGAGCCATTGGCCGGGGTGCGCGCCTGCTTCGTCCCCGCCGGCCACATCCTGGGCGCGGCCAGCCTCTACATCACCTTGAGCAACCAGCGCGGCCGCCACCGCCTGGGTTTTTCCGGCGACCTGGGCCGCCCCGGCCAGCTCATCATCCCCGATTCCCAGCGCATGCCCCTGCCCGACACCCTGTTCATGGAGGCCACCTACGGCAACCGCCTGCACAAGTCCCTGGCCGCCAGCCAGAAGGAACTCATAGAGGTCATCCAGGAGGCCTACAAGGAGGGCGGCAAGGTGCTCATCCCGGTCTTCGCCGTGGAACGCACCCAGGAGATCATCTACACCCTGTCCCAGGCCTTCCGCGCCGGCACCCTGCCCGCCGACCTCATCGTCTACCTGGACTCCCCCCTGGCCATCGCCGCCACCCAGGTCTTCCGCCAGCACCGGGAGTACTTCAACCACGTGGCCAAGGACCAGGCCGGCCTGGGCTTCGATCCCTTGAACTTCCCCAACCTGCGCTTCACCTCCAGCACCGAGGAGAGCCAGGCCATCAACCAGGACGAAGGCCCGGCGGTGATCATGGCCGGCAACGGCATGGCCACCGCGGGGCGCATCAAGCACCACTTGAAGCACAACCTGTGGCGAGCCAATTGCCACCTGGTCTTCGTGGGCTTCCAGGCCCAGGCCACCACCGGCCGGCTGCTGGTGGAGGGCGCGCGCAAGGTGCGCATCCTGGGCGAGGAGGTGATGGTGCGCGCCCAGGTGCACACCATCGGCGGCTTCAGCGCCCATGCCGACCAGGGCGAGCTGCTGACCTGGCTGGGCGGTCTGGCCCACCCCGGCCTGCATGTCAACCTGGTGCATGCCGAGGAGGCCACGGCCCAGGACTTCCAGGTCTTGGCCCAGGAGCGCTTCCCCCAGATAAGCTTTCATATCCCGCGCTACCGCGAGGTGCTGCCCCTGGCCGGCCGCCCGGCCGCCGGGCTGGAGCCCGACCCCCGCGCCCTGGAGCTGGCCGCGCGCGGCCGCCAGGCCGCCACCCGTCTGGAGCAGTTGGTGGACCGCCTGGGGCAGGGGGCCGAGCCCCTGTCGCCCTCGGCCATGGAGCAATGGGAAAAGGCCCTGGCCGCCCTGGAGAGCCTGCCTCGCCCCGGGGAGGATGATTAGCCCGTGAATCGCGAGGCCCTGCTGACCAATATCAGCCACCCCGCCCGCTATCTGGGCGGCGAGGCCCTGTGCGTCGTCAAGGATCCGGCCCAGGTGCGCCTTAGCCTGGCCCTGGTCTTCCCGGAGGTCTACGAGATCGCCATGAGCCATCTGGGGCTCAAGGTGCTCTACGAGGCCCTGGCCCCCCGCCCCGAGGTGGCGGCCGAGCGGGTCTTCGCCCCCTGGCTGGACCTGATGGCGGTGATGGAAAAGGAGGGCCTGGCCCCCTGGTCCCTGGAGAGCGGCCGCCCCTTGGGCGACTTCGACGTGATAGGCTTCTCCCTGCCCTATGAGCTGACCTACACCAACCTGCTGGCCATGCTGCGCCTAAGTGGCGTGCCCTTGCGGCGGGAGGAGCGCGGGCCTGGCCATCCCCTGGTCATCGCCGGGGGGCCGGCCATGGTCAACCCCGAGCCCCTGGCCGATTTCCTGGACCTGGCCGTGGTGGGCGAGGCCGAGGAGCTCATCCATCCCCTGCTGGACCTCTTCATCCAGGCCAAGGAAGAATCCTGGCCCCGGGAGCGCCTCTACCGGCAGGCCATGGACATCGAGGGCGTCTACGCCCCGGCCCTGTTCCAGCCGGTCTACCAGGACGGCCGCCTTAAGGAGATGCGCGCCCTGGACCCCGCCCATCCGGTGGTGCGGCGGCGGGTGGTGGCGGATCTGGCCGCCCATCCCCTGCCCGTGCGCCAGGTGGCTCCCACGGTCAAGCCGGTGCACGACCGCTTGGGCCTGGAGATCAGCCGGGGCTGCACCCGGGGCTGCCGTTTTTGCCAGGCCGGCTACATCTATCGCCCGGTGCGCGAGCGCGAGCCCCAGCAGCTCTTGGAGGCGGCGCTTACCGGCATCGCCGCCACCGGGCTGGAGGAGCTGGCCCTGCTCTCGCTAAGCAGCGGGGACTATACTTGTATCGAGCCCCTGGCCCAGGCCCTCATGGACGCCCTGGAGCAGCGCAAGGTCAGCTTGAGCCTGCCCTCGCTTAGGGTGGACTCCCTGACCGGCGGCCTGGTGGCCCAGATCAAGCGGGTGCGCAAGACCGGCTTCACCCTGGCGCCCGAGGCGGGCAGCCAGCGGCTGCGCGAGGGCATCAACAAGGACCTCTCCGAGGAGCAGATCCTGGAGACGGCGCGCACGGTATACGGCCTGGGCTGGCGGCTCATCAAGCTCTACTTCATGCTGGGCCTGCCCGGCGAGACGGATGAGGACATCGAGGCCATCGGGCGATTGGCCAGCGCGGTGGCCGCCCAGGCCGGCTGGGGCGGCAAGGGCGGTAAGGGCGGCAAGGGCGGCGGCCAGCCCCTGGTCCACGCCAGCCTGGGGCTCTTCGTGCCCAAGCCCCACACGCCCTTCCAGTGGGAGGGGCAGATCGACCTGGCCGAGTCGCGCCGCCGCCTGGGCCTGGCCAAGGCCGGCGTCACCGACAAGCGGGCCAAGGCCAAGTGGAACGCGCCGGAGCAGAGCATCCTGGAAGGCGTGCTGAGCCGGGGCGACCGCCGCCTGGGCCGCGCCCTGGAGCTGGCGCTGGAGGCGGGCTGCCGCTTTGACGGCTGGAGCGAGGAGCTCAAGTTCGAGACCTGGATGGCCGCCTTGGCCCAGGCCGGGCTGAGCCTGGAGGAGTACCTGCGCCCGCGCGGGCTGGAGGAGACGCTGCCCTGGGACCACGTCCAGACGGGCGTCAGCAAGGAGTTCCTGCTGGCCGAGCGGGACAAGGCCCGGGCCGGGGAGCGCAGCGCCGACTGCCGCAAGGGACGTTGCCTGGACTGCGGGGTCTGCGATCACAAGGTCATCAAGCCGCGCCTGGCCCAGGGCGGACTGACCCCGCCCGCGCCGCCGCCACCGCCCGGCGAGCCCACGTCCTATGTGTTCCGCCTGCAAAAGACCGGGCCGGCCCGCTTCCTGGGGCACCTGGACATGATGCATCAGCTCCAGCGGGCCTTTCGCCGGGCCGGGCTGGAGCTGGCCCACAGCCAGGGCTATCATCCCCATCCCCTGCTCAAGGCCGACTCGGCCCTGCCCTTGGGGGTGGAGAGCCTGGCCGAGGTGCTGATGGCCACGGTGCTGGGCCGGCACAAGCCCGAGGACCTGCGCCAGCGGCTGAACCAGGCCCTGCCCCAGGGGTTCTCCCTGGCCGAGGCCCGCCTGGCCCGCCCCGGCGAGAACGTGGTGGAGCCCAAGGAGGTCATCTATCTGTTGCGCGCCCAGGGCGGTCTGCGCCAAGAGGCCCTGCAAGAATTCCAGGCCCGGGACCAGGCGCGCCTCACGCGCCACACCCCCAAGGGCGTCAAGGAAATCGATCTCAAGGAAGCCATCCGCCAGATGGAGCTGACCCCGGCCGGACTGACCGTGGTGGTGGGCAGCGCGGGCGGCCGCCCCAAGCCGGCCGAGATACTCATGGCCGTCTTCGGCCTGAGCGAGGAAGAGGCCCTGGCGGCCCAGGCCATCAAGGTGGGGGTCCGTTGAGGAAGGAGGTTCGCCGTGGCCAGTACGTTGCTCATTAACGCGCGCTCCTACGAGACCAGGGTGGCCCTGCTGGAAAACAGCCAGTGCGTGGAGATGAACGTGGAGCGCCACAAGCAGGGCTCGCTGGCCGGCAACATCTATCTGGGCCGGGTGGCCCGGGTGCTGCCGGGCATGCAGGCCGCCTTCGTGGACGTGGGGCTGCCCAAGGCGGCCTTCCTCTACGTCAGCGATGTCTATGAGGCCCAACTGGATCTCTATGCCCTGACCCCGGCCGAGGCCCCGGCCCGCCCCCCGCGCGGCGAGCCGGCTCCGCGCGGCGAGAGCGCTCCCCGCATCGAGGACCTGCTCAAGGAGGGCCAAGAGATCATGGTGCAGGTGGCCAAGGAGCCCCTGGGCAACAAGGGCGCGCGCATCACCAGCCACATCACCCTGCCCGGGCGCAACCTGGTCTTCATGCCCACCATCAACCACGTGGGCATCAGCCGCCGCATAGAGGACGAGGCCGAGCGCGCCCGCCTGCGCGCGCTCATCCAGGAGATGCGCCCCACCAGCGGCGGCTTCATCGCCCGCACGGTCAGCGAGGGCGCCGACCCGGACAAGCTCAAAGCCGAGATGAACTTCCTGCTCTCGCTGTGGGATTCGGTCAACCGCCGGCGGGAAAAGGCGGGGGTGCCCAGCCTGCTGCACCAGGACTTGGCGGTCAGCCTGCGCGCGGTGCGCGATCTCTTCACTCACGAGGTGGACCACTTGGTCATCGACTGCCGGGCCGAGTATGACCAGGTGGCCGGCTTCGTCAGCGCCTTCATGCCCAGCCTGCTGCCCTGCGTGGAGCTCTACAACGGCTCCGAGCCCATCTTTGACGCCCACGGGGTGGAGCCCGACCTGGCGCGCGCCCTGGGCAAGAAGGTCTGGCTTAAAAGCGGCGGCTACATCGTCATAGAAAAGACCGAGGCCCTGACCGCCATCGACGTGAACACCGGGCGCTACACCGGCGGGCACAACCTGGAGGAGACCATCCTCAAGACCAACCTGGAGGCGGTCAAGGAGATAGCCTACCAACTGCGCCTGCGCGACATAGGCGGGCTCATCGTCATAGACTTCATCGACATGGAGCGCGAGTCCAACCAGCTCAAGGTGGTCACTTCCCTTAAAGAGGCCTTGACCCGCGACCGCTCCAAGACCAACGTGCTTTCCATGAGCGCCCTGGGCCTGGTGGAGATGACCCGCAAGCGCGTGCGCGAGTCCCTGGGCGAGAGCATGCACGACTCCTGTTTCTATTGCGACGGCATGGGCGCCATCCGCGAGCCCAGCACGGTCTGCTACGACATCTTCCGCACCCTGGAGCGCGAACTCAAAAGCAGCGGCGCGCGCGAGGTCAACCTGCGGGTCAATCCCCGCGTGGCCGACGTGCTGCTGCAAGAAGAGCGCTATTCCCTGGAGGAGCTGGAGCAGCTCTTGGGGCTGACCATCCACGTGCTGCCCGACCGGGAGCTGCACCGCGAGCACTTCGACATCGCCCTGGTGATCTGAGGTCCGGCGTGACCCGCTTCAGGCTCCTGGACCGCGGGCCGCTCTCGGCCGCCCGCAACATGGCCCTGGATGAGCTGCTGACCATCCGCGCCGGCCAGGGGACAAGCCCCCCCACCTTGCGCTTTCTTACCTTCTCCCCCGACGCGGCCTTGGTGGGCTATCACCAGGAAGCCCCCCGCGAACTGCGCCTGGACTACTGCGCGGCAGAGGGCATAGAGGTCAACCGCCGCCTCACCGGCGGGGGCGCCCTGCTCTTTCAGTCCTCGGCCCTGGGCTGGGAGATCATCGCCCCCCTGGGCCAGGGGCCCTTCCGAGGCGGCTGGGAAAACTCGCTGGAGCGCATCTGCCTAAGCGCGGCCCGGGCCTTCTCCCGGCTGGGGCTCACGGCCAGCTTCCGCCCCCGCAACGACATCGAGGTCAACGGTCGCAAGGTCTCCGGCACGGGAGGCTGCGTCATCGAGGGCGGAGCCCTCTTTCAAGGCACGGTGCTTATCAAGAACGACATCGAGCGCTTCTTGAAGGCCCTGCGCGTGCCGGTGGAAAAACTCAAACGCCGCGAGATCGAATCGTTGCTGGAGCGCCTGGCCTTCCTGGAGGACCTGCTGGGCTCTCCGGTTGATCTGCCCCGGCTAAAACAGGCCATCGCCGAGCAGTTCGCCCAGGACCTGGACCTGGAGCTGACCCCTGGCGGGCTCACCCCGGAGGAAGAACAAGCCCTGGAGGCCCGCCTGCCCTTCTTCCAGTCGGAGCGGTGGCTGCGCCTGACCACCCCCCCCAGCCCTCGCCCGGCCTGGCTCAAGGACATCC
>CAZLSD010000168.1:0-7254 GCA_964561775.1 uncultured Desulfarculus sp. | reverse complement strand
TCGGCCAGGGGGTTGCGCAGCACCGCCTGGCAGGCCACCCCGGCCAGGCCCAGCCCGGCCCCGGCCAGGGCCGCCAGCAGCACCCGGGGCAGGCGGAAGTGCAGCAGGATGGCCTGGGCGGCCGGGTCTTCCAGGGTTCCCAGGGCCCAGTCGGCCAGGACCCCCAGCCCCAGGGGAGCCGCCCCCGCGGCCAGGGAGAGCCAGGCCGCCGCCAGCAGGGCGGCGGTCAGGCCCAGGCTGACCAGGCCCACGGACAGGGGAGTGGCCTTCAGGCTCATGGCCTGCTCTCCAGGGCGGGGAAGATATCCGGGTGCAGGGCGGCGGCCAAGGCCCGCAGGCCCAGGCCCAGGCGCGGGCCGGGCCGGTCGATGAGGTCCGAGGAGACCCGCTCCACCCGGTAGCCGGGCTGTCCGGCCAGGCCGGGCAGGGTGCGCCACCAGGCCAGTTCCGCCTGAAGGTCGCGGCCGCCGCCCATGGTGGAGAGGATCACCACCTGGGGCCTGGACTTGACCACGAAATCCAGGGGCAGGCGGGGCCAGGCCGGGCCGTCGGCGGGGGCCAGGTTGCGCCCTCCGGCCAGGGTCAGCAGGCGTCCGCTGAAGGTCTCCGGCCCCACGCAGACCAAGGGCCGGTTGCCGATGACCAGCAGGGCGCTGGGCGGCGCAACCCCCTCCAGGGCCGCCCGCAGCGAATCCATGTCGCGGCGCAGTTCCTGGGCCAGCTGCCGGCCCTTATCCGGCCGGCCGCAGACCGCGCCCAGGTTTTCCAGGCTGGCCGCCAGCTCCAAGGGGTGGCGGGGCCAGGTCACGTATACCGGCACGCCCGCCCTTTGCAGGCGCTCCACCGCCCAGGGCGGGTTGCCGTCCCGGCTGGCCAGCGCCAGGTCCGCGCCCAAGGTCAGGACGGCCTCCAGGTTGGGGGAGACGTAGGAGCCGACCTGGGGTTTCAAGGCGGCGGCCGGGGGAAAGTCCGACCACTGGCTCACCCCGGCCAGGCTATCCTCCAGGCCCAGGGCGCAGACCACCTCGGCCAAGGATGGCGTCAGGGTGACGATGCGGCGGGGCCGCGCGGGAATCCGCACCCGGCGTCCGGTTTCGTCCTCCACCACGGACCAGGAGGCGTGGTTCTCCCAAGGCGCGGCGGCCTGGGCCGCCGGGCAGCCCAGCAAGGCCAGCAGCAGCAGGGCCGGCAGCATGCCCTGGCTAGGGCGCAAGGCCCTGCTCCGGCGGCGGGCAGCCCAGGGCCAGCAGGGCCAGGGCCAGAGGCCCCCAGGTCCGCTCCCCGCTGGCCTGGCCCAGCGTTGCTGGTTGGCCGGCGGCGCGCTCCTGGCAGGTCAGCCGCCAGGCCGGCAGGTCATCCCACAGGCCGCGCCGCCAGGCGTCCTCCAGGGCCAGGGCCTGGGCCAGGAACCCGCCGCTCCCCGGCCGCGCCAGCAGCAGCTCCAGAGAGGGGCAGGCGACGCCGCGTTCCTGAAGCCGTCGGGCCAGGCCCCGCTCCAGGGTCAGGCCGTTCTGTCCGGCCAGGGCCTGGCGCACCCCGGCATAGACCGCCCGGGCCAGCAGGGTTCCCATGAGGGTGTGCCCGCCGGTGCTCTCCAGGGGCACGCCTTGGCCCGCGACCACCAGCACCTCGTCGGTGCCGGTGCCGGTGGCCTGGCGCGCCCAGGGCGCATAGGAGCTGCGCACGTCCAGGTCCTGCAAGGCGGCGGTCTTGGCCTCGGTGGCGGTGATGACGGCCCGGGCCATGGCCCCTTGGCTCAAGGCCCGGTTGGTCAGCAGGATGATGTTGATGGTGCCGGGCTCCACGTGCTCGCCCTGGTCGGCGGCCATGCGCATGGCGTTGCCAGCCGCCCCGGCCGTCACCAGGGCCACGGCCTTGAGCCCCTGGGCCTGGGCGCTTTGCACGGACAGGTGCTCCATGCGCGCGCCGGTGATGAGCAGGGTTCCCTCGCGGGCCTCCCAGCCCAGGCCGCCCCACAGGCGCTGCTCCAGTTGCTCCAGGCTTAGCTGCCCCAGGCGGGGCCAGCTGCTGGGGGGCAGGGAGTGGTTGCCCACCCGGCGCAGTCCTGCCTTGAACCCGGCCAGGGTGGAGAGGACCGCCTGGGGCTCGCCGAACTCCAGCACCAGGGTTTGCCCCCCCAGGTCGTGCCGTGCTTCCGCATGCACCCTGGCGGCGCGCACATAGGGCAACTCCAGTTGGAGCGCCTCCCGGCTCCCGGCGGGCGGGGGCGCGGGATTGTCCTGGGCCAGAGCGCCGGACAGGGGCTGGCTCATGGCCAGGCACAGGATTATCAGCAGCCAGGGGCTGGGCGGCCGGGAGCGGAGGGCTTGGGCTGGTCTGGGCATGGGCGGCCTTCGGCGGGGGCAATAAAAAAACCCCGCCCGCATGAGGGACGGGGGAACTGCACCCTGCTCGACTTGATTTCCCCGCTGAACCCGTGGCGGAGGGGCGCTAGGCCCCTTCGACGCCGCTCCTGGGCGGCCCACGGATTCGTGCCGGCTGGCAGGTCTTCTGGCTTCCGGATCGCCCTAGTGGCCGCGCCTTCCCGCCTGGATAGGCCAGACAGTGACTTGCTTGCGGCTTTCGTCCCCGGTTACAGCGGCGGGACCGCGACGGATTCACACCGTCTTCCCTTTTGGGCCCTGACGGGCGCCAGCCGTATTTCACCGTGCTTATTAGGTGATATGTCGCTGGCTGTCAAGAAATTCCCGCGCCAGGCCCGCCGGCTAGCCCCCCGCCGGGGCGGCGGCTTCCAGCGCGGGGGGGAGGCCAGCTCCTTCTGGGGTCTTGGACACGGCGGCGAAGCGCGGCGGGCAGACCTCCAGGCAGGTTCCGCATTTGATGCATTTGTCCTGCACGATGGCGTGGGCCTGCTTCTTGCCGCCGATGATGGCCCCGGCTGGGCATCTTTTCAGGCACATGCCGCAGGCCTGGCATTTTTCCTGGTCTATGACGTAGCAGGGCGCTTGGTTCAGCAGTTGCCCGGCTTCGTCCAGGGTGTAGAGCCGTTCATAGGCCAAGGGGTCCTGGCGCAGATGCAGCGCCAGCTTGTCCCGCTTGGCCAGCTTGATGTAGGGGACAAGCCGGATCGCCTTTTCCAGCCTGTGGCGCAGTTCCTGGGCCTCCAGGCCTTCGCTCTCGCCCAAGGGCCCCAGTTGCTCGATCTCCGCGCTGAATTCATTCATGATGTTGGAAAAACGAATCCCCTCGCCGGCGGAAACCCACTCGATGCGCAGCCTTTTGGGGTTTATGCCGAGGTGCTCGATTATCTTGGAGCACAGGCTGACCATGCTGATGGCTTCGTAGTTTCCGTGGGTGATGTAATGGCAGTCGTCAAGGTGGCAGCCGCCGATGAACATGCCATCCGCGCCATTAAGGAAGGCCTCCAGGATATGCCTGAGGTCCGCCCTGGCCGAGCACATCACCCGGATCAAGCGTATATAGGGCGGGTATTGGAAGCGGGAAACCCCGCAGAGGTCCGCCCCGCCATAGCAGCACCAGTTGCAGATGATGCCCAGAATCTTGGGAGTGAAGCGGATGGCGGCGCTCATGGGTGTATCCTCTCCTATGGGTTGGCCGACGGTATGCCGAAAAGGCCCGCGCAGGGGCTTGGCAAACCGGATCGGCCCAAGTTAATCCGGGCAAGTTGGCGGGAGGCCTGCCTGGCCCCCGCCCCTTAAGCGGGCCGTCCAGGCCCGGCGCGCTTAAAGCCGTTATTGCCTCAGTCCGGCCCTGATCTGGCCCAGCAGCTCTTCGTCGGTATAGTGCTTGAGCTGGATGGCCCCCGTGGGGCATTTGGCGTTGCACAGGCCGTCGCCCTTGCAGAGCACCGGGATGACCCTGGCCTTCTTGCCCTGCTTGCCAGCCGCCATCTCGATGGCCCCAAAGGCGCAGGCGCTGGCGCAGGCCTGGCACCCCATGCACTTGGCTTCATCCACCTGGCAGACCGAGCCGGAGGCCATCACCGTGTCATTGGCCAGAAGGGTCAACACCCGGCCCGCCACGCCATAGGCCTGGCTGACGCTCTCGGATATGTGCTTGGGGTAATGGGCCAGGCCGCACAGGTATACCCCCTCGGCCCCGAAATCCACGGGGCGCAGCTTGACGTGGGCTTCCTGGAAGAACCCGTCGGCGCCCAGGGACACCTTGAACATCTGCGCGATTTCCTTGCTGTTGGCGGAGGGGATTATGGCGGCCGCCAGCGCGACGATATCCGCGTCTATCTCCAACTCCGTCCCCAGGATGCCGTCGTTCAGCGAAACCTTCAGGCCGGGTTCATCGCCGGCGCTGGACAGCGCCACCTTGGGCCCGTCCGGCGCTTCCCAGCGGATGAAGCGCACGTCCTTTTCCGCGGCTTGGCGGTAGTAGTCCTCGCGGAAGCCATAGGCGCGCATGTCGCGGAACAGTACGCAGACATCGACGGAGGGATTTATTTCCTTTAGTCTCAGCGCGTTCTTCAGGGACTGGCCGCAGCATATCCTGCTGCAATAGTTGCGGTCCTCGTTCCTGCACCCCACGCACTGAATCATCACCACGCTCTTGGCCTGGACGACGCTTTCCTCGGCCCGGGCGATTTTCCCCTCCAGTTCCAGGCTGGTCATGACCCTGGGGTCCTGGCCGTAAAGATACTCGGTGGGGGTATACGCCTCCGCGCCGGTGGCGATGACGGTGGCCCCATGGCGTATCTCGTGGGACATGTCGCCCGCGCGCAGCCGGGTGGTGAAGTTGCCCACATAGCCGCGGGCCTCGCTGATGGCCGCGCCGGTGTGGACATGTATGGAGGGATGCCGGTGGACCTTGCGGACCAGCTCGTCCAGGAAGCCTTGCACGTCTCCGCCTTCCAGGGTGTGGTGGACGCGCCTGGCCATGCCTCCCAGACGGTCTTCCTTCTCGACCAGGTAGACCTCGTGCCCTTGCTCGGCGATGCTCAGCGCGGCGGTCATGCCGGCGACGCCGCCGCCCACCACCAGGGCGCGCTTGTCCACGGGCAGGTCGAATTCCTTGAGCGGCTCGAGGAAGCGGGCGCGGGCCACCGACATGCGGATTATGTCCTTGGCCTTGGCGGTGGCGGCTTCCTTTTCCTTGGAGTGAACCCAGGAGCAGTGCTCCCTTATGTTGGCCATGTCGTAATAATATTGGTTTATGCCCGCCTCGCGCAGGGTGTCGCGAAACAGCGGCTCATGGGTGCGCGGAGTGCAGGCCGCCACCACCACCCGGTTGAGCCCCCGCTCCTTGATATCCTTGGCCAGCATGGCCGCGGCCTCGGTGGAGCAGATGAAAAGATTCTCCTCGGCGTGAACCACGTTGGGCAGGGTCAGGGCGTATTCCACCGTGGAGGGAACGTCCACGATGCGGCCGATGTTCGCCCCGCAGTGGCAGACATAGACCCCGATCTTCGCCTCCTCGCCGGCCACGTCCCTCTCGGGCGGATACACCCTCTCCCGGGCCAGCCTGCCGCGCCGGTAGGAGAGAAGCTCGCCGCATTGCGCCCCCGCGCCGCTGGCGGTCATCACCGATTCCGGTATGTCCATGGGGCCTTGGAAGGCGCCGCTGATGAATATTCCCGGCCGGGAGGTCTCCATGGGATTGAAGGGATTGACCGCGCAAAAACCGTGGGCGTTCAATTCTATGCCGAATTTTTCCGCCAGTTGGGCATGGCTCGCTGGCGGCGTCAAACCCACCGACAGCACCACCATGTCGAATTCTTCCTCCTTCACGCCCTGGTCAGGGGTGGAATAGCGGAGGGTCACGTTTTTTGTCACGGGGTCTTCCCTGACGATGGAGGCATAGCCGCGCAGGAACCTGACGCCGGGCAATTTTTCGGCCCGCTGGAAGAACCTCTCGAAATCCTTGCCATATGAGCGAATATCATTGTGGAATATGGCGCAGGCGGCCTCGGCGTCGTGGTCCTTGGTCAGGATGACCTGCTTCTGGGCATAGGTGCAGCACACCGCCGAGCAATAGCTTTTCTCCCCCGGGGTGACGCGCCTGGAGCCCACGCACTGAATCCAGGCTATCTTGTGGGGATGCTTCTTGTCGGAGGCGCGCAGTATCTCTCCCTCGTAGGGGCCGGTGGCGCAGAGAAGGCGCTCGTAGTCCAGGCTGCTCACCACGTTGGCGAAGTCACCGTAGTGGTATTCGCTCTTCACGCTTGGGTCGAAGGGCGCGAAGCCGGGAGCCAAGATGATGGCCCCTACCTTGACCTCCACCTTCTCGCCCTTTTGGTTGAAGTTGATGGCGTTGCTCTTGCAAACAGATTTGCATATCTGGCACTTGCCATCCGTGAGATATACGCAGCTGGCGTCTATGTAGGGCTTTAGGGGGATGGCCTGCGGAAAATAGATGTGGATGGCCTTGTTGCGGGATATGCCTTGATTGAACTGGTCGGGATACTCCACGGGGCAGTATTCCACGCACACCGTGCAGCCCGTGCATTTGCTTTCATCGATGTAGCGCGGCTTCTTGAACAGGGTGACCTTGAAATCACCCGCGCCGCCTTCAACGCTTTCGACTTCGGAATAGGTGATCAACTCCACGTTGGGGTGCCGGTTGCACTCCACGAACTTGGGCGACTCGATGCACATGGAGCAGTCGTTGCTGGGAAAGGTCTTGTCCAGCATGGCCATGTGCCCGCCGATGGTGGGCGCGGTATCGACCAGATAGACCTTGAAGCCAGCCGTGCCCAGGTCCAGGGCGGCCTGGATTCCGCTGATTCCCCCGCCCACGATCATCACGTCCCCGAAATCACCCACCTTGAGGGCATCGCATAGTTGCTTGAATTCGCTGCTTGACATTTGTTACCTCGTCCATGGCCTCATCGGTCGGTGACACGCCGAACACTTTGTCCCTGGGCAAGGGCCTGACTCCTTGCGCGCGCGGCCTGGCTGGCAAAACGCGCCCGCTGGGAATCACCCTTGGCGGCGCGCCCGGCAACAGGCGTGGAGATTTGAGAAGGCTGTTGGCGAGGGTCTGGGGGATCGCCTAAGGCTGCTTCGGCATTCTCCGTCTACCGTGCCCGGGTAGCGCCGGAATTGGGCACTCAGGTGAAGCCGAAGTGGAGGGGCATGCTGTACACTGTCCTTTGATAGCTATATTGCAGCTATTAAAGCCCACCAGACAAGCTCCGTCAAATACATAATATCGAACATGCATATCTATAATCATAGCCGTGACGTATTTGACCGCGCGCGGCGCGGGATTCCCCTTCCCCTCCACCTTATCTGGCCCTAAAAAGGCTCCCGCCCCCCTGGGCAG
>CAZLSD010000167.1:0-7309 GCA_964561775.1 uncultured Desulfarculus sp. | reverse complement strand
GCGATGAAGGTGGTGTACGCCCAGAGCATGCCCATGCAGATGACCATGGCCAGGATCAGGTTTTTACTGTTATCCATGTGTGTTCCTCGCGCCCAAGGCCGCGGCTTCCGCCCTGTTTTCAGGCGGGGTCGTAGCCTCCGGGGTGGAAGGGGTGGCAACGCAGCAGACGCCAGGCCGCCTTGGCCAGGCCGCGCCAGAGACCGTAACGGGCCAAGGCTTGCATGGCGTATTCGGAGCAGGTGGGATAGAAGCGGCACTGGCCGCCCAGATAGGGACTCAAGCAGATTTGATACAGGCGAACCAGCAGGATGGCCGCGCGCGTGGCCAGGCCTAGCGGCGGGAGCTGTTCATCTTGGCCAGGGCCTTTTCCAGGGCCTGGCGCGCATCCGAGAGCTTCAGGGCAGCCGCCCCCCGCCGGGCGATGACCACGATGTCCCAGCCCGGGGGCAGGTTGGGGCCTTGCAGGCGGAAGGCCTCGCGCAGCAGCCGCTTTACGCGGTTGCGCCCCACCGCCCCCGCCACCCTGCGGGTCACCGTTATGCCCAAGCGGCTTAGGGACAGCCCGTTGGGCCGCCACAAAATAAGGAAGTGCTGGCTGCCCAGCCTGAAGCTTCCCTGATTCAGGGCCAGGAATTGGGCCCTCTTCAGAAGCCGCCTGCTTTTGGGATAGCGCTGTTCCCCGCCGGTCATCCCGGTGGGGAAGACTCACACGCCCAGCCGCTTGCGGCCTTTGGCCCGGCGGCGGGCTATGACGGCGCGGCCGCCCACGGAACGGCTGCGCACCAGGAAACCATGGGTGCGGTTGCGCTTGGTGATGCTGGGCTGGAAGGTGCGTTTGCTCATTTGACGGATCCTCTTTCCAAGTCGTTGGAGCGGGGGGTCCCTGTTTGGTTCTCGGCGCGCGCCCCGGCCTACCGCCCGGCCCCGCGCCCGGTCCCCCATTGCGCACACCCCACAATCGACGCCTAGGGGCGTCCACGGCGGGTGGCTTTGCGGAGAGTGTGATTAAACCATAGCCCTTAGGTTCTGTCAAACGGGGGCTCCGCCCAAATTCCCCTTGCCGCGGGCTCCCTTGACAGAACTTGGCGCGGTTGGTTTACTTGATCACTAGGTGATCATGCTCCAGGCAATGTTTCGCCCGGGGCGGGGGTGGGCCTCTTGAGCGGCCTCGCTCCCCGCAGGGCCACAATGTCAAATATTTTTCAGGCGGTGAACCATGGTTTTGGATCGTGCGGCGGTTTTCATTGACGGCGGCTATCTCAATAAAGTCCTCTTGGACCTGGGACGCCCCCGTATCGATTTCGGACACTTCGTCAAGGCCCTCACCAAGGACCTGCGCCTGTTCCGCTCCTATTACTATCAGTGCCCCTCCTACCGCTCCGACCCCCCCACCGAGGAGGAGTCCGAACGCTACAACAAGCAGGAGCGCTTCTTCGCCGCCTTGCGCCGCATGCCCGACTTCGAGGTGCGCCTGGGCTATCTGGCCCACCGGGGCTTCGACTCCCTGGGACGCCCCATCTTTCACCAGAAGGGCTGCGACATCTGGCTGGGCGTGGACCTGTTGCGGCTTAGCCTGCTGGGGCGCATCGAATACGCCTGCCTGGTGGCTGGCGACGACGACTTCTGCCCGGTGGTGGCCGCGGCCAAGGACGCCGGGGTGGGGGTGCATCTCTTCCATGGCGACGGCCCCAACAGCCGCTACTCCACCAAGCTGTGGGACCTCTGCGACCGCCGCACCCCGCTGACCGCCCCCTTCCTGCGCCTGGGCTCCGGCGGCGGCAACGAGATGGACAGTTATTCCTCCACCCTGACCAACACCTATTGAGCCCCGCCCCGTTCCGGGCGCAAAACTGGGCGCATGGCCAGGGCCTTGCCTGATCTGGGCGGGTCTGGTAGTCTGAGCGGCGCGGGGGAGATGGGTGCGCCGTCGCGCCCAAAGTTATTATTTACCATGAGCTAGCGGAGACCCGGCATGCTGCTGGACCCCATTCTCGGCCTGTTCAGCAATGACATGGCCATCGACCTGGGCACGGCCAACACCCTGGTCTATGTCAAGGGCAAGGGCATCGTGCTCAGCGAGCCCTCGGTGGTGGCGGTGCGCAAGGACGCCCGCTCGGGCAACCGGGTGCTGGCGGTGGGCAAGGAGGCCAAGATGATGCTGGGGCGCACCCCGGGCAACATCGTGGCCATCCGCCCCATGAAGGACGGCGTCATCGCCGACTTCGAGGTGACCGAGGCCATGCTGCGCCACTTCATCCGCAAGGTGCACCACCGCCGCAACCTCATCCGCCCCCGCATCATCATCAGCGTGCCCTCCGGCATCACCCAGGTGGAAAAACGGGCCGTGCGCGAGAGCGCCGAGAGCGCCGGCGCCCGCGAGGTCTACCTTATAGAAGAGCCCATGGCCGCCGCCATCGGCGCCGGCCTGCCCATCACCGAGCCCACCAGCAACATGGTGGTGGACATCGGCGGCGGCACCACCGAGGTGGCCGTCATCTCTTTAGCCGGCATCGTCTATAGCAAGAGCGTGCGCGTGGGCGGCGACAAGATGGACGAAGCCATCCTCCAGCACATCAAGCGCCAGCACAATCTGCTCATCGGCGAGCGCACCGCCGAGATGATCAAGACCACCATCGGCAACGCCTGCCCCGGCGAAAGCGTGGAGACCTTGGAGATCAAGGGGCGCGACCTGGTCACCGGCATTCCCAAGACCCTGGCCATCGACAGCGACGAGGTGCGCCAGTCCATCAGCGAGCAGATCGACACCATCGTGGAGACGGTCAAGATAGCCCTGGAGCAGACGCCCCCCGAGCTGGCCGCCGACATCGTGGACCGGGGCATCGTCCTCACCGGCGGCGGCGGCCTCTTGAAGGGCCTCAACGTGCTGCTCTCCGAGCAGACCGGCCTGCCCATCACCATCACCGAGGACCCCTTGAGCACGGTGGTGCTGGGCTCGGGCAAGTGCCTGGACAACCTGGCCCTGCTTCGCGAGGTCATGATCAAGTAGGCTTGACGCGCTTGTCTTTATAGCCAACCAAAGGCGGGGGGATGACCCCCGATTGCGGGCCAGCCGTGAGCTTTTTCCGTCGCTACCGCTTCCCCCTGCTCATGACCATCTTCCTCTTGGGAGGCCTGGCCCTCTTTTCCGTCAACGCCGGCCGCGATCCCGAGTCCTCGGTCACCGGACGCCTGCTCCTGGAGGTGCTGGGACCGGCCCAGGAGGCGGTCAGCTCCCTGGGCGAGGGCGTGGGCTCCATCTGGAGCCGCTACTTCGCCCTGGTCCAGGCCGCCCGCCAGGCCGAGGACCTGCGCAAGCAGGTGGCCTCCCTGCGCCAGCAGCTCACCGAGGTTGAAGAGCTCAAGCAGGACAACATCCGCCTGCGCGCCCTGCTGGGGCTCTCCAGCCAAAGCGAGTTTCCCCAGGTGGCGGCCCAGGTGGTGGGCTCCGACGCCACCACCTACTTCCGCACCGTCACCATAGACAAGGGCTTTTCCCAGGGCGTGCAAACCCAGATGCCGGTGGTCAACGCCCTGGGCGTGGTGGGCCGGGTCATCTGGTCCAGCGCCCACTATGCCAAGGTCTTGCTGCTCATCGACCCCAACGCGGCCATGGACGTGCTGGTGCAGCGCAGCCGGGCGCGCGGCATCGTGGAAGGCGTGGGGCGCGACGCCCTGCGCCTCAAATACGTGCAGCACGCCGAGGACGTGGCCGCCGGCGACCGCCTGGTGGCCACCGGGGCCGACGGCGTCTTCCCCAAGGGCATGCTGGTGGGGTTCGTGCGCGCGGTGCGCCCCGAAGGCAAGGGCGTTTTCCAGAGCATCGAGGTGGAGCCAGCCGTGGATTTCGAGCGCCTGGAAGAAGTCGTGGTCATCCTCCACCGCCGCAACATCGACGAGTGACCCGCCCGGCCATGCCCGAACCTCCCGCCAGCCAGCCGCCAGCCCTATCCGGCTCCCTGGGCCTGCGCGCCGCGCTCATCCTGGGGCTCTTGGGCCTCCTGGCCATGATCCTGCCCGGCCTGGTTCTTTATCAGGCAGGCTCCGCGGCCCATAACCCGGCCCCGGGTCTGGCCCTTGGCCTCTCCGGCCTGATCTTGCTGCTTTTGGCGGGGCTGGTCCTTTTGGTCATCCGCCCCCTCTTGGTCAGGCTCCGCCAGCTCCATCTGCTCCTGGAGACCTCCGCCCAGCATACCCAGACCCTCTCCCAGCAGGACGGCCTCACCGGCCTGGCCAACCGCCGCCATCTGGACCAGCGCCTGGCCGATGAGTGCCGCCGCGCGGCCCGCGCTGGGCATGGCCTGGCCCTGGTCCTGCTGGACCTGGACCAGTTCAAGAACTACAACGACGTCCTGGGACACCAGGCCGGAGACTTGGCCCTGACCCAGGTGGCGGGGGCCCTGGCCTGGTCGGCGCGCAGGGCCGGAGACCTGGCCGCCCGCTATGGCGGCGACCAGTTGGCCCTGCTGCTCCCCGACACCCCGCCGGACGGGGCCGTGGCCGTGGCCCACCTGCTGCGCGCCCAGGTGGAGAAGCTGGCCATCCCCTTCCCCGAATCCGCCCAGGCCGCCCGCCTCTCCATCTGCCTGGGCCTGGCCTGCCGCCCGCCCCAGCCCGGCGCTCCCGGGCCGCTCTCCGATCCTTCCCTGCTCCTGGAGGCCGCCGAGCGCTCCCTGCGCCAGGCCAAGCAGGCCGGCCCCAACCAAGTCGGTCCCTGCCTGGAGGCGGCATGAAAAAGGAAGCCTCCCCCTGGTGCCGGGTGGTGGCCACCGTGCTGCTGGGCTTCATCATCACCGTGCTCTCCACCACGGTCTTCGCCTGGTGGGCCGCCGGACCCCTGCGCCTCCAGCCCCTGGTGGTGATGGTGGTCTCGGCCGGCTTCCGTCTGCCCCTCTTGCAGGGCGGCCTGGCGGCCCTCTTCCTGGGCTACATGAGCGACGTGGCCTCGGGAGGCTTCACCGGCTTGCAGCTAACCGCCTTCATGCTGGTGCTCTGCTCCTGCGCCCTGGCCGAACGCAAGCTGGAGATCAGTTCCTGGCCCTTCCAGATGATGGCCACCGGGGCCATGAGCCTGCTCTTCCACCTGGCCGTCATCGGCGGGCTGACCCTCACCGGCCGCCAGGACCTGGCCATCCTGGACCTGGTTTGGATATTGGCCATCCAGGCCTTGCTCATGGCGCTCACCGCCCCGGTCTTCTTCGCCGTGCTGGAATCCATGGTCAAGGCCGTGGCCTATTTCTGGCCCAAGGGCAGGCAGGCCCAAAACTGATGCCGCCACGCCGCCCCCAGCATGAGGCTCCCTCCGCCGCCGGCCGCCGGCCGCTCAAGGAGGCGCTGCCTTGGGCGTGAGACTCTTCGACAAGCACAAATCAAAACGCAGCGACGGCATACCCGTCTCCGGCAAGTCCCGCCCCAAGTGGAAGCTCTTTTCCAGCAAGGAGTCCAAGCCCCAGCCCCTGGCCCGCACCCGGGCCTTCGACCCCGCCGACGCCCCGGCCGCCCGGCGCATCATCTTCGTGGCCGCCATCATCGCCAGCATCGCCTTCGTGGCCCTCATAAGCCGCCTGTGGTATCTCCAGCTCCTGCAAGGAGACCATTACCGCAACCTTAGCGAGAACAACCGCATCCGCCTGCTTGACGTGCCCCCCAGCCGCGGCCTCATCTTCGACGCCAAGGGCCGCCTGCTGGCCGACAACCGCCCCGGCTTCTCCCTGGCGGTCATACCCGAGGACGTCAGCGACTGGAACGAGCTGGCCACCCGCCTGGAAAAGCTGGTGGGCATCACCGCCGAGGAGATCCGCAAGGTGCGCGAGGCCGCCCATGGCCAGCCCGGATTCAAGGCCATCCGCCTGCGCTCCCACCTGGACCGCGAGCAGCTGGCCATGCTGGAGACCTTCCGCTATGAGCTTTCCGGCATCAAGGTCCAGGTGGAGCACCGCCGCTCCTACCAGGCCGCCAAGGAGTGCGCCCACGTCATAGGCTATCTGGGCGAGATCAACCCGGCCGAGCTCTCCGCCGCGCCCAAGGCCCTCTACCGCATGGGCGACTTCGTGGGGCGCTATGGCCTGGAGAAAAGCCGCGAACGGGTGCTGCACGGCAAACGCGGGGCGCGCCAGGTGGAGGTGGACGCCGTGGGGCGCGAGCTCAACCTGCTTAGCGAGGTGGACGCCGTGCAAGGCCACAACCTCACCCTCACCATAGACCTGGACATGCAGCGCGCCGCCGCCGCGGCCCTGGGCGACGAGGTGGGGGCGGTGGTGGCCATGGACCCCAAGACCGGCCAGGTCTATTGCCTCTACTCCTCCCCCAGCTTCGACCAGAACACCTTCATCACCGGCATGACCTCCAAGGTCTGGGAAGCCCTGTCAACCGACCCCTTCCACCCCTTGAAGGACCGGGCCATCAGCGGACTCTACCCCCCCGGCTCCACCTACAAGATCATCACCGCCGCCGCAGGCCTGGCCGAGGGCGTGGTCACTCCCTCCACCCCCATCAACTGCCCCGGCGAGATACCCTTTGGCCGCCGCACCTACAAGTGCTGGGCCCTCAAGAAGGGCGGCCACGGCAACACCGACCTGCACAAGGCCCTGCGCGAATCCTGCGACGTCTACTTCTACCGGGTGGGCATGCGCCTGGGAGTGGAGCGCCTGGCCAAATACGCCCGCGCCTTTGGCCTGGGACGCCCCACCGGCGTGCCCCTGGCCAGCGAGTCCGGCGGCCTGGTGCCCGACAACGAATGGAAAAGAAGGCGCTTCGGCGAGCCCTGGCACGACGGCGAGACCTTAAGCCTGGCCATAGGCCAGGGCTTCAACCTGACCACCCCCATACAGCTCGCCCGCATGGTCTCGGTCATAGCCAACAAGGGACGGCTGGTCACCCCCACCCTGGTCAAGACCGTCCACCCCAACGACGGCTCCGAACCCGTGCCCGAACCCCTGGGCGTGGTCAGCCGGGTCCCCGTAAGCCCCCGCGACCTGGAGCTGGTCCACCAGGGACTGGTGGCCGTGGTCAACGAACCAGGCGGCACCGCCTCCGTAACCCGCCTGCCCGGCATTACCGTGGCCGGCAAGACCGGCACCTCGCAAGTCGTGGGCCTCCATATCGAGAAAACCTACGGCAAGGAATCCAACCTGCCCTGGAAATACAAGAACCACGCCCTCTTCGTCTGCTACGCCCCCGCCGAGGACCCCACCATCGCCGTGGCCGTGGTGGTGGAGCACGGCGGACATGGCGGCTCCGACGCCGCGCCGGTGGCCCGCAAGATGCTGGAAACCTTCTTCGGCATCACCCCCAAGCCGGCCAAGCCCAAGGA
>CAZLSD010000166.1:0-7424 GCA_964561775.1 uncultured Desulfarculus sp. | reverse complement strand
TACGAGTGCAACTGCGGCAAGTACAAGCGCATGAAGCACCGCGGCGTGGTCTGCGAGAAGTGCGGCGTGGAGGTCATCCAGTCCAAGGTGCGCCGCGAGCGCATGGGACACATCGAGCTGGCCACCCCCGTGGCCCACATCTGGTTCTTGAAGTCCCTGCCCTCCAAGGTGGGCAACCTGCTTGATCTGACCCTGAAGGACCTGGAGAAGGTTCTCTACTTCGAGAGCTACATCATCCTGGACCAGGGCGACACGCCTTTGGTCAAGGGCAGCCTGGTGCTGGAAGAGCGCTATCGCCAGCTCAAGGAGGAGTACGGCAACCGCTTCAAGGCCGGCATCGGGGCCGAGGCCATCCAGGTGCTGCTCAAGGAACTGGAGCTGGAGAAGCTCTGGGAAGAGCTGCGCGTGGAGATGGTGACCACCACCAGCGAGGCCAAGCGCAAGAAGCTGGGCAAACGGCTCAAGGTCATCGACGCCTTCCGCGAGAGCGGCAACCGCCCCGAGTGGATGATCATGGACATCATCCCGGTGCTGCCCCCCGACCTGCGCCCCCTGGTGCCCTTGGACGGCGGCCGCTTCGCCACCAGCGATCTTAACGACCTCTACCGCCGGGTCATCAACCGCAACAACCGCCTGCGCCGCCTGCACGAGCTGGCCGCGCCGGACATCATCATCCGCAACGAAAAGCGCATGCTCCAGGAGGCCGTCGACGTTCTCTTCGACAACGGCCGCCGGGGCAAGACCATCACCGGCCCCAACAAGCGCCCCTTGAAGTCCTTGTCCGACATGCTCAAGGGCAAGCAGGGCCGCTTCCGCCAGAACCTGTTGGGCAAGCGCGTGGACTACTCGGGGCGTTCGGTCATCGTCATCGGCCCGGACCTGCGCCTGCACCAGTGCGGCCTGCCCAAGAAGATGGCCCTGGAGCTGTTCAAGCCCTTCATCTACAACAAGCTGGAGGCCAAGGGCCTGGTCACCACCATCAAGGGCGCCAAGAAGATGGTGGAGCGCGAGAGCCCGGAGGTGTGGGACACCCTCTCCGAGGTGGTGCGCGAATACCCGGTCATGTTGAACCGCGCCCCCACCCTGCACCGTCTGGGCATCCAGGCCTTCGAGCCGCTCTTGGTGGAGGGCAAGGCCATCCAGCTGCACCCCCTGGTCTGCCAGGCCTACAACGCCGACTTCGACGGCGACCAGATGGCCGTGCACGTGCCGCTGTCCATCGAGGCCCAGATCGAGGCCCGGGTGCTCATGATGAGCACCAACAACATCCTTTCCCCGGCCAACGGCGAGCCCATCATCGTGCCCAACCAGGACATCGTGTTGGGGCTCTACTACATGACCCGGGAGCGCCCCCTGGCCCAGGGCGAGGGCAAGTCCTTCTCCGACCCCGAGGAAGTGCGCATGGCCTATGACGCCGGCGCGGTAAGCCTGCACGCCTCCATCGAGTGCCGCATCCTGGGCAAGCGCACCAAGACCACCGTGGGCCGGGTGCTGCTCTACGACATCCTGCCCGCCGAGCTGGATTTCGAGCACATCAACCTGGTCATGGACAAGAAGGCCCTGAAAACCCTGGTGGGCAAGTGCTACCGCAAGGCCGGCACCAAGGCCACCGTGCTTTTGGCCGACCGCCTGAAGGACGTGGGCTACCGCCACTCCACCAAGAGCGGCCTGTCCATCTGCGTGCGCGACATGGTCATCCCCGGGGCCAAGGAGCCCATCATCCAGGCGGCCATGGCCGAGGTGCGCCAGATCGAGAAGCAGTACAAGGACGGCATCATCACCGACGGCGAGAAGTACAACAAGGCCGTGGACATCTGGGCCAAGGCCACCGAGGACGTCGCCAAGGAGATGATGGACGACATCAGCCAGGAAGTCGTGCGCGGCGACGACGGCACCGAGATCAAGACCACCAGCTTCAACCCCATCTTCATGATGGCCGACTCGGGCGCCCGCGGCAGCAAGGACCAGATGAAGCAGCTGGCCGGCATGCGCGGTCTGATGGCCAAGCCCTCCGGCGAGATCATCGAGACCCCCATCACCGCCAACTTCCGCGAAGGCCTGACGGTGCTTCAATACTTCATCTCCACCCACGGCGCGCGCAAGGGTCTGGCCGACACCGCGCTCAAAACCGCCAACTCGGGTTATCTCACCCGCCGCCTGGTGGACGTGAGCCAGGACGCCATCGTCACCGAGATCGACTGCGGCACCATCAACGGCATCGAGGTGGAGGCCCTGCGCGAGGGCGGCGAGGTCATTCAGCACGTGGGCGAGCGCGTCTTGGGGCGCACCGCGCTCTTGGACATCCGCGACCCCCTGACCGACGAGATACTCATCCCGGCCAACGACGAGATCGACGAGGACGGGGTGGCCAAGCTGGAGGAGGCCGGCGTGGAGCGGGTGGACATCCGCTCCGTGCTGACCTGCGACTGCCGCCACGGGGTCTGCTCCAAGTGCTATGGCCGCGACCTGGCCCACGCCAAGCCCGTGGACGTGGGCGAGGCCATCGGCATCATCGCGGCACAGTCCATTGGCGAGCCGGGCACCCAGCTCACCATGCGCACCTTCCACATCGGTGGCGCGGCCGCCCGCCGGGCCGAGCAGTCCAAGGTCGAAGCCCGCTACCCCGGCCAGGTCAAGTACATCAACCTGGTCACCGTGGAAAGCAGCGCTGGCCACCGGGTGGTCATGAACCGCAACGGCGAACTGGCCATCATGGGCGAGGGCGGCCGCGAGCGCGAGCGCTACAAGATCAACTATGGCGCGCACTTGCACTTCGCGGACGGCGAGATGGTCCCCTCCGGAGCGGTGGTGGGCATCTGGGACCCCTACACCAGCCCCATCCTGACCGACGTGGACGGCGAGGTGAAGTTCGGCGACATCATCGAGAACATCACCATGCAGGAACGCCTGGACCCAGTGACCGGCCGCTCCACCAAGGTCACGGTGGAAAGCCGCAACCCGGACCTGCGTCCCCGCGTCTCCATCAAGGACACCGGCACCACCCGCACGGCCAAGCTCTCGGGCGGGCGCGGCGAGGCCCGCTACATCCTGCCCGTGGGCGCCATCATCATGGCTGCCGAGGGCGAACCCGTAAAGGCCGGCGACGTGCTGGCCCGCATCCCGCGCGAGACCACCAAGACCAAGGACATCACCGGCGGTCTGCCCCGGGTGGCCGAGCTGTTCGAGGTGCGCAAGCCCAAGGAGTGCGCGGTCATCAGCGAGATCGACGGCCTGGTGGCCTTTGGCAAGCAGACCAAGGGCAAGCGCAAGGTGGTGGTCACCCCCGAGGTGGGCGAGGCCAGGGAGTACCTGATCCCCAAGGGCAAGCACGTCACCGTGCACGAGGGCGATCTGGTCAAGGCCGGCGAGCCCCTGATGGACGGCTCCATCAACCCCCACGACCTTATCCGCTCCCGCACCCTGAAAGACCTGGCCCGCTACCTGGTGGACGAGGTGCAAGAGGTCTACCGCCTGCAGGGCGTGAAGATAAACGACAAGCATATCGAGGTGATAGTGCGCCAGATGCTGCGGCGCGTGCGCGTCAAGGACGCCGGGGACACGGCCTTCCTTATGGGCGAGCAGGTGGAGCAGTGGCGTTTCTTCGAGGAAAACAACCGCATGGAGGAGAAGGGCCTGCGCACGGCCACGGCCGAGCCCCTGCTCTTGGGCATCACCAAGGCCAGTCTCTCCACCGACTCCTTCATCTCGGCGGCCTCCTTCCAGGAGACCACCAAGGTGCTCACCGAGGCGGCCATCGCCGGCAAGGTGGACGACTTGAAGGGCCTCAAGGAAAACGTCATCATGGGCCGCCTGGTGCCCGCGGGCACCGGTCTGACCGTCTATCGCGACATGCACATCCCCCATGCCGAGGCTCCCAGCGACTACCGCCCCTCGGTCCGCTATACCGATGCCGAGTTGGAAAGCTCCCTTGAGGAGGAAATCAAGGGCGGCGGCCTGGAACCCGGCATCCTGAGCGAGCGCGAGGAAGGCGACAGCGAGGCGGTCCTCTAGCCTTTTCCCCCTTTCGCCCCGGCGTGCCGGCCGGGGCGAAAGGGGTCAATTGAATTTATGAATCTGGGGCCTTGACAGGTCAGGGCCAAGAAGGTACATATAGCAATCCCAGCGACGTGCTCGCGTCCAAGTTGCTCCGGTAGGGGCAAGGGGAAGCGAACGTGCTTTGCGCTGGAAAATTGCTCTCTGGCAAGTCCGACTTAGAGGGAATTAAATCACCCCGGGCTTCCGAGCATTGAGAAGTCCGGGGTTTTTGGCGAAACGTTCAGGAGGCATCCGGTGCCGACCATTAGCCAGCTGGTTCGCAAAGGGCGCGAGCAGGTCAAGAAAAAGAAGGCCACGCCCGCCCTGCAGAGTTCTCCCCAGAAGCGGGGGGTCTGTATCCGCGTGTACACCACCACGCCCAAGAAGCCCAACTCGGCCTTGCGCAAGGTGGCCAGGGTGCGCTTGACCAACGGGATAGAGGTGACCAGCTACATCCCGGGCGTGGGGCACAACCTGCAAGAGCACTCGGTGGTGCTTATCCGCGGCGGCCGCGTCAAGGACCTCCCCGGCGTGCGCTACCACATCGTGCGCGGCACCTTGGACGCGGTGGGCGTGCAGGATCGCCGCCAGGGCCGGTCCAAGTACGGGACCAAGCGGCCCAAGTAAGCGGCCCGTTTTCTCGGGGCCCTGACGCCAATCGGCCGAGCCCCTAGCGCTTGAACATCAGGCGGGACGGAAGATAGAGATGCCCAGGAGACGCGAAGTTCCCAAGCGGGAAATTATCCCGGACGCCAAACACCGCAGCAAGGTGCTGGCCAAGTTCATCAACAAGATGATGTACGACGGCAAGAAATCCGTGGCCGAGCGCATCCTCTACGGGGCGCTGGATCGCATCCGCGACCGGGCCAGCGAGGATCCCCAGCGCACCTTCGAGAAGGCCCTGGAGAACGTCCGTCCGGCCATCGAGGTCAAGAGCCGCCGGGTGGGTGGCTCCACCTACCAGGTGCCGGTGGAGATTCGGCCCGAGCGCCGCCAGGCCTTGGCCATGCGCTGGATCATCTCCTATGCGCGCTCCCGCGGCGAGAAGACCATGGCCGAGCGCCTGGCCGCCGAGCTGCTGGACGCCGCCGCCGGACGCGGCAACGCCGTGAAGAAAAAAGAAGACACGCACCGCATGGCCGAAGCCAACAAGGCTTTCGCCCATTACCGGTGGTAAAGGCTTGAAAGGGCTGAACGGGTTAGCACAGTGGCGCGCCAGGTATCGCTTGCACGGCATCGTAATTTCGGGCTCATGGCCCATATCGACGCTGGCAAGACAACCACAACCGAGCGGATCCTCTTCTACACTGGTGTTTCCCACCGGCTGGGAGAGGTCCATGACGGCGCGGCCATCATGGACTGGATGGAGCAGGAACAGGAACGCGGCATAACCATCACCAGCGCCGCCACCACCTGTTTCTGGCACGACACCCGCTTCAACATCATCGACACCCCCGGTCACGTAGATTTCACCATAGAAGTAGAGCGTAGCTTGCGCGTGCTGGACGGCGTGGTCGCCGTCTTCTGCGCGGTGGGCGGCGTGCAGCCCCAGTCCGAGACGGTCTGGCGGCAGGCCGACCGCTACGCCGTGCCCCGCCTGGCCTTCATCAACAAGATGGACCGGGTGGGCGCCGACTACCTCCGCTGCGTGGAGATGATGCGCTCCCGCCTGGGCTGCCGGCCCCTGCTCTTGCAGTTGCCCATCGGCGCCGAGGACAAGTTCCTGGGCGTGGTGGACCTGGTTTCCATGCAGGCCCTGTTCTTCGACGAGTCCAGCAAGGGCATGCAGGTCAGCGTCGGCGACATCCCCGCCGAGATGGCCGAGGCCGTGAAAAGCGCCCGCCAGGAGCTCATCGATACCGCCTGCGAGTTCGACGACGAGATGATGGAGTCCTATCTGGGCGGCGAGGAGCCCAGCCCGGCCCGCGTCAAGGCGGCCCTGCGCCAGGGCGTCATCGCCTGCCAGATCGTGCCGGTGCTGGCCGGCTCGGCCTTCAAGAACAAGGGCATCCAGCCCCTGTTGGACGCCGTGGTGGATTACCTGCCCTCGCCCATCGAGGCCCCGGCCATGACCGGCCAGGACGAGGCGGGCGTGGAAGTATCCCTGGCGGCCAAGGACGAGGAGCCGTTCGCGGCCATGGCCTTCAAGCTGATGAGCGACCCCTACGTGGGACAGCTCACCTTCCTGCGCGTCTACTCGGGCACCCTGCGCTCGGGCGACACCGTGGTCAACCCGGCCACGGGCAAGAAGGAGCGCATCGGCCGCCTGCTTCGCATGCACGCCAACCAGCGCGAGGAAGTCAAGGAGACCGAGGCCGGCGATATCGTGGCCGCGGTGGGGCTCAAGAACACCCGCACCGGCGACAGCCTGTGCGCCCCGTCCCGCCCCCTCTTGCTGGCGGCCATGCACATCCCCGAGCCGGTGGTGGAGCTCTCCATCCGCCCGGCCAACAAGCCCCTGGCCGAGAAACTGGGCGCGGCCCTGCACCGCCTGGCCAACGAGGACCCCACCTTCCGGGTCAGCCACGATCCCGAGACCAACCAGACCATCATCATGGGCATGGGCGAGCTGCACCTGGAGATCATCGTCGACCGCCTCCAGCGCGAGTTCAAGGTGGCGGCCGAGGTGGGCGCGCCCCAGGTGGCCTATCGCGAGGCCATCACCAAGCCGGCCACCGCCGAGGCGCGCTACGTGCGCCAGACCGGCGGCCGCGGCCAGTACGGCCACTGCAAGATCGAGGTCGTTCCCGGGGCTCCCGGCAGCGGCATCGTCTTCGAGGACAAGATCGTGGGCGGGGTCATCCCCAAGGAGTACATCAAGCCGGTGGAAGAGGGCATCCGCGACGCCTGCGCCAAGGGCGTCATCGCCGGCTTCCCCCTGGTGGACCTGGCGGTGAGCCTGGTCTTCGGCTCCTATCACGAGGTGGACTCCTCCGAGCGGGCCTTCTTCATCGCCGGCTCCATGGCCATCAAGGACGCCGTGCGCGCCGCCGGTCCCCAGCTTCTGGAGCCCATCATGAAGCTGGAGGTCACTTCTCCCGAGGAGTACCTGGGGGACGTGATGGGTGATTTGAGTTCCCGCCGCGGCCGGGTCCAGAGCATGGATTCCCGCCCTGGCGTACAGGTGGTCAACGCCCAGGTGCCCCTGTCCAAGATGTTCGGCTACGCCACGGACCTGCGCTCGGCCACCCAGGGCCGGGCCAGTTTTTCCATGGAGTTTTCTCATTACGATCCCCTGCCCGCGGCCCTGGCCCAAGAGGTCATCGAAAAGGCGCGGGCCGAGCGCGAGACCGGCCGTAGAGGCCTGGCTGCCTAAGTTCAAGGAGCGTAAGCAATGGCCAAGGCAAAGTTTGAGCGCAAGAAGCCCCACGTGAACGTCGGGACGATTG
>CAZLSD010000165.1:0-7431 GCA_964561775.1 uncultured Desulfarculus sp. | reverse complement strand
ACAAGCGAGGGTTTACCCCCGCCCGTCTCGCCTGCAAGATGAAAGGGCCTGCCGGAGTCCGCCTCGGGCCGCTTACATATTGTAGAGCTCGGGTCCGTAGAGGCGGATCCAGTCTTTCTTGAGGGCCTCCACGGCCTGGACCAGTTCTTTGCCCACCCCGATGATGAGGATGGTGGCCTCGCCGGTCTGGATGCAGGGGTAAAGGTACTCCACGTTGACCGCGGCGCGCTTCAAGGGATTGAGCACGGCCAGCAGTCCGCCGGCGTGGTGGGGGGTTTCGGCGGCGATGACCTCGGCGATCTCCACCTTCAGCCCCTGGGCGGTCAGCACGTTCACGGCCTTCTCGGGATTGTCGGCCACGAAGCGCATCAGGCCTTCGCCCGCCTGCTTGGCGGTGGAGACGAACAGGGCGATGATGTTCACCCCCGCCTCACCCATCAGCTCGCTGATGCGGGCCAGTTGGCCGGGCTGGTCGGGAACCTGGATGGCTAGCTCTTTCACGGTCATGCCGTCTTCTCCTTGTGCAGGGCCAGGCGGGCCTGCTCCGCGCCCAGCATGAGCGCGCGGCGGTTCAGTTCCAGCACCTTGGGCTTCTTGCCCAGGCCGGTCTCGGCCAGGGCCTCGGTGGCGGCTTCCAATGGTATCACGCCGGAGGCCTGCAAGAGAGCCCCCACCATGACCACGTTGGCGGAACGGTCCTCGCCCATCTCGTGGGCCAGGGCGTTGACGGGCAGGCTGACCACGGTCAGGTCCTCGCGCTTGATCGGGGCCTGCACCAGGGAGCTGTTGACCAAGATGATCCCACCGGGGCGCACCACGTTGACGAAACGGATGAGGCTGGGGTTGTTCATGATCACCGCGCAGTCCGGCGAACTGGCCACCGGGCTGGCGATCTCCTCGTCGCTGACCACCACGGTGCAGTTGGCGGTGCCGCCGCGCACCTCGGCCCCATAGGCCGGCAGGTAGGTGACGTTCTTGCCGTAGCGCATGGAGGCCAGGGCCAGCAGATAGCCCATCATGAGCACGCCTTGACCGCCGAAGCCCGCGAAAACGGTCTTGTAGGTCATTTGCCGCTTCCTTCCTTGGCCTCGTAGCCGGTCTGGTCCTTGATCACCCCCAGGGGGAAGGTCTGCATCATGGTCTCGTCCATCCACTTGCAGGCCTGGACCGGGTCCATCTTCCAGTTGGTGGGGCAGGCCGAGAGCACCTCCACCAGGGCGAAGCCCAGGCCGTCAAGCTGCACCTGGAAGGCCTTCTTGATGGCCTTCTTGGCCCGGTTGACGTTCTTGGGGTTGTTGACCGCCACCCGCTCCAGATAGACGGCGCCCTTGGTCACGGCCAGCATCTGGGTAAGGTCCAGGGGATTGCCCTCGCGCTCCGCGGCCCGGCCCCGGGGCGAGGTGGTGGAAACCTGGCCCAGCAGGGTGGTGGGGGCCATCTGGCCGCCAGTCATGCCGTAGACCGCGTTGTTGACGAAGATGGCGGTGAGCTTCTCGCCCCGGTTGGCGGCGTGGATGGTCTCGGCGGTGCCGATGGCCGCGATGTCGCCGTCGCCCTGGTAGGTGAAGACCACCTTGTCGGGCTGCACCCGCTTGATGCCGGTGGCCACGGCCAGGGCCCGGCCGTGGGGGGCCTCGCCCATGTCCACGTCGAAGTAGTTGTAGGCCAGCACCGCGCAGCCCGCCGGCGGCACGCCGATGGTGCGCTCCTGGATGCCCAACTCGTCGATGACCTCGGCCACCAGGCGGTGGATGATGGAGTGTCCGCAGCCGGGACAGTAGTGGAACACGTTGGCTTTGAGGCTTTGGGGCCTCTTGGAGACCAGCTTCATGACTGCCCTCCCAAAGTGCGGCGCTCGCGGCCGCCTTCTTCGTGCAGGTGGGCGCCGAAATAGTAGTGGCTGATCTGGTGGGCCACGTCCTCTGGGGTGGGGATGACCCCGCCGGGCCGGCCATAGAAGCGCACGTCGGCCTGGCCGCGCACCGAGAGCTCCACGTCCTCCACCATCTGGCCGGCGTTCATCTCAAAGACCAGCAGATGGCGCACCACCCGGCTCAGCTCCTCCAGGGGCTGCTTGGGGAAGGGCCACAGGGTCTTGGGGCGGAGCAGGCCAACCTTCATGCCCATCTCGCGCACCCGCTTGATGGCGCCCTTGGCGATGCGCGCCGCGGTGCCAAAGGCCACGATGACCAGGCGGGCGTCGTCGGTCTGGTAGTTCTCCCAGCCCACCTCGTCGCGGGTCACGGCGTCATACTTGCGGATGAGCTTGTAGTTGTGGTTCTCCAGGACCTTGGGGTCCAGGAGCAGGGACAAGAGGGTGCGCTGGGGACGCCCCTTGGCCCCGGTCAGGATCCAGTCCTTGGCCGGCAGGCTGGCCGGGTCGATGGGCTCGGGGAAGACCACCGGCTCCATCATCTGGCCTATCATGCCGTCGCCCAGGATCATCACCGGGTTGCGGTATTTGTCCGCCAGGTCGAAGGCCCGCACGGTCATGTCGCAAAGCTCCTGGCAGGAGGCCGGAGCCAGCACGATGCAGCGGTAGTCGCCGTGACCTCCCCCCCGGGTGGCCTGGAAATAGTCGCTCTGGGCGGGCGCGATGTTGCCCAGGCCCGGGCCGCCACGGATCATGTTGACCACCACCGCCGGCAGCTCCAGGCCGGCCAGGTAGCTGATGCCCTCCTGCTTGAGGCTGATGCCCGGGCTGCTGGAGCTGGTCATGACCCGGCCGCCGGCCATGGAAGCGCCGATGACCATGTTGATGGAGGCCAGTTCGCTCTCGGCCTGCACGAAGGTGCCCCCCACCTCCATCAGACGCCCCGACATGTACTCGGGCACCTCGTTCTGGGGGGTGATGGGATAGCCGAAGTAGTAACGGCAGCCGGCGCGGACGGCCGCCTCGCCCAAGGTGTGGCTCCCGCGCATTAGTTGCTTAGTCACGGTACACCTCGATGGCCAGGTCTGGACACATGGTGGCGCAGGTGGCGCACGCGTTGCACGCATCCTTGCCTTCGGCCGGCACGTACTCGGCCGGGTAATAGCCCTTTTCGTTGATGTCCTGGCACACCCGCAGGCGGGCCTTGGGACAGAAGGCGATGCATAGCTGGCAGCCCTTGCACCGCTCGCGGTCTATTCTGACTTCACCTTTGGCCATGGGGCCTCTCCCATGATGCGTCGCTGTCAGTAGATATCGTTGCCGAAAGTGTCTTTACTAACAGAGCCCAGGTTTACTGTCAAGAAACCTCGCCAGCTTGCGCGCGGGCAGGCCAAGCCTTAGCATAGGCGCTAGCAGGCCGTTGAAACGGCTCCCAGATCGGGCTCAAGCCGGCTTGGGGCGGACATAGCGCAAGGAGCGGACATGGACCCGAAAACCTCCCCGGTCACCCAGGCCATCCTGAGCCAGGAGGCCTTGAACCTCTTGGAGCAGCACCATCAGTTCCCCGGGGAGTACATGTTCAAGGCCATAGGCTTCGGCGGGGAGGATTTCGTGGAGCGGGCGCGCCTGGCCACGGAGTCCGTGCTGGGTCCGCTCAAGCCCGGCGACCGGGTGAGCAGCCGTCCTTCCTCGGGCAAGCGCTACACCTCGGTGACGCTGGAGGTGGCCGTGGCCAGCGCCCAGCAGGTGCTGGAGGTGTATACCGCCCTGCGCAAGCTGGAGGGACTGGTGGTGCTGGTCTAGCTGTAGCGCAGCCACTCCGAAACGGGGCGCACCAGCCAGGAGCCGTCGGCCTCGGCCCCCAGCACCCGGCGGGCCACCAGCTCGGTGAAGGCCAGGTCCAGTTGTGGCTCGGGCGAGTTCCAGAACTTGAGCGCGGTCTGGCGGTCCAGGGGGCTGCCGCCGTCGGCCAAGGCCTCCACCAGCAGATAGAGGCTGGTGGCTTCCACCGAAAGCTTCAAGTCAAAGATAAGCTGGTTCACGCTGACCTCGTCGCTGGAATTTTGCGGGGATCCCCTGGGCGGCCGGAGCCGCCGCCAGGCTGGAGCGAAGCTTAGCATAGCCTGGGAGTCACGTCACGGCGGCCCAGCCGCCGGTCAAGACCAGCTTGACGGCGAGGCCTTCTTCATGGCAAAGCCTTGAAAAGAGCATTGCCTGGGTCGCTCGCGCCAAGGCGCTTACTCCCTTGGGCAGGATTCGCGCCGGCCGCGTGCCAGGGGGGCGAGCCCAGGCCATGCCGCGCCGGCTGGCGCGCCCGCTTGCGCGGAAGCGGCGCAAGCAAACCTTGCCGCCCACGCAAGCGGCGTGACAGCCGGCCGTCACGAATCCTGCAAAGGTACTTTTGGGATTCTTCTCGCTATACAACCTCCCAACCTGCGAGTAATCCTCATGGCCCTTCCTCTCATGATCTTTCCCGCCACGGCGCTTAGCCGCTCGGCCTTTTTCTCCTTCTGGCCTTGGGGGCAGCCGCTCTTGGTCATGGAGCCGCCCGGCGTGGCGTCTGCTGCCGCGCCGGACTGGCTGCCGGACGGGGCGCTGGAGTTCTTGCGCCCACCGGCCACCTCCGGGGCCGATCCGCGCGCCCTGGAATCGCTGCGCCGGGCCTGGGAGGAATGGCTAGGCCTGCACCAGGGCTCGGGCCAAGCCGAGGCCCTCAAGCTGGGCTTGGCTTTGGCCGACGACGAAGAGACCAAGCTCAGCCTCAAGCGCGAGCTAAGGGGCTTTGGCCATCCCGCGCCCCAGCCCGCGGCCGGGCTTCCGCCCGAGGCGGCGGACGAGCTTTTTTTGCTGCTGCTGCACCGCCAGGACGTGGAGGCGGGCGAGATGGAGGAATTGCTAGTCAAGACCATGGCCGCGCAAAGGGCCATGGACCTGGCCCTGGGCAAAATGGAGGAGGACCACACCCCGGCGGAGTATGAGCAACCCTTGACGGAGCGCCTGCTGCCGCGCGCCCAGTGGAGCGAGCCCGAGGAGAAGCTCTCGCGCAGGCTGGCGGCCTGGGCGGGCCTGGCGCGCAGGCTGCCGGAAGGGCAGGGGGGGTGGCTGGCCACGCCCAGCCTGGAGACGGCGCAGATTTTGATGGAACGGGCGGGACAGGCCCAGGAGGCGGGGCGGCTGACTTGGCCCGACCTGGGCCAAGTGGAGGCGCAGATCGCGCCGGAGCTGAGCCAGGCGGGCTTTGTGCGAGAGGCTCGCGCGCGCCTGGCCACGCTTCTAACCCGCCTGGCCGGGGAGCCCTGGTCGCCGGAGCTTAAGCAGGCCCTGGCCGGTCAGGCGCGGGAACTGTCCCAGGACTTCACGGCTGGCTTACGCGGCATGCTCCCCGAACTGGGGCCGCAGGAGCGCAGCCTTGGCCTGCTGGCCTTTCCGGGCTTGAGCCAGGGGCAGGTGCTGGAGCTGATGCAGGGCCAAGAACCGGGGATTGCCCAGGCTCAAGGTTCCTGTCCGTTGCTGGCGGCCTGGTAGCAAACAAGGAGGGCGCGGTGGAGTTCTCGGAGATACTGCTCAGTTTCGAGGGATCCCTGGCCCGGCTGACCCTTAACCAGCCGGCCAAGGTCAACGCGCTCAGCCAGCGCATGATCGCCGAGCTGAGCCAGGCCTGCGACGAGATCGCAGGGCACGCCGAGGCACGGGTGGTGCTGCTATCGGGCGCGGGCAAGCATTTCTGCGCCGGGCACAACATGGACGAGATGGTGGGGCGTGGCCCGGCGGTCTACCGCGACATATTCGAGAACTGCACGGTCATGATGGATAAGCTGCGCGCGCTTCCCCAGCCGGTCATCGCCCAGGCGCAGGGCGTGGCCACGGCCGCGGGCTGCCAGCTGGTGGCGGCCAGCGATCTGGCCATCGCCGCGACCAGCGCCCGCTTTAGCACCCCCGGCGTGCGCATCGGTCTGTTTTGCAGCACCCCGGCGGTGCCTTTGGTGCGGGCGGTGGGGCGCAAGCGCGCCTTGGAGATGCTCCTGACCGGCCGCTTCGTCAGCGCCCAGGAGGCTTTTGCGTGGGGCTTGGTCAACCGGGTGGTCCCAGCCGAGGACCTGGCCGCCGAGGCGGAGAAGCTGGCCCTGTCCGTGGCCGAGGCCAGCCCGCTTACCCTGGCTCTGGGCAAGAAGACCTTCTACGACCAGGTGGAGCGCCCCGAGCCCGAGGCCTTCCACCTGGCCACCGCCAACATGGCCTTGAACCTGGCCATGGAGGACGCCCAGGAGGGCATCAAGGCCTTTCTGGAAAAACGCCCGCCGGTATGGCGGGGGAGGTAACGCGTCAGGTTAGATCGATTATATTTGGAGAACAGAAACAATCTTTATTTTCGTGGCAACCGTGTTATCCCCACGCGGCTTGTCTAGATCACCTGGGCCTGTTCCAGCATGCCCATCAGGCGCGCTACGCACTCCTCGATGCCGTGCTGGTGAGTGGGCAGCTCCAGGGCGGGAGACTGGGGCGGCTCATAGGGGTCGTCGATGCCGGTGAAGCCCTTTAACTGGCCGGCGCGGGCCTTCTTGTACATGCCCTTGGGATCGCGCTGCTCGCAGACATCCAGGGGCACGCCCAGGTACACCTCGAAGAAAGGCAGGCCCTTGACCGCGGCGCGGGCGCGCTCCCGGTCCTGGGCATAGGGCGAGATGAAGGCCCCGATGGCCAGCAGCCCGGCCTGGGCCATCAGCGCGGCCACCTCGCCCACCCGGCGGATGTTCTCGCCCCGGTCCGCGCGGGAAAAGCCCAAATCCGAACACAGCCCCTGGCGCACCACGTCGCCATCCAGGACAAAGCAGGCCAGGCCACGCGCCTTGAGGCTTTGTTCCAAGGCCTGGGCCAGGGTGGATTTACCCGAAGCCGGGCGTCCGGTGAACCAGATGACCGCGCCAGTGCGGGGAAGGCTGAGGCAAGATGAACTGGAAGAGGACATAGCGGACCATCTCCATCGAAGACGGGAATGTTTGAGTTGATTATAGATCAGAACAAGGAGATTTGGCGAGGCTGGCGCCTCCTTCTCCCCGGGGCCTCCTGGGCCAGGCGCGAGCGGTCCAGCTCGCGCCAGAAGGGCGAGGGCTGGCCGGAGAGCTGGCGGCCGAACAGGAACCGCTCGCTGGCCCGCGACAAAAACAGCCTCTGTCGGGCACGGGTCAAGGCCACGTAGAGCAGGCGGCGTTCCTCGGCGGTTTCCGCGGGCGGGCGCTGGGGAGGCTCATAGGGCAGAAGCCCCTCCTCCAGACCGGTGACGAAGACCACCGGGAACTCCAGGCCCTTGGCCGCGTGCATGCTGAGCAGGCTCACCCGCTGGGCCGAAAAATCCAGGCCGTCGATCTCGGCCAGGGGCTCTTCGGCCGCCACCTGCACCGGCACGCCGGCCTGGGCCAGGGCCTGGGCCAGGGCCGCTCCCTGGGCGTGCAGGCGATAGAGCACCGCCACCTCGCAGGGGGCATAGGCCCCCTGGCCGCCGCCGGCCTCCACCTGGCGCGAATCCACGCCGCCCAAGAGCTCCACCACCTTGGCCGCCA
>CAZLSD010000164.1:0-7436 GCA_964561775.1 uncultured Desulfarculus sp. | reverse complement strand
AAATCAGGCCACCTGGAACAAAGCCTCCTCGAATTCCGGCTTGCCCTGGTAGCGGGCCATGTACTGGCCGGGCAGGCGGGGGATGTTGAGCAGGATGTTGGGGTCCACCATGATGCCGGCCTGGTGCAGGGCCTCCACGATTTTTTCCGGCTGGGGCGGGCAGCCCTTGACCGGGATCATCTCCTTGATGGCCGGGTTGTCCTTGTGGGCCTGGTACATGCACTTGCCCAGCAGGATGGTCTTGTTGGCCCCGGGGCGGGGGTTCATCATCTTGCCGGTGAGCACCTCCACGTCGTCCCAGGGCTGGCCGCGCCAGGCCATGGCGATGGAGGTGAGCACCACCCCGTTGATGGCCGAGCAGTAGGTGCACATGCTGCTGTCGTATTTGTAGAAAGCCACGCCGGCCATGCCCTTCTTGGCCAGCGCCAGGGGCAGGCTGCCGTCGTCGTTGTAGGGGAAGGTCCACTCGTGGGGCCGGGCGTGGTCCTCTATGCGCTCGCCGGCCAGCTCCACGTCGGAGAGATCCAGGGGGCGTCCGGCGCGGGCCGCGTAGTGAACGATGTGGGGCACCGCCGCCGGGTTCTGGCCCAAGAGCCGCGTCCCCACCAGGTCGGCGGAGAGCACGTCCCAGGAGGCGGCCAGCAGGTTGGCCCGGTGCATGGTCCCGTCTATGCCCGGTCCGCGCTCGGCGGTGTAGATGCCGTCCAGCACCGTGAGCAGGCGCGGGAAGGGCGCGGCCAGGTGGCTGACCCAGAAATGCAGGTCCCGCTCCGCTTCGGCGCTGTGGCAACGCTTGCGCGAGTTGACGTCGATGAGCCCCTTAAGATTTTTGATGCCCAGGCTGACCATGGTCTGGGCGTGGGTTTTCATGACGGGCAGGTCCACCATGACGTCGGCCTGCAAGGCGTCCACGTTGTAGCTGAGCTTCATGCCCGGGCCCACCTCCACCTCCTGGAAGGGGCGCTCGAAGGTGTTGACCACCTTGACCCCATAGCGCTTGGCCAGCTCCTGATAGCCCAGGGTTTGAAAGGCGTGGGCGGCGGTCTCCTTGGCCTCGGTCCCGGTGGAGACCAGGCCCTCGCCGATGGTGATGTCGGTCACGCCTTGTTCGGCCAAAAGCGCCACCATGTCCTGCACCACCCGGCTGGTGGTGATGACGCCCCACTTGGGGAAGGGCGCTTCCTTGGTCCAGAAGACCACGTTGGGCTTGATGAAAACCTTGTCCGTGGCCTTGACCCGGCTCAAGCCCCCGCACAGGTCCAAGGCCCGGCGCAGCGACTCCAGGGGCTTCTCGTACTTGACCAGCGACACCACGTGCTTGCTCATGTTTTTGTCTCCCGTGTGCTCAGGCCTGGGCGGCCTGTCGGATGGCCTAGATGATTTCTCCCCGCAGCACCCGTCCGGCCTGGGCCAGAAGCGCGGCGGTGCCGGCCCCCAGGCCCTTGAAACGCGGGTCGGCGGTCTGGCCGTGATAGAAGCGGTAGTAGATCTGCTGCACGATGACGGCCAGGCGGAACAGGCCGAAGCAGTAGTAGAAATCCACCCGGTCCAGGGTGCGCCCGGTGAGTTGGCCATAGAGGCGCACCGCTTCCTGCCGGGTCAGGCCGCCGGGCAGATAGGTGGGCATGGTGGCCAGGGCCAGCATGGCCGGCGGGTCGTCGGCTTGCACCCAATAGGCCAGGGTGCAGGCCAGGTCCATGAGCGGATCGCCCAGGGTGGCCATCTCCCAGTCCAGCACCCCCAGCACCTTGAAGGGGTCGTCCGGGTCCAGCACCAGGTTGTCCAGCTTGAAGTCGTTGTGGATGATGGCCACGCTGGCGCTCTCGGGGGGCATGTTGGCGGCCAGCCAGCCCATGACGTCCTCGCCGTCGGGCACGTCCGGGGTGGCCGCGTCGCGATAGCGCCTGCTCCAGCCCTGCACCTGGCGGGTCACGTAGCCGGCCGGCTTGCCCAACTCGGCCAGGCCGGCGGCGCGGTAGTCCACCCCGTGCAGCTGGGCCATCACCTCCACCATGCGGCGGCAGAGCAGGGTCAGGCCTTCGGCCCCCAGGTTGATCCCCGGCGGGATGCTCCTTCGCAGGATCACCCCCTTGATGCGCTCCATCACGTAGAAGGGGCAGCCCATGACCGAGGGGTCCTCGCAGTAGGCCAGGGGCTCTGGGCAATAGGGGAAGTGCGGACGCAGGGAGGTGAGCACCTTGAACTCGCGGCTCATGTCGTGGGCGCTCTTGGCCTTGGTGCCATGGGGCGGCCGCCTGAGCACCAGCTCCCGCTGCCCCACCTTGAGCAGATAGGTCAGGTTGGAGTAGCCCGAGGGGAACTGGCTGATGGTCAGCTCGCCGCTCAGGCCGGGGATGTTGTCTTTGAGGAAAACCGCCACCCGGGCGGCGTCCAGCTCTTCGCCGGGCCTGATGCGGCTGGCGGGATCTATGTTGCTCATGACGCCTTGCTCCGCCCGCGCGGGGCGGGCTGTTCCGGGGCCAAACAGAAGGCCAGGGCCATTTGCGCCACCTGGGCGGCGAAGCGGTCCACCCCCACCCGCCGCCCGGCGTATTTCCAGGCCTTGACGTACCAGTCCTGCAGCATGGCCTTGATGAGCGCCGCGGTCAGTTCGGGGTCCACCTGGGCGAAGACGCCCTCTTCCTGCCCCTGGCGGATTATCTGGGCCAGGGTGCGCTCGGTGGCCAGTTCGCTCTCCTTGGCCAGCTCCTTGTGGCGTTGGCCCAGGTGGCGGGCCTCCATGTAGGAGAAGAAGAACCAGGGCTGCATGGCCTGGCTGACGAAGACGTGGGTGCGGATGGCCGCGCTCAGCCTGGCTTCCGCGCCCTGCACGCCTTCCAGGCCCTGGCGCAAAAGGCGGCCGCTGACCTGGCGGCCCGTGGCCTGCACCATCTCCAGCAGCTCATCCTTGCTGGAGAAGTAGGCGTAGAGCGCGCCCATGGAGAGCCCCGTCTCCTGGCTAAGGTCGCGCATGGTCATCCCCGCGAAGCCCTTGTGGTTGGCCAGGCGCAGGGTGGCCTCGAAGATCACCTCCAAGTTCTTGACCGCGGTGGGCTCCTTCTTGGTCTTGATGGAGCCGCGGTGGCTGGCCCAGACCTCCCGGCACAGATCGGCGCGCGAGACCTTGGCCAGCTTGCTGAACTGGGCGTAGGTCATGCCAGGGCGCGCCCCGCCGCGTGGTCCTTCAGGATGCGCTTGGCCACCGAGACCTTGTGCACCTCGTCCACGCCGTCATAGATGCGCGCCGAGCGCTCGGCCCGGAAGTACCAGGCCAGGAGCGTGTCGTCGCTCATGCCCAGGCCGCCGTGCATCTGCAGCGCCTTGTCCAGCACCCGCTGCATAACGCCCGCCGTGTAGAACTTGATGAGCGAGATGTCCTGGCGGGCGGCCTTTTGCCCCTGGGTCTGGATGAGCCAGGCGCAGTTGAGCACCATGAGCCGGGCCGCGCGCATCTCGGCCGCGCACTCGGCGATCCAGGCCTGGATGATCTGCTCGTCGCCCAGCCTGCGTCCGGGCGCGCTGGCCCGGGTCAAGGCCTGCTGGCACATCATCTGCAAGGCGCGGTTGCAGATGCCGATCCAGCGCATGCAGTGGTGGATGCGCCCCGGCCCCAGGCGCTCCTGGGCGATGACAAAGCCTTGGCCCTCGGGACCCAGCAGGTTGGCCTGGGGCACCCGGCAGGATTGGTAGAGTATCTCGGCGTGGGAGTGCCAGCCGCTGCCCGCGTGCCCCATCACCGGGATGTTGCGCACCAGGTTGAAACCGGGGGTGTCGGTGGGCACGATGATCATGGAGGCGCGCAAATGGGGCGGGGCGTCGGGGTTGGTCACCGCCATGACGATGGCGAAGCTCGCGCCCTCGGCCGAGGAGGTGTACCACTTGTGCCCGTTGATGAGGTAGTCCCCGCCGTCCTTGACCGCGGTGGTGGCCAGCATCACCGGGTTGGAGCCGGGCATCTCCGGCTCGGTCATGGAGAAGCAAGACCGGATGCGGCCTTCCACCAGGGGCTCCAGGTAACGTTCGCGCTGCCCGGGGGTGGCGTACTTGGCCAGGATCTCGATGTTGCCGGCGTCGGGGGCCTGGCAGCCGAAGACATAGACCCCGGTGGGGGTGGCCGCCAGGGCCTCGCAGACCAGGCCGTACTCCACCAGGTCCAGCCCCATGCCGCCCTCCTCCTTGGGATGCAAGGGCGCCCACAGCTCCATCTCCTTGACCATCTGGCGCTTGGCCTGCAAAACCGGCTCCAGCTCGGCCCAGGGGCGGTGCACGAAGTCGTTCTCCAGCGGCACCAGCTCCTTCCGCACGAACTCGTTGATCAGCTCCAGGATGGTCTGCATCTTCTCGGACAAGGCGAAGTCCATGGCGGCTCTCCCGGGCGCGCGGCCCGCGTTAGCGGTAGGTGATGAGGCCTTGGTTGCCCGCCTCTTCCAGGTGGGCGGTGGAGTTGAAGAGGTTCAGGGTCATCCTCTGGCGGTCGAAGAGGAAGCTGCTAAGCGAGGCGTTCTTGATGACCCAGGTCAGGCGCAGGGCCGTCTCGTCCTCCAAGCCCAAGACCAGACGCATCACCGCCGCGATGGGTCCGCCCGAGGTGACCACCATTACCCGGCGGCCCGGCCCGTTCTCGTCGCGAATCTGTTCCAGGCCCTGGGCCACCCGGGCCAGAAAGCCGGCCCAGGTCTCGCCCCCGCCCAGGTCGTAGCGGCCGCTAAGCCAGCGCAGCATGGACCCCTCGTAGAGGCGCTGGAAGGCCTTGCGGTCGCTGTAGGCGCGGGGGATGTCGGCGGCCAGCCCCGGGTCTTCCCGGGTCATGGCCGGCAGCAGGGCCTCCATGATGGGGCCGGAGTCGAACTCGTTGAACTGGGGCAGCACCGCAAGCGGGGCCCGGCTGGCCAGACCCTCCAGGAGGGCGGCCGCGGTGTGCCGCTGGCGGGCCAGGCTGCCGCAATAGACCGCGTCCAGTTCCAGTCCCTGGCCGCGCAGGTAGCTGCCGGCCAGGCCGGCCTGGCGCGCCCCCAGGGGAGAGAGCCGGTCATAGTCGGCCTGGCCAAAGGAGGCCTGGCCGTGGCGTAGCAGATACAGAACGCTCATGGGGCTTGGCTCCCGCCGGCCAGCATGGCCGGACCATGCCCAACTCTGCCGCGCGAGCGGCCTGATTGCAAGAAAAAAAACGAGCGAACGCTCGCTATTTTTATTGGCCGCGCCAAGCCGCCGGGCTATACTGGCATAGACCCGTCCACGGAGAGGTTTGAAGGTGCGCATATTGACCTGCTTGAAACAGGTGCGCGAGCCCCAGTCGCCCCTGGAGCTGCGCCAGGGCCGGGCGTCCTGGCCCGGCGCGCCGCTGTTCAAGATGGCCGCCTATGACGAGATGGCCCTGGAGGAGGCCCTGTGCCTTAAAGACGGCCTGCCCGGGTCGGAGGTCTGGGCGGCCAGCGCCGGGGGCGAGAGCGCTTGCGCCGTGCTGCGCCGGGCTCTGGGCATGGGGGCGGACCAGGCGGCCCTGCTGCTGGACCCCGAGGAGCCCGCTCCCCGGCCCCTGGCCCTGGCCAGCGCCCTGGCGGCCTGGGCGCGGCCCCATGACTTCGACCTCATCCTGTGCGGGGTCATCTCCGAGGACTTGATGCAAGGCGCGGTGGGGCCGCTCTTGGCCGGGCTCTTGGACCTGCCCTGCCTCACGGCGGTGGTGGAGGTGGAGTTGGACCCCGCGCGGCGGCTGGCGCGGGCCTGGCGCGAGATGGAGGGAGGACGCCGTCAGCGGCTTGAGCTGCCCCTGCCCGCGCTCTTGACCATCCAGGCCAGCCGCAAGCCGCCGCGCTACCCCACCCTCTCGGCCCTGCTCAGGGCCAAGCAGGCCGTCATCCCCAGCCTGGCGGCGGCCAGCCTGGCCAGCCCGCCCCCCCGCGAACAAAGCCTGGGCCTGGAGCTTCCCCCCGCGCGCCGGGCCGGGCGCATGCTGGCTGGCGGGGTCCAGGAGCAGGCCCGCGAACTGGCCGGAATCCTGCGCGGCAGGGCCTTGCTGTGAGCGCGCCCCCCACCCCTGCCGGCCCTGTCCTGGTGGTGGCCGAGCATGCCGGAGGCAGCCTGCTTCCCCTGACCCTGGAACTGGTTTCGGCGGGGCGGCAACTGGCCGCCCTGCTGGGCCGCCAGCTGCGCCTGCTGGTCCTGGCCGCCGATCCCCTGCCCCTGGCCCGCCAGGCCGCCTGCTTGAGCGGCGAGCGGGTGCTGGCTCTGCGGATTGACGGGCTGGATCACTTCCTGGGCCAGGCCTACCAGCAGGCCCTGGCCGCCTTGCTGGAGCAACGCCCCGCGGCGGCCCTGCTGGCCGGGCACGCCAGCCAGGGCCTGGACTGGCTGCCGGGCCTTAGCCTGCGCCTGGGCGGCTCCCTGGTGACGGGGGTGGAGGAGATCAGCGGCCAGGCCGGCGCGCCGCGCCTGGCGCGCGCCAGCCATTTCGGCAAGGCGCGCGAAATCCTGGCCCCCCTGGCCTGGCCCCTGTGCCTCACCGTGCAGCCGGGGGCCTTCGCCGCCGCCCAGGCCGGGGAGAAGCCAGCGCCGGAGGTGGAGCTGCTGGAGATGGAGCCGCCGCCCTGCCCCGTCCGTCTGCTGGCCCAGGCCGCCGGGGCCCAGGCCGACGCCGCCCTGGCCCAGGCCCAGGTGGTGGTGGCGGGCGGGCGCGGCCTGGGCAAGGCCGAGAACCTGGAGCTGCTCAGGCGGCTGGCCGCCCTCTTTGGCGGGGCGGCCCTGGCCGGTTCACGCCCGGTCTGCGATCTGGGCTGGCTGGGCTATCAAAGCCAGGTGGGGCTGACCGGGGCCAGCGTGACGCCCCGGCTCTACATCGCCTGCGGCATCTCCGGGGCGCGCCAGCACACCGTGGGCATGCAGGGCTCGGGCTTCATCGTGGCCATGAACTTGGACCCCCAGGCCGCCATCTTCTCCGTGGCCGACGTGGGGGTGGCGGCCGACCTGACCGTCTTCATACCCGCCCTGATTGAGGCCTGCGCGGACCAGGGCTGAGCCCTCCGGCCTCAGGCCGCCGGCTCGCCCAGGCCCCGGGCCAGGTCGCGCCAGGCCAGGCACACCCCGGGCAGCAGGCCGGCCAGCCAGAGCAGGCGGGCCTTGGCGTTGCTCAACCCCGCCCACTGCTCGCCCAAATCGCGCCCCAGCAGAAAGGAAAAGCGGGCGTAGTTGAGGGCGGCGCGCAGGAAATCCATAGGCGCATGGCGTAGATAGGCTATCTCTCGGTTAAGGGTGGACTGGTGCCACAAAGCCAGGCCCGGCACCTGGCCCCGGCTAAGGCGGCTGGCGGTCAGCTGGTCGCCGCCCTGGAAGTAGACGCGCAGGCGCTCGTCCACGAAGCGGGTCTTGTAGCGGGCGGCCACCTCGGTCCAGACCAAGTCCTCGGGCACGAAGGTGGCTCCGGGGGGCTGGGGATAGGG
>CAZLSD010000163.1:0-7441 GCA_964561775.1 uncultured Desulfarculus sp. | reverse complement strand
GAGCCCGGGCTGGACCTTTTCCATCCGCCGTAGCCTCATGCTGCTCATCCTGGCCGCCGTGTTGCCCGGCCTGGTCATCCTGCTCTACACCTTCCAGGAATTGCAGGAGAACGCGGTGGAGGAGGTGGAGGGGTACGCCCTGCGCCAGGTGCTGGCCATGGCCGCCCACCACGAGCGGGTGCTGGATAACGCCCGCCTGCTGCTTCTTACCCTCTCGCGCACGCCGGCCTTCCGCGAGATGGAGATGCCCTCCTGCCAGGCGCTCATCGACGAGATACTGGCCCTCAATCCGGCCTATGTGGGGCTCTCCCTGGCCGACGCCCAGGGCCGGGTGCTGGCCGCCTCCCCCGCCAAGCCCTCCCACGGGGTGGCCCAGGAACGGCATTTCCTGGAGGCCTTGAGCCGGCGCGAGTTCGCCGCCGGTGGCTATGTGCCGCGTCAGGACGGCAAGGGCGTGGTCATTCACCTGGCCCAACCCGTCATTGATCAGGCCGGCCAAGCCCGGGGGGTGCTGATGGCGGACTTTGATCTCAACTATCTCATGGTGATCTTCAGGGACTCCCACCTGCCCGCCATGTCGGTGCTGACCATGACCGACGCCTCGGGCATGCGGCTGACCCGCTTTCCCGAGACCGAGAAGTACACCTGGGTGCCCGATCTGCCCCGCATGATCGAAAAGATGTCCGGCCCCCGGGAGGAGGGCGCCTTCCTGGAAACCGGGGTGGACGGCGTCCGGAGGCTCTACAGCTTCAAGCGCCAGCGCCTGGCCGCCAGCTCCTCCCCCTATGTGATGTTCCGCCTGGGCATCCCGGTGGAGCACGCCCTGGCCGAATCCCGCCTGGTGCTCTGGCGCAACCTCTCCCTCCTGGGCCTGAGCGCGGCGCTCTCCCTGCTCCTGGCCTGGTTGCTCAGCGAATTCACCGTGCTGCGCCGGCTCAACCAGCTGGTGGCCTCGGCCCGGTTGCTGGGCCGGGGCGATCTGGGAGCCCGCACCGGGCTCTCCCATCAGGCCGGCGAGCTGGGCAAGCTGGCCGAGGCCTTCGACGCCATGGCCGAGAGCCTGGAGCGCCGCGACAAGGCCACCCGCCAGGCCGAGGAGGATATCCAACTGCTCCTGCACGAAAAGCTGGAGTGCCTGGACCGTCTGGCCCGCTGCGTGGCCCACGAGGTCCGCAACCCGGTGGCCACCATCGGCGGCCTGGCCAAGCGCCTGCTCAAGCAGGTGGAGGAGAACAGCTCGGCGGCCGACTACCTGAGGAAGATACTGGCCGACACCGAGCGTCTGGAGAGGATCGTGCGCGAGGTGCGCGAATACGCCGACCTGCCCCTGCCCCGCCCCCAGGCTCTGGACCTGCGGGCGGCGGTGGCCCAGATGCTGGAAGCCCAGGCCCAGCGCGCCAGCCAAGGCGGGGTGCGGGTCAGGCTGCAAGGGGCCATGACCAGCAGCCAGCCCCTGATGGCCTGGGTGGACCGTTTTCTCCTGGAAAAGGCGGTGCGCATCCTGCTGGCCAACGCCCTGGACGCCATGCCGGCCGGCGGCGAGCTTAGCCTGGGCCTGGAGAGCGACGGGCAGGCCGCCACCCTGCGGGTGGCCGACACCGGCCGGGGCATCGCCCGCGAGGACATGCCATTCCTCTTCGACCCCTTCTTCACCACCAAGGCCGACGCCGTGGGCATCAGCCTCTCCATCGTCAAGCGGGTGGCCGCCGAGCACCAGTGGGAGCTCAGCGTCTCCAGCGAACAGGGCAAGGGCAGCGCCTTCAGCCTGATCATCCCCCTGCATCCCGCCGAACTGCCGGGGGCGGAGCCCACGCCCACCCCGCCCCCGGGCTCTCCCGCGGCCTAGCCTGCCTCCAGCACCCGCCTCAAGGTGCTGAGCAGCTCGGCCTGCCGGAAAGGCTTGGCCACGAAGGCGGCCGCGCCCGCCTCCAGGGCCTGGCCGCCCTGCTTGCCGGCGGTGTGGCCGCTGGCCACGATGACCTTGGCCTGGGGGTCGAGGGCCTTGATCTCCTCGAGGGCCTGCTGGCCCCCCATGCCCGGCATGCCCAAATCCAGCACCACGCAGGCGAACCGCCGGGGGTCTTGGCGGTAGAGCTCCAGGGCCTCCTCGCCGCTGGCCGCGCAAGTCACCTCATAGCCCTTGGCCGCGAGCATGCGGCGGCCCAGTTCGCGCAGGGCGTCCTCGTCGTCCACCACCAAGATTCTTTGCGGCCCGCCCGGCAGGACGACGGGCTGGTCCCGCGCCTGCGGCGCCACGGCCGGAGCCTCCAGGGCGGGCAGGTAAACCTCGAAGGAGGCTCCCCCGCCGGGCTGGCTGTGGCCGCAGACATGTCCGCCGTGCCCCTGGACCACGCCATAGACGGTGGACAACCCCAGACCGGCCCCCTTGCCCACTCCCCGGGTGGAAAAAAACGGCTCGAACACCCGGGAAAGCGTGGGCTTGTCCAGGCCGCGCCCGGTGTCGGAGACGGTCAGCCGCACCATGCCGCCCGGCAAAAGCGCCCCGCAGCCGGCGCAGCGGTTCTCCTTGAGGTCGGCGTTCTCGGTGGCGATGGTGAGCTGGCCTCCCTGGGGCATGGCCTGCGCGGCGTTGTTGATGAGGTTGACCAGCGCCTGGCCGAGGTGGTTGGCGTCGGCGTCGACCAGGTTAAGCCTGGCCGCCAGCCGGGTCCGCACGTTGACCTCCCGGGGCAGGGCCGCCACCATGCCCTCCAGGACGTGGATTATCTCCTGGTTAAGGTTCAGAGGCCGCTTCAGCGGGGTCTGGGCCTGGCTGAAGGCCATGACCTGGCGGACCAGGAGCTTGCCCTTGTGGGCCGCGGCCAGGATCTGCTGGATATCGCTGGCGGCTTGGCCATCCGGCGCGACCGCGTCGCCGGCCAGCTCGGCGAAACCCATGATACTGGCCAGCAGGTTGTTGAACTCGTGGGCCACCCCGCCGGCCAGGGTGCCCAGGGCCTCCATCTTCTGGGCCTGGCGCAGCCTATCCTCCAGCTCGGCCCGCTCCTGCTCGGCCCGCTTGAGCTGGCTGATGTCCACGTCCAGGCAGAACAGCTCGGTCTCTCCGCCTGGCCTGCGCACCACGGCGTGGCTGGAGAAGACCTCCACCCGCGAGCCGTCCTTGCGCATCAGCGACAGCTCCGAAGGGGGGATGGGCTGGCCGCTGGCGGCCATCTGGGCCACGGCCAGGCGCACATCCTCCCGCATCTCCGGAGGGATGATCAACTCCAGCAGATTGCGCCCCAGGGCCTCCTGCTCGCTGTAGCCATAGAGCCTGGCCGAGGCCGGGTTCCAATATTGGGTGACTCCATCAACGGAGTAGCCCTGCACGGCCACCGTGGGTATGTCATAGAGCAGGCCGCGGAAGCGCTCCTCGCTCTCCCGGATGGCCTCCATGGCCTTTTCCCGCTCGCTGATGTCGCGCACCGCCCCTATGTGCAGGTCACGGCCGCCCAGGGTCATATAGCTGGCGGCCACTTCCACCGGGAAAACGCCGCCGTCCTTGCGCCGGTGCAGCCGCCTGCTCACCTGGGTCCGGCCTTGCTCAATCGTCTGGCGAGTCTTTTCCGGCTCGGTGGAAAGATCAAAGATGCGCATGTCCAGCAACTCGTCCCGGCTGTAGCCATAGAGCTGGCCGGCGGCGCTGTTGGCCTCCAGGATGCGCATGCTCTGGCGGTCCACCAGGAACAGGGCGTCGGACTCCACCTCGAAGAGATGGCGGTAGCGCGCCTCGCTCTCGCGCAGGGCCTGCTCGGCCTGCTTGCGCTCACTGATGTCCAGGGCGGCCCAGAGCAGGCAGGCCTGGCCGTTCAGTTCCATGGGCTGGGCGCTCAGCAGCAGGGTGTACTCCTGCCCCGACTTGGCGCGCGCCCGCGCCTCCACGCTGCCGCCATTCTCCATGTGTTCCAGGTAGGCCATGATGCGCTGGCGCATATCTGGCTCGACCCAAAAGTCCAACTCGCTTCCCGTGCGCCCCAGCAACTCTTCCCGGCGGTAGCCGGTGCGCCGCTGATAGGCATGGTTCACCTCCAGCAGCACCCCTTCCGGGGTGGTGATGCAAAGGGCCAGGGGATTGGCGTTGAAGATGGTGAGAAATTTATCCTCGGAGTGGCGCAGGGCCTCCTCGGCCGCCTTGCGCTCCGTCACCTCCGCGAAGGAGACGACGACCGCCTGGGGCAGGGCCTGCCCTGGCGAAAAAACCGGTCTGGTGTTGATGGAGAGCCAGGTCACTTGGCCGCCGGGGCGGCGCAGGCCTCTGACCTGGTTGCTCAGCGCCTGGCCGGTGGCCAGGGTGATCATGGAAGGATGCTGGAGACCGGGGCAAGGGGAGCCGTCCTCGTAGACAAGCCCCCATTCATGATTGGTGGAAGTCAGCTTGGCGGCCTGCTCACGGCTCAGGCCGAAAATGCGCTCGGCCGCCTGGTTCCAAATCTTGATCTGGCCATCAGCCTCCTGGTAGATCACGCCTTCTTCAAGGAACTCCACCACCGTGGCCAGTTCTTGTTCCATGCCAGCCCTCGCAAACATCGGCTATCCCAATTGGGCGCAGCTATCCCCCCCTAATTATTACTTCCTATCCCACGATCGAATCCCTTGCCGGGCAGGCAGGCTTGATCATAGCACTCTGTAATCACCAACGGCAAGTTCGCCTTTCTTGCCGCGCCCCTCTTAAAAAAACCTGGTCAGGGCGGGTTCACCCGCCCTGACCAGCCGGCATCAGCAAGGCTAGTCTATCTGGACAAAGCGGCTTCCCTTGGCGTTGCAGACGGGGCAGCGCTCGGGGTGATCCTTCTCCGAGGTGTAGCCACAGACCGGGCAAACCCAATAGGGATAGTTCTCCTGGTCCTTGCCCAAATTGTCCAAAAGCTTCTGGTAAAGGTCGGCGTGGATTTTCTCCACCTCGTTGGCGTAGCTGAAGGTGCGCTCCGCCTCCTTGTTGGCCTCGGCCTTGGCCGCCTCGATCATCTCCGGGTACATGTGGGTGAACTCGTGGGTCTCCCCGGAAACCGCCTCTTTCAGGTTGTCGGCGGTGGAGCCAACGCCCTTCAAGGCGCGCAGGTGGTTGTGGGCGTGGATGGTCTCGGCCTCGGCCGCGGCCCGGAACAGACGCGCCGCCTGGGGGAATCCCTCCTCGTCGGCTTTTTTGGCGAAAGCCAAGTACTTGCGGTTGGCCTGGGACTCACCGGCAAATGCTTCCCGCAAAAACCCCTCACTCTTGGACATGGCTACCCTCCTCTTTGCAAACTGTTTGCTTGTTAAGCTTGTTGATAACGATTACTAAGTATGATATCAACGCGGCCGTCATGGCGCAAGGGGGAAAAATACCTTCCGCCGACAGAGTGGGAGAAATTGTTGCCCACCGCCGCCAGTGGTCTATGATGGACCATTATAAGCCCTTTCCTGGAGAGAGCGCATCATGGCCCCACGGCAGACCCCGGCGGAATTGGCGGCATGGCTGGATAGCTTCATCAAGGAGCAGGTGGCCAACTCGGCGGAGAACTCGCTTAAAAATGAAGCCGGAGAAAAGGCCTGGGAGGAGCCGCTGGTGGGGTTCTCGGCCGGAGACGATCCCCTCTACGCCCAGTGCAAGGCCCACATCGGCGAGTTCTTCTGGCTGCCCCAGGAGATATACGCCCTCACCTTCCCAGAGCATCCCCTGCCGGCCGCGGAGATTTCGGTGGTGAGCTGGATCCTGCCCCAGGCCGCCTACACCAAAAAGGAAAACGCCGCCCAAAAGACTTGGCCCTCCGAGCGTTGGACCCGGGCCAGGCTCTTTGGCGAGGAATTCAACCGCCAACTGCGCGGACAGGTGGCCCAGGCCCTCAACCAGCACGGGACGCCGGCCGTCTCCCCCATGCTCTCGCCCCTCTGGGGGCAGCACAGGTCGGAGCGCTGGTCCTTTGCCTCCAGCTGGTCCGAACGCCACGCCGCCCACATCGCCGGCCTGGGCACCTTCGGCCTGTGCGACGGGCTCATCACCGCCAAGGGCAAGGCCGTGCGCGTGGGCTCGGTGGTCTTCGGGGCCAAGGTTCCCCCCACCCCGCGCCCCTACACGGACATACACGCCTATTGCCTCTTCTTCACCCACGGCGTCTGCGGCAAGTGCATTCCCCGCTGTCCCGTGGGAGCCCTGAGCGGCCAAGGGCATGACAAGACCCTGTGCCGGGAGCATGTCGGGGTCAAGGCCCTGGAACACAACCAGGCCGCCTACGGACTCAAGATCGAGGGCTGCGGACTCTGCCAGGTGGGGGTGCCCTGCGCCTCGCGCATCCCCCTGCCCGCCGAAGGCTGAAACGCGGCCAGGCCCCGGGCCGCCTGCGCGCCCCGCAACGGCTAAATTCCCGCCAGCCGGCTGGCGCGAGCGCTTGCGCAAGAAGGGACGGGCCACCCTTAAAGCCCGTGCAAGCGGCGTGACAGCCGGCGGCTGGCATGAATTCAGCAACGGTACGCGGGATCTCTTTGTTTTTTTCCCCGCGCCGCGCGCTCAGCCGAAATAGACGCTGTCGCCGTTGCCCAGGCACAGGTGGCTGCGGGAGCCCTGGCTGGCGCTGCCCCGCACCAGGGGCAGACCCATCTGCTCCATGCGCCGCGCCGCCAGCTCCCCGGTGCAATGGTTGCAGGCCAGGGCTTTAAAGCCGTACCCGCCCAGGCGCTGCAGCATATCTTCGGCCTGGGGGAGCAGGCTGCCAAACGGCGCCAAGTGCAGTCCGCCACAGAGGCCGTGGAGATTCTCGCCGCCGGCTATGTTCTGGCGCGCGAACTCGATGAACTCCCCCACGCCCTGATGGCAGCAGCCGGAGACCAGCACCAGGCCTTTGTCCTTGACGTTGAAGATCAGCGACTGCTCGCCGCGCACCCCCAGCATTATGGGCAGATCAAAGATGACGGAGGCCGCGCCGGGGAAGAGGCGATAGACCAGGCCCGGCTTCAGGCGCTCCAGGCGTCCCTGGTGGGGCTGTCGGTTGGCCGCTCCGCAGCGGGGATAGACCCCGCCCTGGATGAATTCCCGGGCCTGGGCGCTGAAGGTGGCCGGGACCAGGATGGGTATCTGCGGGGCCAGGCGCAGCACCGCCTCCAGTCCGAACAGGTGGTCCATGTGTTCGTGGCTGAGCGCCAGGGCCTGGACGCCGCCCTCGGCCAGCAGGCGGTCCGCGCCGGTGGCGTTCAAGCGCCAGGCCATGTAGGCCGGGTTCCATCCCGCGTCCAGAATAAGCCGGCGCACCCCGCCGTCGGGCATCTCCACCTCGATGAGGGTGCAGCAGCCGGCGGCGTTCTTCAAGTCCCAGGGCGCCTGCCACTGGTCGGCGGCCTGACCGCCCCCGGCGGCCTGCACCACGCCTTGCACCTGGGCGTCGTCCCACCAGCCCACCTCGGAGACGCAGGTTATCTTGAGCCCGGCGCAGCGGCCGATATCCACCGGCCCGCGGGCGGGGTCCTGGGG
>CAZLSD010000162.1:0-7449 GCA_964561775.1 uncultured Desulfarculus sp. | reverse complement strand
TGCCGCTGAAGTAGAGCGCGCCCACCACCAGGGCCAGGGCCACCCGGTAGTAGCCGAACACCTCCAGCCCGTGCCGGTTGAGATAGCCCACCATCCACTTGATGGCGATCACCCCGGAGATGAAGGAGGTGAGGAAGCCCAGGGCCGGGCTGAGCCAGCCGTAGGTGGCCACGATGTGCTGGCCGCTCTGCAAGGCCTCGTAGGAGGTGGCCGCGCCCAGGGTCATGACCCCCAGCAGGAAGCTGAACTCCACCGCCGCGGGCAGGCTCAAGCCCACCAGCAGGCCGCCCACGATGGTGATGAGGCTGCGGCTGACGCCCGGCCACATGGCCAGGCACTGGGCCAGGCCTATGATGAGGGCCTGGCTCCAATAGAGGTCTTCCAGGTCGCTGCGCAGCCGGCGGCCGCCGCCCCGCTTGAACCAGGCCACCCACAGGATGGCGATGCCACCCACCAGCCAGGCCGCCACGATGGGTCCCAGGCCGAAGAGGTAGTGCTTTATGGCCTTCTCGAAGAGCAGGCCGATGACCGCCGCGGGCAGGAAGGCGGCCACCAGGTTCATGAGCAGGCGGGTTCCCTGGGCGTCGCGCCCCACCAGGCCCAGCAGCACCGAGCGCACCCGGCCGAAGTAGAGCCCCAGCACGGCCAGGATGGCCCCGGCCTGAATGACGATCTGGTAGGAGTCGGCGGCGTCTTTCTCGGGGCCTTGCTTGCCTATGCCCATGAGGCGCTGGGTGAGCAGCAGGTGGGCGGTGGAGCTGACCGGCAGGTATTCGGTGAGGCCTTCCACCACGCCCAGGATGGCGGCCTGGGTAAGGGTCATGGCCTGACGGGGGGGGGCATCAGACTCCGGCCCGGGGACGGCCCCGGCGGCCAGGGGCAAGGCCAGCGACAGGAACAAGAGCAGAACCAGCAGAGGGCGCGAGGAGAGGGCTGGGTTGGTCATGATGGAGGCTTCTTTTCCCAAAAGCGGCCCCGGGGCGGGGGCGGTTATGAAGTTGGCGGCTTGCGCGGCGGTCTATTCCGGATCGCGGTGGTCGCATTGCTGGTCCACCATGAGACGCAGGCGGTTGATCTCCTGCTCCAGGGCCAGGCGGGCCTGCTCCAGTTCCTGGCCGGCGATACCGGCGGGAAAGCGCATGAGCGGGCCATAGGCCACCTTGACCCGGGAGAAGGGCTTGGGGATCATGGTGCGGTCCCAGGAGCGGCCAAAAACCCAGGCCCGGTCGGCCGAGCACATCAAGGGCAGCAGGGGCAGGCCGGTGCGCGCGGCCAGCAGGATCATGCCGGCCTTGGCCACGTAGCGCGGCCCGCGCGGACCGTCGGCCACGGTGGCGGCGTTGGTGGCCTGGCCGCTGGTCAGCATCTGGGCCATCTCGTTTAGGGCTTCACGGCCGCCCTTGCTGCTGGAGCCGCGCACGGGCTGGCCGCCCATGACGCGCAGGTAGCGGGCCAGGAGCTCGCCATCCTTGCTGCGGCTGATCATGATGGCCGGCTTGAGGGGACCGAAGTAGTAGAGGAAGAAAATGGCCGCTCGGTGCCAGGTGGCGCCGATGACCCGGATATCGCCGGCGAAGAGCTGGCGGCCCAGTTCGGGGTTCTCCACCACCTCCACCCGGCAAGTGGAGAGGATGAGACGCAGCAGACGCGCGCCCAGTTGGGCGATGAGGCCAAACTTGAGGCGCTCGCCCAGGGAAAGTTGGCTGGTTTTGTCCATGCTGCTGATCAATAACCCAGAGCTTCACCCACCAGGAGCAGGTGGAGGCGCTCGGGATCGACCTGCTTGTGGATGACCACCGTGGCGTTGCAGATGCGCTCGGGGCTGGAGCAGTCCTCGCACTGGCCGGTCTGGGCGCAGGGGGTCTTGCGGTTCAGGCGCTTGGCATTGGCGGGGGCCACCTGGTGGCGGATGCGCTCCTGGGCAAAGGCCAGGTTGGGCACGATCTTGTTGCCGCCGGCCACCAGGATGACCTTGGAGGGGCCGAAGAGAATGGGGGCCACCCGGTTGCAGGTGGCGTCCACGAAGACCAGTTCGCCCTGCTCGGTGATGGCGTTGACCCCGCTGACGAAGACATCGGCGGTCAGCCCCTGCTTGAGGCGGGCCATGGTCTCCGAGGGGGTGAGGCCGGGCGCGTAGCGGTCTATGAGCTTGACCGGCGCCTGACGCAGGGCCTCGACCACGCCGGTCTCGACCAGGGTCATGGAGCCGCCCAGGCCCACGCTGGAGCCTTGGGGAATCATGGCGAGGACCTGTTGGGCCACCTGAGATGCCTGGGAAAGGAAAAGCCCGCTCATGCGGTTTTTCTTGAGGGCCTGGCACACGGCCTGGGCCCGTTTTTCGTAAAACCACGCCACGTTCTGGTCCATGTTTTTTCTCCTGGCTGGGAGGCGCGCTCCACTGGCTGCCTATGCTTACCACGAGCGCGCTTTTGTCGCCAAGCCCGGCGTTGACAGCCAAGGCAGGCCTTGCTAGAGGTGGTTGCCGCCAACGCGGCGGGCGGGAGCATGCCGGGTCGCTCGCGCTTGGAAGCGCTCGCTTTCCAGGGCAGGAATCCCGCCAGCAAGCTGTCACGATTCCTGCAAAGGTACTTTTCTTCTTTTTTTGCGGAGAGGCGTCATGGAGATGCGGATCAGCCTGGCTGGGGGCAAGAAGGTCGAGGTGCGTTACGGGGAGTTTGTCATAGCCACCGACCAGTCGGTGGAGTCCGGCGGCCAAGGCGGCGCGCCCGAGCCCTATGCCCTGTTTCTGGCTTCCCTGGGGGCTTGCGCTGGGGCATATGTGCTGGCCTTTTGCCAGACCAGGAACATCCCCACCGAGGGCGTGAGCCTGACCCAGCGCATGCTGCCGGGGCCGGAGGGCAAGGGCATAGGGCGCATCGAGATCGAGATCGGCCTGCCCGCCGGCTTCCCGGAGAAATACGAGAAGGCCGTGGTGAAGGCGGCCAACGCCTGCGCGGTCAAGAAGACGATCCTCAATCCGCCGGAGATGGCGGTGATGTCGCGGCGGGTCTAGAGCCAGCCCCGGAGCAGGAAAAGAAGCAGGATGGCGACGGCTCCGGCCAGGGTGGTGCAGGCGATGAGCAGGTCCAGGCTGGAGCGCAGGTCGTCGGCGGTGGCGGCGCGTCCCTGGGGGTTGATCCAGGGCTTTTCCACCAGCACGCCGCTGTAGGTGTTGGGTCCGCCCAGGCGCACGCCCAGGGCTCCGGCAAAGGCGGCCTCGGGCCAGCCCGAGTTGGGGCTCTTGTGGGCGCCGTGATAGAGGAACACGGCGCGCCAGGTCTGGGCCGGGTCCAGTCCCAGCAGGGGGGCCACGGCGGTCACCAGCAAGGCGGTCAGCCGGGCGGGCAGCCAGCCGGCCAAGTCGTCCAGACGGGCGGCGGCCCAGCCCAGCTCGGCATAGCGCTCGTCGCGGTAGCCCACCATGGAGTCCAGGGTGTTGACGGCCTTGTAGGCCACGCCCAGGGCGGGTCCGCCCAAAGTCAGATAGAAGAGGGGGGCTAGCAGGCCGTCGTTTAAGTTCTCGGCCACGGTTTCGATGACGGCGCGGCGTATGCCTTCGGCGTCCAGGCCGGCGGTGTCCCGGCCCACGATCATGGCCAGGCGCTGGCGGGCCAGGGGCAAATCCCCGCTTTCCAGGATCAGGCTCACGTTGCGGGCCTCGCGCCAGAGCTGGCCCGCGGCCAGGCACTGGAAGGACATGATGGAGGCCAGGGCCATGCCCAGCGGCCAAGCCAGGGACCAGGCCAGCTTGAGAGCCAGCCAGGCCGCGGCGAAGGAGCCTCCCACCACCAACCCCACCAAGGCCACCCCCGCCAGGCGCAGGCCGAAAAGCGGAGCCAAGGTGGCGCGCAGCATGGTTTCCAGCCAGGCGATGAGTTTTCCTTGCCAGCGCACGAAATGGGGCCAAGAGGGAGGGTCGCCCAGTAGGGCGTCGGCGGCCAGGGCCAGGAACAGGGGCAGCAAGGTTTCCATGTGGGCTCGTTTCCGTTTCCAGTGATTTTTTCGTTCAACCCAAGAGCGCGGGCGCGGCACATGCCTTGACTGGGAATAAGCGGACCTGGTCAGGATTGTCTGGCCTGGGGCGGCGAACGCGCTGTTTTCTTGATTGGCCTGGCCAAGGCGTCAACTGATAAAAAGTGGCGCTGAGCGCTCCCAGCATCCGCCAGGTTGGGCCTTGAGCGCTTGAAGGGAAACAAGGGCGGCGGGCAAGGTTGATGGTCTGCCGGCCAGTTACCCTGGCGTATTCAAACAATGATGCGCGCGGCGTTTTTTTGCCCCACATGTTCTCGGGGTTTTGTCGTCGTCTTTGACCCGCTGAGTTGATGTTTCTGCTCATCGGCGACGCCTAGCCGCGGGATAGCTATTTCATGGCCGGTGCGAGACGCCACGGAGCGTTGATGTTATACCAGGAGCGGTCCTTCGGCAAATGGCCTGATTATGTCAGTTGACAAAGCAAGTTGGAAAACTGGGAGGCTTCAGGGCGGAAGGTGTTTTCACCTGGCGGAGATTGGAAGGATGTCAGGGCGGCCCGGGCTTTAGTGGATTGCGATCAGCGCGTAAGCAAGAAAAGGATTGCTAAATTTGTGCAAAAAAATTGATATGGTTTTGCTTTCCTGCTTATAAGAGCGTTGCTTGATTGCTTGGCTGTTGGTTTTCACTTGACCACATTAGCTTAGGTCTGTATAAATTATTTATATATAAAAAGTTGCCCTCCAACATTTAGAATGGGAGAAGATGATGGCCAGGTCCTCACGTTGGTCCAAGGAAGAGCGCAACAAGCTTTGGAAGATGGTCCGCGAAGGCGTGCCCGAGCAAGAAATTCGCGACCATTTTTCCACCACCGATCGCAAAGGTAAAGCTCGGCCCATGAGCGCCGTGGAGTTTGCCATGCAATACAAACAGGCCTCGGTGGAGGTAGGCGAGATCAAGCAGACCACGCGGCAAAAGCAGGCGGAAAAGGTCACCGGCTACAGCGTGACCAGCACCGGCCGGCTGACCATCACCAACTTCAGCGAGGTCACCGGAGCCAAGGATGGGGAATCCTTCGCCTTGCTCAGCCCCCGCGGGCGCTCCAAGGCCTGGCGGTTGGTGCCGGTGGAATAGTCCCCCCCGGGGATGTCGTTAGCAGGACCGGCTTGGCTTGATGAAGTCTGACTCCCGGTTTTTTTCCGCGAGCGGGAAACCCCGCCCGGGTTTCCTGGAGGATTTCCAGCAATGCGCAGCGCCTGCCCCGCTACGTAGTCAATTGTCCGCGGGCCGATTTCCCTGGATTGGAGATCGGCCCGCGTTCTGATTCGCTCATCCGCTTAACTGAGAGAAAGATGGCGAACTCCGGCCCAGCGCCCAGCAGCGACGCCCCAGCCTGGGCGCGCCAGCTGGTGGGCCTGGGCGCCAGCCTGGGGGTGGGGCTGCTGCCCGGAGCGCCGGGCACCTATGGCTCCCTGCTCTGCCTGGGGCTGGCCTGGCTGTGGCTGCATCTGGGCGGCGGGCCCCTGGCCGGCGCGGGCTTCGCCTGGTTCCTGGTTGGCCTGGCCTGCCTGGCCCTGGCGTTTTCCCAGAGCGCGCTTAACCTGGGCCTGTTCGGCGGCAAACCCGATCCGGGTCAGGTGGTCATCGACGAGGCGCTGGGGCAGATGCTGGCCATGTGGGGAGTGGCCGCGCCGGGTTGGGAGATGCTGGCGGGGTTCGCCCTGTTCCGCGCCCTGGATATCCTGAAGCCCTGGCCGGTGGGCTGGTCCCAGCGGCTGCCCGGGGCCTGGGGCATCGTCATGGACGACGCCCTGGCCGGCCTGCTGGCCTGGCTGGGGGTTCAGTTCCTGGCCTTGCTCTTGGCTTGCTTGGCCTGACAGGCTGGGCAGCGTCCCAGCACCACCAGGCGGTGCCCCTCCACGCTGTAGCCCATCTCCTGGCCAAGGCGGCGCTCCACCTCGCGCAGCGAGGGCTCGGAGAACTCCACCACCTGGCCGCAGAGGGTGCAGCGCAGGTGGCAGTGATCCTCATGGCCGTAGGTGTGCTCGTAGAGGGTCTGGCCGGCGTCCTGGAAGACCACCGCGACCAGGCCGGCCTCGATTAGCAAGGGCAGGGTGCGATAGATGGAGGCCCTGGATATCTGGCGCTTCTTCTTGCGCAGGCCCAGATAGAGGTCCTCCACGCTGAAATGGTCGTGACGGGAAAAGGCCTCCCGCACGATGGCCTCCCGTTCGGGCGTGTAGCGCATATTGTGGCGCGAGATGTACTCGCGCAGGACTTCCAGTTCCGAACTCACTTTCGCCCCCTCAGGCCAAAATAAGCGAATGAGATGAGACTAGGGGTTGCGGGCCTGGCTGTCAAGCGCCGCGCCGGGGTTCTCCGCGGGTTCCAGGAGCATTTCCACCGGAACCATCTCCACCTCGGCGCGCAGACGGGGAGCGAAACGGCCCAGGGCCTCCAGGGTGCTGGGGTGGGGGTGGCCGATGGCGATGGCCCGGCCTTGCAACTTGGCCAGGCGAAGCAGCCGCTCCATCTGGCGCTCCACGGCGGGCAGGCTGGGGTCGTGGTCCAGGAATATGTCGCGTTGGCTGGCGCGCAGGCCGTGCTTCTTGGCCGTGGCAAAGGCCTGGGAGCGTCCGGTGGTCACGCTGTCCAGGAAGAAGAGCCCCTGGGAGCGCAGGGCCTGCATGATGGGAGCCAGCGCGGCGGGGTCTTCGGTCATACGCGAGCCCATGTGGTTGTTGGCCCCCGCCGCCCCCGGCACCGAGCGCCAATCTTCCAGGGTGAGCGCGGCCAACTGCTCGTGGCTCATGGAGAGCATGAGCGCGCCCGGCCCCAGCCCGGCGCTGCTGCGCGCCTCCATGGGCAGATGCACCAGAACCTGGCGGCCCTTGGCCCGGGCCATCTGGGCCACCTCCCGGCCGTGGGGCGAGTGGGGCAGGACGGAGAAGGTCAGGGCCAGGTCCAGGGCCAGCAGGCGGCGCGCGGCCTCCATCTGCTGGCCCAGGTCGTCGATGACGATGGCCACCTGGGGGAGCAGACCGGCCGGGCGGGGTGGCTGAATGGACGGGGCGGTTGCCGTGGATCCGGAGCGCGAGGCGGGCGGGATAGCCGCCAGACCAAGCAGCAGCACCCGGTGGGTGGGGTGTCCATTGCTGGCCAGTTCCAGGACCAGCCCCTTGTCGCCGCTTTGGCGCGAGGCGCTCACGCCCAGGGGGCGCACGGCTTGTTCCAGGGCCTGGAGCAGGGCTTGGCCGTCCTGGCCGGGCTTGAGTCTGGCGCTGATGAGCGTGACCTCGCCCTGGGGCTCCAGGGTGAAGCGCATCTGGAGCTGGCCCGGCTCCACCCCGGCCTGGCGCAAGCCCGCCAGCAGGGCCTCGTCCAGGGTCTGCAAGCCGGCGTGGTGGACCGGCGCGGGCAGGGGCTCTTCGTAAAGTTCCAGGGGCGGGGCCGGCCCCACCAGTCCCTCCACCTGGGTGG
>CAZLSD010000161.1:3289-7470 GCA_964561775.1 uncultured Desulfarculus sp. | reverse complement strand
CCCCTGCTCCACCCCCCGCCGCCGGCTCCGCTTGCAGAGCGCGGGCGGCCCGCTTGTGAGGTGGCGCCAGGACAAAGACAGGGGCGTCTAGCCAGACGGGCCGCGGGGCGGACCCGGTTTTCCTTGAGGAGTGATTAAGATGGCCAAGAAAGTCGTCGCCAACATCAAGCTGCAGATTCCGGCAGGCAAGGCCAACCCCAGCCCGCCGGTGGGCCCGGCCCTTAGCCCCCATGGCGCCAACATCATGGAATTCTGCAAGGCCTTCAACGCCCGCACCGCCGGCGGCGAGGACACCATCATCCCGGTGGTCATCACGGTCTACGCCGACCGCAGCTTCACCTTCGTGACCAAGACCCCGCCCGCGGCGGTGTTGTTGCGCAAGGCCGCCGGCATCCCCAAGGGCTCGGCCGTGCCCAACCGCGACAAGGTGGGCAAGATTTCCATGGCCCAGGTGCGGGCCATCGCCCAGGACAAGATGAGCGACTTGAACACCCGCAACCTGGACCAGGCCGTGCGCACCATAATGGGCACCGCCCGCTCCATGGGGCTGGAAGTCGTTCAGTAACATAAACTCCCGTGGAGGCCTGGCCAGGGCCGTCGCACACGGGGCTCCCATCTATTTGAGGAGGACTAAGCATGGCCAAGCACGGCAAGAAGCTTAAAGCCGCCCGCCAGGGCGTGGATCGCCAACTGCGCCACGGTTTCGACCAGGGCCTGGAGGCGGCGGTGGGAGCCGCCTTCGCCAAGTTCGACGAGACGGTGGACGTGGCGACCCGTCTGGGCGTGGACCCGCGCCACGCCGATCAGATGGTGCGCGGCACCGTGGTGCTGCCCAACGGCACCGGCAAGTCGGTGACGGTGGCCGTCTTCGCCAAGGGCGAGAAGGCCAAGGAAGCCCAGGACGCCGGGGCCGACTTCGTGGGCTCCGACGACCTGGTGGAGAAGATCCAGGGCGGCTGGACCGACTTTGATCGGGCCGTGGCCACCCCGGACATGATGGGCTCGGTGGGCAAGCTGGGGCGCATCCTGGGCCCCCGCGGGCTCATGCCCAACACCAAGAGCGGCACGGTCACCTTTGATTTGGCACGGGCCATCAAGGAGATCAAGGCCGGCAAGATCGAGTTCCGCGTGGACAAGGGCGGCGTGGTGCACGCGCCGGTGGGCAAGGTCAGCTTCGGCGTGGCCAAGCTGCGCGAGAACCTGGACGCCCTGATGGAGACCCTGATGCGCCTGAAGCCGGCCACCAGCAAGGGCACCTACATCAAGGGCGTGACGGTCTCCACCACCATGGGCCCCGGCATCAAGCTGGACCCGGCCGAGATCAAGGCCGCGGCCAAGGTCTAGGCGCGGGGTATATTCCCGGACCCAGGCGGGCGCGGGCGCATGGCTCGCGAACGCTTTCCCATAGAGGTTTCTGGAGCTTCGTCTTCGTGTCAGAGACAGCGGGTGGCCGATTATAACGGCTTTAATGACCCTTCCATGGGCGCCCGCCGAGAACGAACGGGGCAGGTGATGCGGCGTTTTAGCTCGCGTACGCCTCCTTGGTCTTTGGCAAGGGCAAAAGGCTTCCAGAGAAGCAAAGGAGGTAGCCACAGGTGAACCGGAACGAAAAAGGGGCGGTCGTCCAGAACATGGCCGAGCGTCTCGACCGGGCCAAGGCGCTGGTCCTGACCAACTTCAGCGGACTTAAAGTCGAGCAGATGACCGAACTGCGCGCGCAGCTTCGGGAAAAAGGCTTTGAGTACGTGGTGGTCAAGAACACGCTCCTAAAGCGCGCGGCCGAGGGCAAGAGCGCGGCGGTGCTGGGGGACATGCTGGAAGGGCCCAACGGGCTGGGCCTGAGCTATGACGACCCGGTGGGCTTGGCCAAGGCCTTGGTGGATTTCGCCAAGACCAACCCCAAGCTGGAGATCCGGGCCGGCGTGCTCTCGGGCAAGCTCATCGGACCCGAGCAGGTGGCCGATCTGGCCAAGCTGCCCAGCCGCGAGGTCCTGCTGTCCATGCTGCTGGGCGCCCTGCAGGGCGTGCCGCGCAACTTGGTCAGCGTGCTGGCGGCGGTGCCACGTTCTTTGATGAACGTGCTCAAGGCCATCGAGGAAAAGAAGGCCGCCTGACAGGCGCGCGAGGTTCGAGCAAAAAACGCCAGGGCCGGGCCGCATGCAAGGCCCGCCCGCCAGAAAGGGAAAGATATCATGTCTATCAGCAAGACCGACGTAATCGAGTTCATCAAGAACATGACCGTGCTGGAGCTCTCCGAGCTGGTGAAAGAGCTGGAGGAGACCTTTGGCGTGACCGCGGCGGCTCCCATGGCCATGGCCATGCCCATGGGCGGCGGCGAGGCCGCGGCGGCGGTGGAGGAGCAGACCGAGTTCGACGTGATCCTGGAGTCGGCCGGCGCGGCCAAGATTCAGGTCATCAAGGTCGTGCGGGCCATCACCGGCCTGGGCCTCAAGGAGGCCAAGGAACTGGTGGACGGCGCTCCCAAGGCCGTCAAGGAAGCCGTGAGCAAGGAAGAGGCCGAGGGCATCAAGACCCAGCTGGAAGAGGCCGGCGCCGTGGTGGCGGTGAAGTAGGCCCCCTCTCCTTGTATGAGACACCCCTTCCCGGCCAGCCGCGGGCCAGGCCGGGAAGGGTGAAAATGACATTGCCCCCCGGCAGCGGATGTGCCCCTCGCAATCGGGCGAGAGGCCGTTCGAGGCCGGGTGCCCGCGTTTTGTTTGGGGGGGCATGGGGTTGAGGCGCGGGTTATCCCCCCTGCCCTAACTTGAGTGGCGGGGCCATAGCCGGGCCCCTAGATTTCCGGCAAGCTCCCTTCCCCGACGAAGGAGACTACATGAGCCAGGCCGTCGAGACCAGGACGCGGGTTCGCAAGAACTTCGGCAAAATTGCCAAGATAATCGACATCCCCAACTTGATCGACATGCAGAAGCAATCCTACGAGCGCTTTTTGCAAAAGGACGTGCCCGCCGACCAGCGGCACGAGACCGGGTTGCAGGGGGTCTTCAGGAGCGTCTTCCCCATCCGGGATTTCTCCGGCACCTCCTCGCTGGAGTTTGTCAGCTACACCTTCGGCGAAGTCAAGTACGACGTGGAAGAGTGCCTGGCCCGGGGCATGACCTTTGAAGCCCCGGTCAAGCTGACCGTGCGCCTGGTGGTCTACGATCAGGACAAGGAGACCAACACCCAGTCCATCCGCGACATCAAGGAACAAGAGATCTACTTCGGCACCCTGCCGCTCATGACCGCCCGCGGCACCTTCATAGTCAACGGCACCGAGCGCGTGGTGGTCAGCCAGCTCCACCGCTCGCCGGGCATCTTCTTCGACCATGACAAGGGGCGCACCCACTCCAGCGGCAAGCTGCTCTACAGCGCCCGCATCATCCCCCTGCGCGGCTCCTGGATCGACTTCGAGTTCGACCCCAAGGACATCCTCTACGTGCGCATCGACCGCCGGCGCAAGTTCCCGGTGACGCTCTTGCTCAAGGCCCTGGGCTACACCGCCCAGGAGCTTCTGGACTTCATGTACCAGAAGGAGGTCTTCGAGCTGGAGGGCGAACGGGTATTCTTGCGCGTCAACCCCGAGCAGCTCATGGGCCGCGAGATGGGGCGCGACGTGACCGATCCGGAAACGGGCAAGCCCCTGGTCAAGGCCGGCAAGAAGATGTCCCGCCGGGCGCTTAACCGCCTGAACGAGTGCCAGGTCAAGCGGGTGGACGTGGACGTCGACGATCTGCTGGGGCGCTACGCCGCCAGCGAGGTGGCCGACCCCAACACCGGCGAGCTCATCCTGGGGCTCAACCAGGCCGTGGGGCACGAGACCCTGCTCAAGCTGCGCGCCGCCGGGGTGAAAGAGATACCCACCCTGTTCATCGACGGCATGCACGTCTCCTCCTGTTTCCGCGACACCCTGGAAATGGACAAGGTGGAGACCCCCGACGAGGGCATCGTCGACATCTACCGCAAGCTGCGCCCCAGCAACCCGCCCACCCTGGAGGTGGCCCGCACGCTGGGCTCCGGATCATTGGCCGTGCTCGTGGGTGTTACGTTGCGTCAAGCCCGGGCGGCAATCGCCGCGGGCGGCCTGTTGGTCGCGCTGTACGTTCTGGGTGATTTCGGAGCGGTTGCGGCCATGCGCTACGAGGCGTTCACCTGGGTGATCTACGGGGCGTTCCGCGCCGGGT
>CAZLSD010000161.1:0-3279 GCA_964561775.1 uncultured Desulfarculus sp. | reverse complement strand
CCCTGGAGGTGGCCCGCACCTTCTTCCACAACCTGTTCTTCTCCGCCGAGCACTATGATCTCTCGGCGGTGGGCCGGCTTAAGCTGAACCTGCGCCTGGGCCTGGACGTGCCCCAGGAGGTGCGCACCCTGCGCCGCGAGGACATCCTGCGCTCCATGCAGCTTCTGATCGAGCTCAAGGACAGCGAGGGCCAGGTGGACGACATCGACCACCTGGGCAACCGCCGGGTGCGCGCGGTGGGCGAGCTGCTCGAGAACCAGTACCGCATCGGCCTGGTGCGCATGGAACGCGCCATAAAAGAGCGCATGAGCCTGCAAGAGATCGAGGCCTTGATGCCCCACGATCTCATCAACAGCAAGCCGGTCTCCGCGGTGGTCAAGGAGTTCTTCGGCACCAGCCAGCTCAGCCAGTTCATGGACCAGACCAACCCCTTGAGCGAGGTCACCCACAAGCGCAGGCTCTCTGCCTTGGGACCGGGGGGGCTTACCCGCGAGCGCGCCGGCTTCGAGGTGCGCGACGTGCACAACACCCACTATGGCCGCATCTGCCCCATCGAGACGCCGGAAGGCCCCAACATCGGCCTCATCGTCAGCCTGTCCACCTACGCGCGGGTCAACGACTACGGCTTCATCGAGACTCCCTACCGCAGCGCCAGCCAGGGGCGGGCCAGCGACCAGGTGCGCTTCCTCTCGGCCCTGGAAGAGGCCGACCTGGCCATCGCCCAGGCCAACGCCCTTCTGGACGAAACCGGCCGCTTCACCGCCGACATCGTCAGCGTGCGCCGCTCGGGCGAGTTCATGATGGCCCAGCCCGATGAAGTGGAGCTGATGGACGTCTCGCCCAACCAGCTGGTCTCGGTGGCCGCCTCCCTGGTGCCCTTTCTGGAGAACGACGACGCCAACCGCGCGCTGATGGGCTCCAACATGCAGCGCCAGGCCGTGCCTCTGTTGCGCACCGACGCGCCCCTGGTGGGCACCGGTATCGAGGCGGTGGTGGCGCGCGACTCGGGCGTCTGCGTGGTGGCCGAGGCCGACGGCATGATCAGCGACGTGGACGCCGGCCGCCTGGTGGTGCGCTACGACAAACCCTTGACCGCCGAGGCCCACTCCCAGGTCAAGATATACAAGCTCATCAAGTACCAACGCAGCAACCAGAACACCTGCACCAGCCAAAAGCCCATCGTGCAGCGCGGGCAAAGGGTCAAGAAGGGCCAGATCCTGGCCGACGGCCCGGCGGTCAACGACGGTGAGCTGGCCTTGGGCCGCAACGTCATGGTGGCCTTCATGAGCTGGGGCGGCTACAACTACGAGGACTCCATCCTGGTCAGTGAGCGCATCGCCAAGGACGACATCTTCACCTCGGTGCATATCGAGGAGTTCGAGACCGTTGCCCGCGACACCAAGCTGGGCAAGGAGGAGATCACCCGCGACATCCCCAACGTGGGCGAGGAGGCCTTGAAGAACCTGGACGAGGCCGGCATCATCCGCGTGGGCGCCGAGATCAAGGCCGGCGACATCCTGGTGGGCAAGATCACCCCCAAGGGCGAGACCCAGCTTAGCCCCGAGGAAAAGCTGCTGCGCGCCATCTTCGGCGAAAAAGCCGGCGATGTGAAGGACACCTCCCTGCGCGTGCCCCCCGGCGTGGAAGGCATCGTCATCGACGCCAGGGTCTTCTCGCGCAAGGGCATCGAAAAGGACGAGCGCGCCCAGGCCATCGAGGACCAGGAGGTGGTGCGCCTGCTAAAGGATGAGAAGGACGAGATCGCCATCATGGGGCGCAACGCCCTGGACCAGCTGGAGCGCCTGCTCATGGGGCGCAGCCTGGCCCAGCCCTTGAAGGACGACCGGGGCAAGGTTCTCATCCCCAAGAAGACCCCCATCACGCCCGAGCACCTCAAGGAGGTGCCGGTGGTGATGATGGGGCAGATGGAGCTGGCCGGGGCCGAGCTGAAGGTCCAAGCCGAGATGGAGCGCCTGGTGGAGGGCTACCGCGAGCAGGTGGACCTCATCCGCGCCGCCTTCGAGAACAAGATCGGCAAGCTGAAAAAAGGCGACGAGCTGCCTCCGGGCGTCATCAAGATGGTCAAGGTCTACGTGGCCATGAAGCGCAAGCTCTCGGTGGGCGACAAGATGGCCGGCCGCCACGGCAACAAGGGCGTGGTCAGCCGCATCCTGCCCGTGGAGGACATGCCCTATTTCCAGGACGGCACCCCGGTGGACATCGTGCTTAACCCCCTGGGCGTGCCCAGCCGCATGAACGTGGGCCAGGTGCTGGAGACCCACCTGGGCTGGGCCAGCCGGGCTTTAGGCCAGCAGGTGGGGCGTCTGGTGGACGCCATCGCCGAGGCCAAGAACAAGATGCTGGCCAAACAGGGCGCCAAGGACCTGCGCGCCTTCCTGGATCAGGTCTACTCCGCCTCCGAGGTGGAGGAGGGCTTCTCCTGGGTCAGGGACGAGGATCTGACCCTGGTGGCCGGCCGTCTGCGCCGGGGCGTGCCCATGGCCACCCCGGTCTTCGACGGAGCCAGCGAGAAGGAAATCCGCGACCTGCTGCAATTGGCCGGGGTCAACACCAGCGGCCAGGCCCGGCTGGTGGACGGCCGCACCGGCGAGACCTTCGACCGCGAGGTCACGGTGGGCGTGATGTACATGCTCAAGCTCCACCACTTGGTGGATGACAAGATCCACGCCCGCTCCATCGGACCCTACTCCCTGGTCACCCAGCAACCCCTGGGCGGCAAGGCCCAGTTCGGCGGCCAGCGCCTGGGCGAGATGGAGGTCTGGGCCATGGAGGCCTATGGCGCGGCCTACTCGCTGCAGGAATTCCTCACCGTGAAAAGCGACGACGTGGCCGGGCGCACCCGGATGTACGAAAAGATCGTCAAGGGCGAGAACAACCTGGAGGCCGGCCTGCCCGAAAGCTTCAACGTCCTGGTCAAGGAGCTGCAAGCCCTTTGCCTGGACGTGGAGCTGGTGGAGACCCGCCAGGACGCCTCCCAGAGCGCCGACTAAAGGAGAAGTACCTTGGAAGATCTTTACAGCTACTTCGCCAAACCCAAGGATCCGCTATCCTTCGATTCGGTTCAGATATCCCTGGCCAGCCCCGAGAAGATCAAGGCCTGGTCCTTCGGCGAGGTCAAGAAGCCCGAGACCATCAACTACCGCACCTTCAAGCCCGAGCGCGACGGCCTGTTCTGCGCCAAGATCTTCGGCCCCACCAAGGACTACGAGTGCAACTGCGGCAAGTACAAGCGCATGAAGCACCGCGGCGTGGTCTGCG
>CAZLSD010000160.1:0-7545 GCA_964561775.1 uncultured Desulfarculus sp. | reverse complement strand
GCCAGGCCTGGCGCTGGGGGCTCTTGGGCGGGTTGAGCTACGCCCTGCACGTGGTCATCGACTGGGCCACCATGGACCACAAGCCGCCCATCGGCCTGCCCATGTATTGGCCGCTCTCGGGGGACTACCTCCTGGCCGCCCAGCCCCTGTTCCTGGAGGTGCGGCGGGGACCATTGAGTTGGGACCTGCTTTGGCATACCCTGCGCACGGTGGGCAGGGAATCGTTGCTGCTGGGGCCGCTGGCCCTGGCGCTGACTTGGCTGTTATATCGCCGTGGCCGGCGCGGCGCGTAAAGGGAGCGATACGTGGACCTCTCCTTGGTGGTGCCCATCTACAACGAGGCCGAGAACATCGAGGCCCTGCACGCGGAGATAACCGCGGCCGTGGCCGACCTGGGCCTGGATTACGAGATCATCTACGTGGACGACGGCTCGCGCGACAAAAGCTTCACCCTGCTCAAGGAGATCGCCCAGGCCGATCAGCGGGCGGTGGTGGTCAGCTTCCGCAAGAATTTCGGCCAGACCGCGGCCATGAGCGCGGGCTTCGACTTTGCCACCGGCCACGTGGTGGTCACTCTGGACGCGGACCTGCAAAACGACCCCCGCGACATACCCAAGCTCTTGGCCAAGCTCAACGAGGGCTATGACATAGCCGCGGGCTGGCGGCATGATCGCCAGGACGCCTTCATCTCGCGCAAGCTGCCCTCGCAGCTGGCCAACCGCCTCATCAGCCGCATCACCAAGGTGGAGCTGCACGACTACGGCTGCACCCTGAAGGCTTTCAAGCGGGAGGTGGTGCAGAACATCCACCTCTATGGCGAGATGCACCGTTTCATCCCGGCCATCGCCTCCTGGATGGGGGTGAGCATCGCCGAGGTGCCGGTCAACCACCGCCCCCGCCGGGCGGGCAAGAGCAAGTACGGCATCGGCCGCACCCCCCGGGTCTTCCTGGACCTGATCACGGTGAAGTTCCTGCTCTCCTACGCCACCCGCCCCATCCAGATACTGGGTTTGTGGGGACTGGGCGCGGGCGGGGCGGGCTTCCTGCTGGCCTTGTACTATGCCATCTGCAAGCTGTTCTTCGGCGTGCCCCTGGCCAACAAGCCGGGCTTGATCCTGGCCGTGCTGCTCATGCTGGTGGGCGTGCAGCTCATCGGCATGGGGCTTCTGGCCGAGATGCAGGCGCGCACCTATTACGAGGCCCAGGGCAAGCCCATCTACACCGTGCGCCAGGTGCTTAACCGCCAGTCCCCGCGCCAGGGCAAATAGCGTGAGGGACCCGGCCACCCCGGCGGGCCGGCGGGAGGCCCGGTGAGGCTGGGCCTGGACATACGCACCCTGGGCGTGGAGCCCTCGGGCGTGGGCAACTACGTGCTCAACCTGCTGAGCGCCTTGTGCCGCGTGCGGCCCCAGCACGACTATCTGCTGCTGGCCCAGGCCCAGAACCTGACCCGCCTGGGGGGCCTGGCCGAGCCTGCACGGATTTTGCCCGCGCCGGTTTCCCACGAGAGCCACCCCTGGGGCGACCTGTGGGAGCATCTGCGCCTGCCCGGCCTGCTGCGGCAAAGAGGCGTCGATGTGTTCCACGGCCCCATGACGCTGATCCCCCTGGCCCCCACCGCCTGCGCGGTGGTGGTCACCATCCACGACCTGGTGCCCCTGCTTTTTCCCGAGACCGTGCCGGCCAAGTACGCCCTCTACGTGAAGTGGCTCATGGGGCGGGCGGTCAAGCGGGCCGAGCGGGTCATAGCGGTGAGCGGCCAGACCAAGGACGACCTGGTGTCGGTGCTGGGGGTTGATCCCGATCGGGTGGCCGTGGTGCACGAGGCCCCCTCGCCGGAGTTTAGGCCCATCTCCGACCAGGCGCGGCTTAGGCAAGCCTGCGAGCGCCACGGCATCCGTCGGCCCTTTTTGCTGCACCTGGGCAACCTGGAGCCGCGCAAGAACCAGGCCCGCCTGGCGCGCGCCTTCCTGAGCCTGCCGCCCCAGGTGCGCGGCCAGGCGCAGCTGGTGCTCAGCGGCCGCGACGGCTGGCTTACCCAGGGCATCCGGGCCGAGCTGGAGCGTCTGCCCCTGGGCGAGGACGTGGTCTTCACCGGCTTCGTGCCCCAGGATGACCTGCCGCTGTTGATGAACGCGGCCCTGGCCGTGGTCTTCCCTTCTCTCTACGAGGGCTTCGGCCTGCCCGCCCTGGAGGCCCTGGCCTGCGGCACGCCGCTTTTGACCAGCAAGCGGGGTTCGCTGCCCGAGATCGTGGGCCAGGCCGCCTTGCTGGTGGACCCCCTGGATGAGCGCGATCTGGCCCAGGGGCTGGCCCGCCTGCTGGGCGAGCCAGAACTGCGCGCGGCCCTGGCCCAGGCCGGCCCGGCCCAGGCCGCCCGCTTCAGTTGGGACGACACCGCCCGCCAGACCTGGCGGGTATACGAGCAGGCTTTGGCGGAAAAGAGGCGCGCGTGAGGGTGGTCTACGACCTGCGCATCCTGACCGGGCGCATGCACGGCATGGCCCGCTATGGCCTGCGCGTGCTGGACGAGCTGACCCGGCTCAGGCCGGAGCTGGAGATCATCGTGCTGGCGCGCAGGCCAGAGGACCAGGCCTGGCTGCCCCAGGACCGGGTGCGGACGCGCCTCTGCGACCTGGACCCCTATGGCCCGGCCAGCCAGGTTTTGCTGCCGGGGGTGCTCAAGAAGCTGGCCCCGGACCTCTATCATTGCCCCTTCTACGCCCCGCCCGTGGCCTATCCCGGGGCCATGGTCATGACCATCCACGATCTGATCCACCTGCGTTTTCCGTCAGACCACGGCTGGCGCTTCAAGCTTTTCCACAAGCTGGTGGTGGGTCCGGCGGCCCGGCGCGCGGCCCTGGTCTTCACGGTGAGCCAGCACTCCAAGAACGACCTGGTCGAGCTGCTGGGCCTTAACCCGGAGCGCATCACGGTCACTCTCTGCGGGGTGGAGCCCCACTTCACCCCGGCGGCGGCTGGCGACCTGCCCGCGGGCTGGCCGCAGCGCTATGTCCTGGGCGTGGGCAACCCCAAACCCCACAAGAACCTGCTGGCGCTGGTGCGCGGCCACGCCCGTTTACGCATGCAGGCAGGCGGAGGCGAAAACTCGCCGCCGCCCCTGGCGCTGGTGGGGGTGGGGCCGGGGGACCTGCCCGGCGTGGAGCCAGGCCCGGAGCTGATCCTGGCCCCCCACCTGGATGACCTGGAGCTGGCCCGGGCCTATGCCCGCGCGGCCCTGGTGGTCATACCCTCGCTCTACGAGGGCTTCGGCCTGCCCGCCCTGGAGGCCATGGCCTGCGGCGCGCCAGTGCTGGCGGCGCGGCGGGCCTCCCTGCCCGAGGTGGTGGGTGAGGCGGCCCTGCTCGCCGAACCGGACGAGGCCTCCCTGGCCCAGGGCATCTCCCGTCTGCTGAGCGAGCCGGAGCTGGCGCGCCGCCTGGCCCAGGCCGGTCCGGCGCGGGCGGCCGGCTTCACCTGGCAGGCCACGGCCCGCGCGGTCCTGGCGGGCTATGATCGCCTGGCCCGGGAGGGCCTGCTGGAAAGGGGCCGGTCATGAGCGATGCCCTGGCCGGACTGCGCGTGGTGCTGGTGCACGACTGGCTGACCGGCATGCGCGGGGGCGAGAAGGTCCTGGAGGAGCTGTGCCGCCTCTTTCCCCAGGCCCCCATCTTCACCCTGCTGCATGTCCCGGGCAGCGTGAGCCCTCTCATCGAGAGACACCCCATCACCACCTCCTTTGTGCAGCATCTGCCCGGGGTGGCCAAACGCTACCGCCATTACCTGCCTCTGTTCCCCAGCGCGGCCCAGAGCTTGCGGCTGCCTCCCTGCGACCTGGCGCTCTCCACCAGCCATTGCGTGGCCAAGGGCGTGCGACCGCCCCGGGGGGCCTTGCACGTAAGCTATGTGCACACGCCCATGCGCTACGTCTGGGATCTTTATGAAGACTACTTCGGTCCGGGGCGCGGCGGCCTGGCCCGCCTGGTCATGCCCTTGGTGCGCCCCTATCTGCAACGCTGGGATGTCGCCTCCAATGCCCAGGTGAATCACTTCATCGCCAACAGCGCCCACGTGGCCGAGCGCATAAGCCGGCACTATGGACGCCAGGCCACGGTGATCCACCCGCCGGTGGACACCACCCGCTTCGCGCCCTCGCCCCAGGTGGAAGACTACTACCTGGTGCTGAGCGCCCTGGCCCCCTACAAGCGGGTGGGGCTGGCGGTGCGGGCGGCCACGGCTTTGGGACGGCGGCTAAAGGTGGTGGGTACGGGCAGCGAGCTGGAGAGGCTGAAGACTTTTGCCGGACCCACGGTGGAGTTTTTGGGCTGGCAGCCCGACCAGGCGGTGGCGGAGCTGTACGCCCGGGCGCGCGCCCTGCTTTTTCCCGGCGAGGAGGACTTCGGCCTCACGCCCTTGGAGTCCATGGCCGCCGGGCGGCCAGTGCTGGCCTATGCCAAAGGCGGGGCCTTGGAGACGGTGGTCGCCCCTGGCGATGCCTCGGGGCGTCCGCCCACGGGGATGTTCTTTGCCGAGCAGAGCGAGGCCGCGCTGATGGAGGCCATTGAGCGCCTGGAGGCGCGGCTGGATTTATTCTCGCCAACCGCCCTGGCCGCCCACGCGGCATCCTTCGGCGCGGAGGTCTTCAATCGCCGCATGCGCCAATTCCTGGACCGGGTTTTGGCTCAAGGCTGAGAGCCCCAGGGGGCCAGGGAGAGCACTGGGTCCAGGTCCAGGTGGCGGCGCATGTCGCGCACCAGGGCCTGGGGGTCGGGCAGCCCCTGGGCGTCGGGCTCTTGCCAGGGCAGGACGCCCAGGAAGGGCACGCCGGAGAAATCCGTTATGAGCCCGGGGTTGTGGGGTATGGCCGGGTCCGGGGGCTGGTCCGGGCTGGGGCTGGAAAACACGAAACCCAGCACCTTGAGCCCGCGATCGCGCATGGCCAGGATGGTGAGCAGGGTGTGGTTTATGGTGCCCAGGCCGGGACGGGCCACCACCAGCACGGGCAGTTCCAGGTCCACCATCAGGTCCAGCAGGATGAGACGGCTGGTCAGGGGCACCATGACCCCGCCCACGCCCTCCACCACGGTGAAGGGATGGCGCAGCAAGGTCTCGCGCAGTTGGTTGCGCACCTTGGCCACCGAGATGTGGGCTCCCTCCAGTCGGGCGGCCACCAAGGGGCAGAGCGGCTGGCGCAGGCAGACCGGGTTCATCTGCTCCAGGGGATCGTCTAAGTCCGGGACCAACTTCCTAATCATGATCACGTCGGGGCTGGCCAGCTGTCCCTGATAGTCCTCGGCCCCCGTGGCCACCGGTTTCAGATAGCCGGCGTCCAGACCCTCCTGGCGCAGCAGCAACAGCAGCCCCGCCGAGAAAATGGTCTTGCCCACGTCGGTGTCGGTGCCGGTGATGAAGACGCCGCGGCTGGTGCTCATATGCCTGCCTCCTGAGCGGTATGGGCCAAGGCGGATAAGGCGGCCAAGGCCTGCTCGATGTCTTGTTCTGTGTGCGCGGCGGTGACGGTGAGCCGCAGGCGGCTTAAGCCCTCGGGCACCGTGGGCGGTCGCATGGCCGGGACCAGCAGGCCCTTTTCCCACAGCGCTTGGGACATATGCAGGGCGCGCTCGGCCTGGCCCACCAGCAGGGGGATGATGGGGCCGGCCTCGGAAAGCACGCTCAGGCCCAGCCCGCGCAGGCCCTGGCGCAGATTGTCGGCCAGTTCATGCACGCGGGTGCGCCTCCAGGGCTCTTCGTCCACCAGTTCCAAGGCCCGGGCGGCCGCCGCCACCTGGGCCGGGGGCGGGGCCGTGGTGTAGAGCAGGCTGCGCGCCTGGTTGACCAGAGTGGCGATGACCTCCGGAGCGCCGGCCGCGAAGCCGCCCAGCCCGCCCAGGGCCTTGCTGAAGGTGCCCACCATGACCACCTGAGGATCGTGCCCCAGGCCGAAGTGCTCCAAGCTGCCCCGGCCCGATGCTCCCCACACACCGGTGGCGTGGGCGTCGTCCACCACCAAGAGGGCCTGCTGGCGGCGGGCCGCCTCCAGCAACTGGGGCAGGGAGGCCAGGTCGCCGTCCATGCTGAAGACCCCGTCAGTGACCAACAGGCGCAAGGCTCCCGCCGGGGCCTGGGCCAGCAGGCTCTCGGCCTGGGCCACGTCGCCGTGGGCATAGACCTTGACCGTGGCGCGGGAGAGCCGGCAGGCGTCCACGATGCTGGCGTGATTGAGTTCGTCGCTGACGATATAGTCGCCGCGCCCGGCCAGGCCGGAGATGACGCCCAGGTTGGCCATGTAGCCGGTGGCGAAAAACAGCGCGGCCGGGGTTCCCTTGAAGGCGGCGATGCGTTCTTCCAAGGCGCTGTGCCCGGCCAGGGTGCCCGAGACCAGGCGGCTGGCCCCGGAGCCGCAGCCATGTTCCAGGGCGGCCTGGGAGGCGGCGCGGGCCAGTTCCGGGTGCTGGCTGAGGCCCAGGTAGTCGTTGCTGGCCAGCAGCAGATACTCGCGTCCCTGGTGGGTCACGCGGGGGCCGGTGGCCGGACCCAGGGTGAGCAGATGGCGCTCCAGGGCCTGGGAGCGCCGCTGCTCCAGACGCTCGCTGAGTATGCCCAGCGGGCCTTGGGCGCTCACGCAAATTCCTCCGTGACCTTGGCGATGGCCTGGGCCGTCACCGTCAGCAGTTGGTCCAACTCATCGGCGGTGATGGCCAAGGGCGGCATGAGCACGATGACGTCGCCCAGGGGCCGGATGATGACCCCCTGCTGGCGGCAGGCCATGATGACCCGGTGGCCCAGGCGCAGCTCGGGCGGATAGGGCTCGTCGCCAGCGGCGTCCAGGCCCTTGCGCCGCACCAGGTCGATGCCCACCATCAGGCCCTGTTGGCGCACCTCGGCCACGTGGGGCAGCTGGGCGATCTGGGCCAGGCCCTGGCGCAGTTGCTCGATGCGTTGGCCCAGCTTGGCCACGGTCTGCTCGCGCTCCATCAACTCCAGGTTGGCAATAGCCGCCGCGCAGGTGATGGGATTGCCGGTGTAGGTGTGGCCGTGGAAAAAGGTCTTGAACTCGTGGAACTGCCCCAGGAAACCCGCGTAGACCCGCTCGCTGGCCAGGGTGGCCGATAAGGGTAGCACCCCGCCGGTGAGACCCTTGCCCAGGCACATCAGGTCCGGTTGCACGCCCTCCAGTTGACAGGCGAACAGCTCTCCCGTGCGGCCAAAGCCGGTGGCCACCTCGTCGGCGATGAAGAGCACGTCGTGGCGGCGGCAGATCTGCTCCAGGCGCTTCAGGTAGCCTGGCGGCTGGACGATCATGCCGTCGGCCCCCTGCACGCGAGGCTCCACGATGAGGGCGCAGATGGTGTGACCCTCCCGTTCCAGCAAGGTCTCCAGGGCCTGGGCGCAGGCCAGGTCGCAGGCCGGGAACTTCAGCCCCAGGCGGCAGCGCCGGCAATGGGGCTGGGGCAGACGCTGGGTGGGGAAGAGCAGGGGGCCGTAGACCTGGTGGAACAGGTCGATGCCGCCCACGCTCACCGCGCCCAGGGTGTCGCCGTGATA
>CAZLSD010000159.1:0-7552 GCA_964561775.1 uncultured Desulfarculus sp. | reverse complement strand
TTGCTGATGTCGCCGAACTGGCAGGGCCCCATGCTGTCCACGATGGCCAGGGAGACCGAGACCAGGGGGAAGCGGCCGGGCTGGCCCATGCGGTCCTTGCCCAGCACATAGCCGTTGGCCCGATCCTCGGGGCTGTAGTAGCTGCCCACCAGGCGCTGGAAGCAGCGCACCACGGCCTGGCAGACCCGCTCGGCCTTGACCAGGCCGGTGGTGGCCACGAAGTCGTCGCCGCCCAGGTGCCCCACGAAGCTGCCCGGGGTGCCGTGGCGGTTGACCGCCCACACCAGCAGGCGCGAGATCAGGAGGATCATCTTGTCGCCGGCCTCGAAGCCGTAGCAGTCGTTGTAGACCTTGAAGTGGTCCAGATCGGCGTAGATGAAGCTGGTGGCGCGGCCCTCGTGGCACAGGCGCTCGATCTCCTGCTCCAGGGCCACGTTGCCGGGCAGGCCGGTAAGCGGGCTCATGCCGCGGGCCATCTCCACCTGGGTGCGGGCCAGGGCGTCCAGCATCTTCTGCACGCTGGCGATGCCCAACAGCCGGCCGCCCTCGGTGACGATGATGTGGTCGTAGATCTTGAAGCGCTCCCGGCTCATGGCCGTGGCCGCCACCTGCTCCACGGCTAAAGAGCCATCCACGATGAGCGGCGAGGGGTCCATGACCCGGGTGACGCTGCGCCCCCAATAGAGGGAGGTGCCGTAATAGGCCCCCAGCAGGCGGTCCAGGCTGTGGCTCATGACCAGGCCCAGGGGTTTTTGCCCCTGCACCACCACCAACCCGCCGATGGGCTGGCTGTCCAGGATGCTCTTGACCTCGCGGGTGGGGGTCTCGGGCGGCACCTGGATGGCCGGCTCGGCCAGCTCGCGCAGGGGCAGGGAGCAGGTCCACTCGGTCATGCCCCTGCCCAGGGCCTTGCCCCGCGCCACTCCGAAGAGGGCGGCCGGGACCTGGGCCGGGGGCTTGGGCGCGGCGGGGCGGGCCAGGAAATAGCCCTGGCCATAGTGCACGCCCATGGCCATGATGCTGGTCAGCTCGGTCTCGGTCTCTATGCCCTCGGCCACGATGGCGCAGCCTATCTTGTCGGCGAAGGTGACCAGGGTCTCCACCAGGGCCCGCTGCACCGGGTTGGCGTCGATGCCCCTTATCAGGCTCATGTCCACCTTGATGAAGTCCGGCCGCACCTTGGCCAGGCTGCTGAGCCCCGAATAGCCGGTGCCCACGTCGTCGATGGCCACCAGGTAGCCCTGGGAACGGTAGTGGTCCAGGGTGCGGTGGAACAGGGTGAAGTCCTTGATGGGGTGGCGCTCGGTGATTTCGAAGACCACGTTGTGGGGGTGCAGCCCCGCGGCCTCCAGCAGGCTCCTGGTCTCGCCGGGGCGGAAACTGGGGTCGCCCAGGGTCTGGGGGTGGATGTTCAGAAACAGCTTCTGCCCCTGGCACAAGGGCCCCAGGCCGGCCAGGGCCCGCTCGCGGCAGACCCGCTCCAGCACGAAGATGCTGCCCACCTCCTCGGCGAAGTCGAAGAGCATGTGGGGGGACTGGAAGTAGCTGCCCTGCGGCCCCCGGGCCAGGGCCTCCCAGCCCAGCACCTCGCCGCTGCGCAGGTCCACGATGGGTTGATAGACGCTTCTAAGGTGGGGCGCGTCCAGGAGCTGGCGGAACTGGTGCATCAGCCCCAGCTTGCTGGGGTCCAGGGAGCCGCGCGCGGTCTGGTGGGCGTCCTCCAGGGCGGTGTAGAGCAGGTTCTCCAAACTTTGCCGCGAGTGGGCGGGCAAAAATGAGCAACCCGACTCCACGGAAAGCGCCTGGCCGGTGAGCTGCATCACCTCCTGGTTCAAGGAATTGCGCACCGACAGACGCAGGCGGAAGGCCAGGTCGAAGAGCCCGTCCAGGCTGTGCACGCCGTTGGGAAACAGCACCATGAAGCCGGCGCCCTCCAGGTGCTCCAGCGCCTTGAGCTGGGTGCCCAGGCTGAGCTGGGCGATCTCCGTGTGCAATATGCGCCCCAGGGCCTCCACCACCCGCTGGCCCAGGCTTTGGCCATAGAGCTTCTCGAAGAGGGAGAAACCCGCCACCCGCACCAGCACCAGGGCCAGGGGGCTGCCTAAAGCCAGCACTTCCTCCAGCTTGCGCCTTAGCGGCGAGCGTAGAAAGGTGGGCGAGCCCCAGGGACGGGAGGAAAAGGCCTCCGTTGCGTCGTCCTGGTCGCCGTTTTGGCCGCGTTTGATCATCCAACGGGTTTGCAGCACGGCGGATCCTCCCCGAGCCTACGAAAAATTTGCTTGTATGGAACGCGCTGACAGCCGACAGGAAGAGCAGCAGTGGCTGATGTTCCTAGTCGTGCCTGTTGCCTGTGAGTTTTAGCAGGCTTGTTTGACGGTCAGGTTACGCCAAGGTGGTATTTGCATTACGTGGCGGGGGCGGCTGGGATCGCCTCAGGGCTGGTCCAGGCGCTGCAACAGGCGCAGGGCCTGGCCGCGCCAGAGCTGGTATTCGGGCTCCTGCCCGGCGGGGGCTGGGCCGGCCAACACCTGGCCCAGCAGGGCGCGGGCCTCGTCGCGGCGGTTTAGCTCCAGCAGCAGGGCGGCCAGATAGAGGTGGTTGAGCCAATAGGCGGGGCCCAGCTCCAGGGCTTGGCGCAGATGGCGTTCGGACTTGGCGTAGTCGCCGCCCAGCAAGGCCGGCAGCTTGCAATAGAGCCTGCCCAGCACCCGGTGCGGTCCGCCCTGGTCCAGGCCGGGGTCCAGCTCCAGGGCGCGCTGAAGGCTGTGGCGGGCCTGGCTCACCAGGGCCAGGGCCGAGAGCCCGGCGGCGTTGGCCTTCAAGGCCTGGCTGGTCCCCAGCCAATATTGGGCGGCTCCGTCGCGGGGGTCGTGGCGGACCAGCTCCCGGGCCGTCTCCACGGCCTCGCGGAAGGCGTCCATCTCCTGATCGCCGGCGGAGAGCACCCCGATCCAGACCAGGGACTTGACCAGGCCCAGGGCGGCCTGCCGGCAGCGCGGCGCCGCCGCCAGGGCCAGGCGGAAACGGTGGGCGGCCTGGCGGGCCTGGTCCAGATCGGCGCGGCGGTTGTACAGCTCCTGGGCCGAGTCCAAGAGGACGGCCTGGCTGGAGCAGGCCCTGGCTGGCCAGGCATGGGCCAGGCAGAGCCAGGCGGTCAGCAGGGCGATCAGGCCAAGCGGGCCAAGGCGGGTAAAGGCGCTCACGCGCCCAGTTCGGCCAGCCAAGCCTCCACGCGCGCCCGCACGCTGTCCCGGATGCCGCGCAGGGCGGCGAGCTTTTCCTCATGGCTGCCGGTCAGGGCGGCGGGGTCGGGAAAGCTCCAGTGCAGGCGCGCGGTGATGCCGGGAAAGATGGGGCAGGCCTGGCCACTGGACTCGTCGCAGACGGTGATGACGTAGTCGAAAAGGCGGCCGTTCTTGAACAGGTCGAAGACGCTTTGGGTGGTTTTGGCGCTCAGGTCCATGCCCAGCTCGGCCATCACCTCCACCACCAGGGGGTTGATGACCGTGGGCTCCAGGCCGGCGCTGGCCACGTCGAAACGGTCCCCGCCCAAGAGGCGCAGGAAGGCCTCGGCCATCTGGCTGCGGGCCGAGTTGTGCACGCAGACGAACAATACCTTTCTCTTGCCCATGGCGGCTCCTTGAGTTGATGGGTTGGCTAGGCCTTATATGCGGCTTTGCAGAACCTGGATGGAGAGCACCGAGGTGGTGACCCGGCTGCGGCCATAATAGAAGAAGGTGAAGAGCCAGGCGGCCTGCACCACCAAAAGCGGCCCGGCGGCGGCGAATAGCCCCAGGCCCTGCTCCAGGGCGGGCGGGAGCGTGGCGGCGCGGGGCAGCAGCCAGGCCAGGCCCAGGGTCCACAGGCCCGCCCCGCCGGCCATGAGCTGGTAGGCGCTGAGTCTGCCCCCGCCCCGGTAATCGGCGCGCAGGAACTCGGAGAGCACGCGCCAGGCCTGGGTGATGAGCGAGGAGATCAAGAGCGCGGAGGCGTAATCCCCGCGCAGGAAAAGATAGGCCCCGCCCAGGGCCGCGCCCAGGCAGACCAGGGCGGTGAGCGCCTGGATGGGGAAGACCTTTTTCCCCTCCAGGCCGCCGGCGTAGGCGATCTTCTTGTTGGCCCCCTCGAAAACGAAGCAGCAACGCGCGAATATCCGTTGCAGCCAGGCCGGGCACTCTTCCAGGGGCTTGCCATAGCAGCAGCCGAAGCTTAAGCAGGCCAGGCGGCCCAGGCCCTCGCCCAGGGCGTAGGCGCAAGTCACCGCCGCGCACCAGGCCAGGGCGGGAATCTGGCCCGCCGCGCCCAGGCCGGGCAGCCAGCTGGCCAGCCAGGGCAGGGCCGGGGCCAGGAGCAGGCCCAGGAAGGAGGCCCCGCCCACGGTGAAGGTGTGGGATTTCTTCTCCACCAGCTGGGCCAGCCAGCGCGAGCCGGGCAGGCACAAGCCCAGCATGAGGGCCAGCAGCCCGGCGCTGGTCGGCCACTCCACCTCCAGGCTGCCCAGGAGCATAAACAGCAGGGCTACGGCAAAGGCCTGGGCGTTGGCCACCAAGAGGCCGTACCAGGTGATGTTCAAGCCCCGCCAGCGGCCGCGCCCCTTCTTGGTCAGGGGCAGGCAGGCCAGCACCTGCCAGCGCTCCTGGGGAAGCCAGTGAAAGCCCCAGGCCAGATAGGCCAGCCCGGCCAGCCCGGCGGCGGCCAGGAAAAGCTCCGGGCTCACGCCACTCTCCCCAGGGCCGCCTGGCCGTCGTCCAGGCCGCGGCCCTGGCCGCTCCCCCTGGCGCGGCCTATGCGCGAGCGAACCTCCACCTCGGTCTCCACCAAGGGCCGGCCCAGGCCCTGGCTGAAGCGGGTGGCCACCCCGGGGCTCACCAGGTTGTCCAAGATATCCTGGTCGAAGCGCACGCGGCCGGGTTGGAAGAGCAGCACCACCGTGCTGGAGCCGGGGCGGAACAGGCTCTTGGGCTGGCCCTTCTTGAGCCACAGACCGGGCAGCACCGGCTGGGGATCCTCATAGGCCTGCTCGCTGTAGCACTGCACCACCTCGCCGATCATCAGCGCCACCACCTCCACCATCCCCACCAGGCCGGCCCCGCTGCCGCCCGGGCCGTCGCTGTCGATGATGGTCACCACCCGCCGGTTCTTGGAATAGGGCGCGGCCAGGCTGAGCACCGCCTCCGGGTTGCAGGAGTGGAAATACCCGTCCACCCCGTAGTGGTCCAGCACCCAGCCCGAGACCGGGGCGTGGTTGTAGTGGTACTTCTCCGGGGTCAGGCGGAAGACGGCGTAGTCCCCGCCCTGGAAGGCCTTGGTCCAGCGGCTGTCCGCTCCACCCAAGAGCTCGGCCAGGTCGAAGAACTTGTCCTTGATGAACAGGGGCGAGCCGTCGGCCAGGGAGCCCAGGATGACCCGGGAGTCGCAGGGCGAGACCACCGAGTCGGCCTCGGCGGCCAGGGGCCGGCGCTCCCAATAGCGTATCTGGCGTTCGAATACCTTGCGGGGGGTGTCCAGCATGGCGGCGTCCTCCAGCAGTTCGTCGGTGTTAAGGCCCAGCTCCTTTATCAGCCGGGCCCCAGCCCCCTTCTGGCCCAGGGCCAGGTCATAGCGCAGCCAGCCCAACAGGGCGCTGGCGCGCGCTCCGGTCAGGGCCTTGAAGACCGGGGCGGCCTTCTCGCGCAGGGAGTGATAGATGAAGCGCACGGTGCGGTCGGCCAGCAGGATCTCGCTGACCGCCAGGCCGCTGCGCCGATCAATGTACTGATGCGGCAAGGCCGGCAAGTTTCTCCTCCGGCTCCCGGCCCAGGGCGGCGGCCGCTTCTTGGGCGTCGTGGGCCAGGGAGATAAGCAGCAGGTCCAAAAGACGCAACACGTCTTGGGGGGGCATTTCCCCCCGTAGCAGTTGGTCGCCCAGTTGGCGCGCGGCCAGGGCCGGGTCGGCCTCGCCCAGGCTCCAGGCCAGGGCCTGGCCCAGGGCCGAGTGGCGGGCGGCGCGGCGGAACTCGGGGGAGGCCAGGTCGCGGGCCAGGAACTCCAGGCCCTCGGCCAGGTGGGCGGGAGCCAGATCACCCCGGTAATGGGCCTCGGCGGCCTGGTTGAACTGGGAGGCCGAGACCTTGAGCGGGTCGCGCAGGCCCAGGCGCGCCATGACGCCCTTGACCAGCGCCTGATGAGCGCTGGCGGCCTGGCCGTTTTCCAGGCGCTGGGCCAGATCGTAGAGCAGGTCCGGCTGCCCCAGGTCCTGGGCCAGATCCCCCGCCTCGCGGCGCAGGAACATGAGCAGGGCGCGGCGGTACTCCAGGTTGTGCAGGCGCAGGTAGTGGGGATAGCGCCGGCTGGCCCGCGCCCGGGCGGTCTGGCTGGCCAGCCCGGCCAGGAAGTGGTTGCCGCTTTGGGCGTGCAGGTAGAAGGTGGGCACCCCCAGGGCGGCGGCGAAGAATATCTGCCGCCGCTCCGACTCCACCTGGGGGGTGTCGGGGATCATGTCATGGTTCAGCCGCCCTTCCATGATGAGCCGGCAGGCCAGGGCGGTGAGCAGGGCCTGCAAGGCCGTGGCCGGGGCCAGGTCGCGGGCCAGGCTGGGGAACAGGCTGTAGTGACGCCCCTCGAAACCCGAGTAGCCCATGGCCGCCTGCTGCCGCTGGCGGTAGAGCAGGTAGGTGGCCATGCTCTCGTCGAAGACCCCGGCCTGGGCCAGTTGGCGCTTCAGACGCTCCTGGTTGCCCAGGCGGCCGTCCAGGGCCGGGGCCTGGTCGGTGGACAAGGGCGCGGCCAGATAGTCCACCAGGCGGAAATCGGGCACCAGGTCGCCCTTTAGCCGCAGCAGGCCGGCGGCCAGGCGGTCCAGCCAGGGCGGGCCGAAAGGCGTCAGCCTCACCCCCAGGGCCTTGAGCTTGGCCTTCTTCTTCCAGCGCCGCCAGATCATGCGCAAATGGGTGTAATCCAGCTCGTGGGGCAGGAAACCCAGCACGTTCTCGGGATGAAAGTCTTTGAAGTCCAGGCGGTAGGGGGCCGCGCTGTAGGAGCCCACGAACAGGGGCAGGAAGTGCTCCACGAACTTGATGACCAGATCGCCCAAGGATTTCTCCTGGGCCGGACCGAAGCCGCTTGCCGGATCGGCCAGGGCCCGCCCCAACAGCCGCGAGCCCAGGCTGATGTGGGTGCCGTTGTTGGCCAGGCTGATGTTGCTGGTCTGGGGCAGCACCACCAGGTTGTTCTGGATGATGCCGGCCTCCTTGAGCTTGGCCAGGGCGTTCAAATGGCTGCGGCTCAAGACCTGGTGGCACAGGTGCATGTAGCGGTGCTTGTCCTCGCCCCGGTCCCAGCCGGCCAGGCAGGGGGACATGAACAGCTCGCGGTAGAAGGTGTCGGGGATGCAGGCGTTCAGGCGCTTCTGCCGCCAAGGCGGGTGGGGGGCGAAGTAGACCAGGGGGTGCTGGCCGTGCCGGGCCAACTCGAAGGCCTGCCCCGCGTGGAGCAGCAGCAGGTGGCTGAGCAAAAAGCGCTTGGCCGTCTCCCCGGCCAGGGACATCCCTGTCTCTTATACACATCTCCGAGC
>CAZLSD010000158.1:0-7579 GCA_964561775.1 uncultured Desulfarculus sp. | reverse complement strand
TTGTTCTTGGCGCTGCGCATGTTGGTGCGCGGGTCGCGCTTGACCGCGTGGTTCAAGTCGGGGAATTTCAGGGGGTCGCGCAGGAAGAAGACCGGGGTGTTGTTGCCCACCAGGTCCCAGTTGCCCTCCTCGGTGTAGAACTTCATGGCGAAGCCCCGGATGTCGCGCTCGGCGTCGGCCGCGCCGCGCTCGCCGGCCACGGTGGAAAAGCGCACGAACATGTCGGTCTTCTTGCCCACCGCCGAGAACAGCCTGGCCTTGGTGTATTTGCTGATGTCGTGGGTGACGGTGAAGGTTCCGAAAGCGCCCGAGCCCTTGGCGTGCATGCGCCGCTCGGGGATGACCTCGCGGTCGAAGTGGGCCAGCTTCTCCAGGAACCAGACATCTTGGAGCAGGGCCGGGCCGCGCGGACCGGCGGTCTGGGTGTTCTGGTTGTCGGCCACGGGCTTGCCAAAGGCGGTGGTCAGTTTCTTCTCTTCTTTCATCTTCATCCCTCCCAGGTTGGCGCGTCGCTGGGCTGTCCCTCCCGGCTAGCGCGGTTGATTGTTATGACACTAGGGTTGGTACGTGATAATTATTTTCCCTTTCAGCCCAAAAAAATTAGCCGCGCCCTAGCGGGCCTTTTTTTGGCAGCGCGGGCACAGCCCAAAGAAATCCAGCCGGTGGCTGGTGATGGCGTAGCCGGACATCCTGGCCATCTCCCGGGCCATCCTGGCCATGTCGCCATATTCGGGGTCGGCGATGGCCCCGCACTTGACGCAGATCACGTGGGGGTGGGGATAGGGCTTGTATCCGTCATAGCGGCTGCCCGCGTCGGCGAAGCCCAGCTCCAGCACCTGCTCCAGTTCCTTGAGCTTGGTGACGATCTTGTAGATGGTGGCCAGGCTGGTGGTGGGGAAGTCGCGCAGGACCTCCCGGTGGATCTCCTCCACGCTGGGGTGGTCCAGGCGTTCGGCCAGGACGCGGGCCACGGCCAGACGCTGGGGGGTCAGACGTAGGCCGGCCTGCTTGAGGGCCTCCTTCATCTGCTCCAGACGCTGGTGCTTGTCGCGCAAATTCCCCGCCTCGATTAGGATAATTATTATTTAAAAGTAACGATTACTTGTTTACCGCCGTCATCCAAATATGTCAAGGGGCGGCGGAGCGGACCGTCTAGGTTATCTCCGCGCCCCGCTCCGCCAGCAGCTGGCGCAGGATGGCGCGGTGGCAGCGCTCCTCGCCGGCGCAGTAGCAGCCCAGGGAGAAGTCGGTCTGGCGCGAGAGGGCGGCCAGCAGGTCCAGCACCCGGCTGACCTCGGGGGCCTTCATCTCGGCGCGGAAACGGCGCTCGAAACGTTTCCAGGCCTGGCCGTTCGGCTCGTCCTGGGCGGCCTGGCCCTGCTTGAGCAGTTCCTCGCTGGGGGCCAGGTTGGGCAGCCACACGTCATAGAAGTCGCGGCTGGCCAGCTCGCTCTTGGGCACGCCCCGGGGCGGGCGGCGCACCGTGCCCAGGCGCAGCCCCTCGCCGGGCTGGCGGGGCGAACCCAGTCTGACCACGCGGATGGCCATGGCTTGTCTGCCTCCGTTCAAGATGGGACATCCCCTGGCGGGACGTTGTCAGTCCAGCTCGCGCCCCTTGCCCGAGTCGCTCAGCTCGAATATCTGGCGCGGGTAGGGGGCGAAGCCCAGGCGCTTGCTGACCGCCAGACGGGGACGGAGATAATCGTCCATGGGCCTCCCACGCTTACAGGTTGCCGCGACCGGTTGCGGCCGCGCCCTGGTTCTCATTATAGGCCATCACGCGCCGGCGGGGAGGTTGCCAATAGGCGGCTTGAAGCCGCATAATTGAAAATAATACCGCCAGGCGAGCTTATGGTTTTTATGCTTTGTGGCTGATGACGGCGGTTGGTGTTTTTTCGCGGCCCAAGATTTCGGGGGGAGCATGGCCATGAAAAGCGCCTTTGGCGCGGCTCCACCAGCGCAAGACCAGCATAGGCCTTGGCGCTTGGCGATAGAAACGCCACCCTGCCCGGCCATGGCGCTGCCATGACCCCATACCCGCCGCCTTCCACCCCCAACGGCCAGGGCTCGCCGCGCGGGCGGGCCCTGCGTTTCCTGCTGTCCAGGCTCATCTGGCTCTGCGTGCTGCCCCTGCTGTTGATGGGGGCCTTCATAGCCGTCATCCAGGTGCGGCACCTGATGGACGAGCGCGCCCAGGACGCCCAGGAAAGGGCCAGCCAGGTCACTCGCCAGGTGGACCGCTATCTGCGCGAGCAGATAGCGGTGTTGCAGATGATGGCCTCTTCGCCCCTGCTGGACGATCCGCCGCGCCTGAAAGACTTCTACAAGGCCTCTCTCAACTTCCGCGACAAGTTCGAGGGCGAGGTGATCCTGGCGGACCTGTCCTCCCAGATGATCATGAACACCCGCCTGCCCTTGGGCGCCGCCCTGCCCAAGCTGCCGGTTCCCCGCGGCCACGCCGCCGTGCCCCAGGTCCTGGCCACGGGGAGTCCGGCGGTGGGCGACATGTTCCTGGGGCCAATCGCCCAGGAGCCCCTGGTGGCGGTGGTGGTTCCGGTTGTACGCGACGCTCAAACGCGCCTGCTCTTGCTCAGCAGCATCCCCACCCGCAAGATCAAGGAGCGCGTCAACGAGCTCCACCTGCCCACGGGCTGGTTCATAAGCCTGCTGGACAGCAAAAAGGATGAGCTGGCCAGTTGGGGTGAGGCCGTCCCGGAGCCCTGGCAGGGGCAGCCCAGCCCCCGCTTTATGGCCAACGCCAGCCTGGCCCCCTGGACCCTGACTCTGGACATCTCATCCTGGGAGTATTACGGCCCCATCATCTACACGGGAGCCGCCCTGTTGACGGCCATCCTGCTGGCCACCCTGATCAGCCTGCTGGGCGGCCGCCTTTCCGGAGGCCGCCTGGCCGACGCCGTGGCCTCCCTGGCCCTGAGCAAGGGCCAGCGCATCACAGGATCCCTCGTAGCCGAAATCGAGGCGGTGCGCGATATCCTGGAAGAGGCCGCCCAGGCCCGTCAGGCGGCTGAGGCCACCACCCACGAAAGCGACCGCCGCTTCCGCCAGCTCTTCCAGGCGGCCACGGTTCCCTTGGTCTTCGTGGACGCCCAAGGACGCATCATCGAGCTGAACGAACGCTTCACCCAGACCTTCGGCTATACCCATGAGGACGTCCCCACGGTAGAGCACTGGTGGCGGCTGGCCTATCCCGACCCCGCCTACCGCGCTTGGGTCGTCCAGACCTGGCAGGACGCCCTGAGCGAGGCTTCCCGCGGCAATGACGACATCACCCCCCACGAGTACCGGGTGACCTGCAAAAACGGCCAGGAACGCATCATGGTCATCTCGGGCATCACCCTGGGCGAGGATTTCCTGGCCACCTTCATCGACGTGACCGAGCGCAAGCAAGCCGAGGAGGAAAAAGCCCTGACCGCCGAGGTGCTGGGCCTGGTCAACTCGGCCAGCGACCGCTGCGCCCTGCTCACCGCGGTGCTGGCCCGCTTGCAGGCCTGGTCGGGTTGCCAGGCCGTGGGCATCCGCCTGCGCCAGGGCGATGACTACCCCTACTTCGAGACCTCCGGGTTCCCCGCCGATTTCGTACGCCTGGAAAACAGCCTCTGCGTCCGCGGCCGGGACGGCGAAATCCTGCGCGACGCCCAGCAGAAGCCCGTCCTGGAATGCATGTGCGGCAACATCCTGCAAGGCCGCTTCGACCCGGCCCTGCCCTTTTTCACCAACGGCGGCAGCTTCTGGTCCAACTGCACCACGGAACTGCTGGCCACCACCACCGACGCCGACCGCCAGGCCCGCACCCGCAACCGCTGCAACGGAGCCGGCTATGAATCGGTGGCCCTCATCCCCCTGCGCGCGGGAGGGGTGGCCTTCGGGCTCATCCAGCTAAACGACAAGCGCCCGGGCCGCTTCACGCCGGAGAAAATCGCCCTGGTCGAACGGCTGGCCGAGAACGTGGCCGTCTTCCTGGCCAAGCTGGAGGCCCAGGAAGAGCAGGAGATGCTCTTCAAGCAGAGGCAGCTAGTGCTGGACGCGGCCCGCATGGGTTGGTGGCGCTACGACATCCGCAGCAAGCGATCCAGCTGGGACCAGCGTTATGCCCAGATTTTCCAGGTCTCCGGCCTAGAAGGCCCCAATGAGCTGGTGCTGTCCCGCCTGCACCCCGAGGACCTGCCCAAGGTTTGGGCGGCGGTGGAGGCCGCCTTGGACCCGGCGCGGCCGCTCCCCTACTTCGCCGAGTACCGCCTCAATCTGCCCGACGGAAGCCAGCGCTGGGTGGAGGCCCACGGCATGGCCGTCTTCGGGGGCGAAGGCCAGGGCCGGCGCGCCAGCGCCCTGCTGGGCACGGTGGCTGACATCACCCCGCGCAAGCAGGCCGAGATGGAGCTGCGGCAAAGCCAGGCCTCCCTGCGCGGCCTGCTGGACGCCACCACCGACGTGGTGCTCCTGCTGGACCGCGACTACAAGGTGGTGGCCGCCAACGAGGTGGCCGCCGCCCGCCTGGGGCACACGCCGCAGTCCCTCAAGGGCCAAAGCATCCTGGATTATCTGGTCCCCGAGGTGGCCCAGGGACGCCGGGAACGCTTCGAAGAGGCCCTGTCCACGGGACGCCCCTTACGTTTCCAGGACAGCCGGGAAGGCCGTCATTTCGACAACCACTTCTACCCCGTGAGCGACGGACAAGGGCGCATCGGCGGCATCGCCATCTACGCCCGCGACATCACCCAGGCCGTGGAGGACGAACAGCGGCGCGCCGCCCTGGAAAAGCAGCTCATCCAGGCCCAGAAAATGGAGGCCGTGGGCACCCTGGCCGGAGGCATAGCCCACGACTTCAACAACATCCTGGGGGTCATCGTTGGTTATAGCGAGATGGCCCTGGACGACGCCCGCCGGGGCCAACCCGCCCCCGACGACCTGGAGCAGGTGCTGGAGGCGGCGGAGAGGGCCAAGGGCCTGGTGCGCCAGATACTCACCTTCAGCCGCAAGGTGGAGGTGGAGATGATGCCCATGGACCTGAACAAGGAGGCGGCCCAGGCCGCCCAACTCCTGGGCAAGACCATACCCAAGATGATCCGCATCGAAACCGACCTGGCCCCCGACCTGCAAACCATCAACGCCAACGCCAACCAGATGGAGCAGATCCTGCTCAATCTGGGGACCAACGCCGCCCACGCCATGCCCGAGGGCGGCCTGCTGCGCATCAAGACCGAGAACATGATGATGGATGAGCGGGCCTGCGCCACTTGCGGCCGCCTGCAGGCCGGCCCCTACGTAGCGCTCATCGTCTCCGACACTGGCCAGGGCATGGACCAAGAGACCCAGGAGCACATCTTCGAGCCGTTCTTCACCACCAAGGGACCGGGCAAGGGCACCGGCCTGGGACTCTCCACCGTGCATGGCATCGTGACCGGCCACAGCGGGCACATCACCTGCCAGAGCGCTCCCGGCCAGGGCACGGCCTTCACCATCTACCTGCCGGTGCTGTCCCAGCAGCCGGTGGGCCCGGCTCCGGCGCTGGCTCCCGCGGAGTTGCCCGGCGGCCGGGAGCGGGTGCTCTTGGTGGACGACGAGGAAGCCCTGCTGCAGATGGGCTACCGGTTCCTGACCCAGGCCGGCTACGCGGTCTGGACCGCCACCTCCGGGGAACAGGCCTTAAGCACCTGCCGCAGCCTGGACCCCAAACCCGACTTGGTGGTGATGGACCTGGGCATGCCGGGCATGGGCGGGCGCAAGGCCTTGCAAGAGATGCTGGCCGGAGACCCCCAGGTCAAAATCGTGGTGGCCAGCGGTTATGCCGCCGACACCCAGGTGCAGGAGGCCCTGGAAAACGGAGCGCGGGATTTCGTGGCCAAGCCCTATCGGCGAACCGAACTGCTGACCACGGTCCGGCGGGTTTTGGACGCGCCGAGCGGACCGGCGGCCTAGCCAGCTGGCGCGGCGCTGGCGCGGGAAAAGGCGGGAGCCACCTTTGCCGCCCTGCCAGCGGCGTGACAGCTGGCGGCGGAGCGGACCGCTTTAGCGCCCCGCGCGCAGGATTCCCGCCAGCCTTGGGCTGTCATGAATCCTGCAAAGGTACGAGGGCTCTTAAGGATATTTTCTTAAGACCAGGCCTCAGAGGCCCTGTTCCGGCGGATTGCCGCTGGCTGGCCGCCCGCCCGGGCGGCGGCTGATGGTTCACCAGCCTCCTGGCGGACGCAGGGGCTCCATGTCGAAGAAGTTGTTCATGCCGCGCCACAGGTGCTCCTCGCGCACCTCGCGGGAGCGGATATTCTCGGCCACCATGAGGGAGCGGGTCTGGGCCGGGGATAGCCTGGGCGCGCGGCAGACGCTGATCTGGTCCCAGCCCAGTTCCAGGGCGGCCTGCCAGTGCTCCACTCCAGCCAGGATGAGACCCTCGGGGCTGACCAGCAGGGGCTGGAAGCGCATCCCTCCGGCCATGCCCTCCTTGAGCGAGAGCATTTCCTCCCGGCTCAAGGGATCGAAAAGCCGGGCGAAGTCCGGGTGGGGCCGCAGATGGGCTGGATTTAGTATTTCGTAGGTCAAGTCATGAACTCCCAGTGGCGCGGGGTTAGTTTAGCCAGGGCGGCCCGCCTTGGCAAGCCCGCTTGAGCATCGGGCGCGGCTTTGCTATGGATGTAGGGCAGAGCGAACCCACACCAGGAGGCCGGGGTGAAGAAGAACGCCAGCAAGGTGACGACCCTCGAAGAGGCGGTGGCCCGGCTGGTCAAGCCCGGCCAGACCCTGGCCCTCTGCGCGGCCCTGGAGGCCTTGATCCCTTTCGCCGCCGCCCATGAGATCATCCGCCAGGGCATCGGCCCCCTGACCCTGGTGGCCCCCATCAGCAATATCTGCTTCGACCAGATCATCGCCGCCGGGCTGGCCGAGAAGGTCATCGCGGCCTGGGTGGGCAACGTGAGCAGCGGCCTGGGCTACAGTTTCCGCCGGGCCGTGGAACAGGGGGTTCCCCGGCCGCTGGCCATGGTGAACCACAGCAACTTCAGCATCACCCTGGCCCTGGAGGCCGGGGCGCGCGGCCTGCCCATGGCCGTGGGGCGCTCGCCCCTGGGCAGCGACGTGCCCCGGGACAACCCCCACTTCAAGGAAATGACCTGCCCCCACAGCGGAGAGAAGCTCCTGGCCATCAAGGCCATCAACCCCGACGTGACCATCCTGCACGTGCAGCGGGCCGATCCCCAGGGCAACTGCCAGGCCTGGGGCGCGCTGGGCTTCAGCCGCCAGGCGGCCTACGCCGCCAAGGAGGTGCTCATAACCTGCGAGGAGTTGGTGGACCCCGAGGCGATCCGGGCCGACCCCGACCGCACCCTCATCCCCGGCCTGGCGGTGAGCGCGGTCTGCGAGGCGCCCCTGGGCTGCCATCCCGCCCCGGTGCAGGGCTATTACGGCCTGGACAACGATTTCTTCCTGGAGTACGCCCAGGCCACCCGCACCCAAGAGGGAGCCTTGGCCTGGCTGGACAAGTGGGTGCATGGGGTGCGCGACCGCCAGGAATACCTGGACCTGCTGGGGCGCGAGCGCTGGTCCAAGCTGCTGCCCACCCACTCGGCCC